>JBEVEO010000213.1:0-2872 GCA_040512695.1 Leifsonia sp. | reverse complement strand
GTGACGAGGTAGCGCTGGTACGCGGCGACAGGGTTCGCGCCGGCCAGACGGATCGGACCGGCGGTGAGCAGCAGCGTCACCACCACGGCGACGGCCACCGCAGCGGGGGCCAGCCAGCGGGATTCGCGGGCGCGGAGCAGGACCCTCATGCGGCATCCTCCGCGCGCTGCCCGGTCATCAGCAGGCCGAGCGACTCGTGCGTCGCCTCGGCGGCGGGAAGTTCGCCGATGATCCTGCCGGAGAAGATGACGGCGATGCGGTCACAGAGGCCGAGGAGTTCATCGAGGTCTTCGGAGATGAGCAGCACACCGGCGCCCTCATCGCGGAGCGACCGCAGCTGCGAGTAGACGTAGTCGCAGGCGCCGATGTCGAGCCCGCGGGTCGGCTGGGATGCCACGAGCGCGCGCGGGTTGCGGGAGATCGCCCGCGCGAGGAGCACCTTCTGCATGTTGCCGCCCGACAGCGACCGGATCGGATCGCCGGGCTGCGCGCGGATGTCGAAGCGCTCGATGAGCCCGGCGACGTGGTCGCGGATCGCACGTCGGTCGAGGAAGGGTCCGCGCCGGAACCCGTCGAGGTCCTCAAGCACGAGGTTCTGGGCGACGGTGAGCGCCGGGATGACGCTTCCCTTGCGGTCCTCGGTCAGCCGGCCGAGCCCGGCGCGGATCCGCCCGGCCGGGTCCAGGTGCGAGATGTCCGTTCCGGCGACGGCCACCGAGCCGCCGGTCGCCGCCAGGGTTCCGCAGAGCACGGAGACGAGTTCGGTCTGGCCGTTGCCGGACACCCCGGCGATGCCGAGGATCTCGCCGGAACCGACGCTCAGGCTGATGTCGTCGAGCACGGTGGACGTCGCTGTGCCGAGGCTGATTCCGCGGAGGGCGAGGGCCGGCTCGGCAGAGTGAAGGGGGGCGGGTGCCGCGGGCGCGGCATCCGGGATCGTGGCAGCATCCGGAACTGCAGAGGCCGTGTCGTCGAGCTCGAGTCCGATGCTCGTGGCGAGGGCGGGCGACTCCTCGGCGACGAGCGCGGCCGAGCCGACCATGAGGGCGGCGATGTCGCGAGGGGCGAGGCCGGACGCCGGGCGGGAGGCGACGATCCTGCCGCGGCGGAGGATGCTCACCCGGTCGGCGATACGGGTGACCTCGTGCAGTTTGTGGGAGATGAAGATGACGCCGAGACCGTCGGCGGTGAGCCGTTCGATGGACTCGAACAGCAACTCGACGTCCTGCGGCACGAGCACCGCGGTGGGTTCGTCGAGGATGAGCACCCGGCAGTCGTGGAACAGCGCTTTGACGATCTCGACCCGCTGGCGTTCGCCGACGGACAGGGTTTCGACGATGGCATCCGGGTCGATGGTGACGCCGATCCTGGAGGCGGCAGCCAGCACACGGCCCCTGGCGTCGGAGCGGGAGATGCGGCCGAACCCGACGCCCGCGAGCATGAGGTTCTCGGTGACCGTCATCGTGTCGACGAGGGAGAACTCCTGGGTGACCATGCCGATGCCGGAGGCCATGGCATCCGCCGGCGAAACGATCCGGGTGGTAGCGCCGTCGATGCGGATCTCGCCGCTGTCCGGCTGGCTGAGCCCGTAGAGGATGCGGGTCAGCGTCGACTTGCCTGCGCCGTTCTCACCGAGGAGCGCGTGGACCTCGCCGGGCAGAACGGTCAGTGAGATCGAGTCGTTGGCGACGACAGCGCCGAAGGTCTTCGTGATGTCGACGAGTTCGGCGAGCGGGGTGGGGTGCGGGGCGGCGCCGGTCGACGCCGCCCCGGTGGTGCTGGAATCCACGGAGCGCTTACTCGCCGATCGTGGTCGAGCCGGCGGGGGCTTCTTCGTTGATGGGCGTCTCGAACCTGCCGTCGAGGATCTCGGCCTGCTTGGCTTCGACCTTCTCGATCAGGTCGGCGGGGATCTCGAACGACGTTCCGGTGTTGATCGGGGCGAGCGAACTGCCGCCGTTGACCATGAAGGAGTACTCGGCGAGGTTCGACGCTTCGAAGGTGCCGGCGACGACCGATTCGACGATGGCGTCGACGGTCGGGCGCATGTTCCAGAGCAGCGACGAGACGACGTGCTCGGGGGCCTGGTCCTGCTGGTCGACCATCATCCCGAACACCGGCAGGTCGTTCTCCTGGGCAGCGGCGATGACGCCGTCCCGTTCGGCGAACAGCACGTCTGCTCCGCCGGCGATCGCGGCTTCGGCGGCCTGCTTCGCCGTGGCCGGGTCGAAGAACGAGTTGATGAACGAGACCGTGACCGTCGCGGATGGGTTCGTCTCCTCGACCCCGCTGATGAAGCCGTTGACGATGCGGTTGACCTCGGGGATCGGCATCGCTCCGACCACGCCGATCGTGCCGGACTCGGTGAGCCCGCCGGCGAGCATGCCGGCGAGGTAGGCCGGGTCCTGCATCCAATTGTCGAAGACGCTGAAGTTCGGCGCCTGCTCCTCGCCGCCAGAGCCGAACGCGAACGCGATGTCAGGGAACTCCGTGGCGACGGCGCGCACCGCGTCCTCGGCGGCGAAGGCGTCACCGATGATGATGTCGGGCTTCTGGTTGGTGGCGATGTCGCGCAGCGCGCGTTCCATCTCGTCGGCGGTGTGCAGGTTGTCCGTGTGGTCGTACGTGATCAGGCCGTCTTCCTCGGCGGATTCCAGCGCGGCGTGGATGGCCCCGTCCCACGGCTCTTCGAGCGGGGTCGCGAAGGCGCCGAACACCGAGGGGACGTCGGCGGCACCGGGTTCGGTCGTCGCGTCGCCGTTTCCTTCGTCGCCGGTGGTTCCGCCGCAGCCGGCGAGGACGAGGGCCGCAGCGGATGCCACGCCGAGCGCGCCTAGCAATCCGCGGGGAGTGTGGGAGGAGCGTCGGAGCA
>JBEVEO010000181.1:0-9348 GCA_040512695.1 Leifsonia sp. | reverse complement strand
AGGTCAGCCAGGCGAGGTCAGTCGTCCGAGCCGCCCGATCCGTCGTCGTCGCCGTGATCATCCTCACCATCGTCCGAGCCGCTGTCCGACGAGTCGTCGTCGTCCTCGTCGTCGTCGTCGTCGTCCGAGTCGTCGTCGTCCTCGTCGTCGTCGTCATCCGAGTCGTCGTCGTCCTCGTCGTCGTCATCATCCGAGTCGTCGTCGTCCTCGTCCGAGTCGTCGAGAGCGCCGTCGCCGAACACGTCGACATCGAGGTCGTCGTCGAAGTCCTCGCCGTCGTCCAGGTCGTCGGAGTCGTCGTCCGAGTCGCTCTCGTCTGCCTCAGCGGCCGCCGCTGCGACGGCCTCCTGGGCTGCCCGGTAATCGGCCAGCCGGTCCGACCACGGCACCCAGTCGGGAGCGAGCAGGGCACTCTCGCCCGGCATGAGCTCCGCCTCGAGCACGGTCGGCTCGGCCTCGTCCACCCGACCGAGGCTCACCGTCCAGTGCCAGCCGGGGTAGCCGGCCAGTCGCGTCTCGAACAGGATCGACAGGGCTTTGTCGCCCTCCACGATGTGTCCGACGGGTTCGCCGATGGTGTCGGCCGGCGTGATCTCGGTGAGCGCGGTCCGCGCGAGCTCGACGGCGGCGAGGAGCACCTCATCGGCGACGGGCGCCGGCGTCTCTTCGTCGACGACCGGCTCCGACGGCTCGGCTACGGGGCCGCCATCCGCAATCGCGTCAGGGGCACCGGCGGTCTCCTCGACGGATTCCGCATTCGCCGCCGAATCCTCGGGGGTCTCCACGGAGACCGTCTCAGCCGCGGGCTGGACGTCCTCGTTCGCCGTCTCGTCGGTGTCAGGCATCCAGCTCGTCAGCAACCTTGCGCAGCATGGCCGCGATCGTGCGCGTCTTGCCGCTGTCGGGGTAGTGCCCGCGACGCAGGTCGCCGCCGACGCCGTCGAGGTACTTCACGAGGTCCTCGACGATGATCGCCATCTCCTGGGCGGGCTTGCGGCTGAGCTTGGCGAGGCTCGGAGGGGCGTCGAGCACGCGCACGGAGAGCGCCTGGGCGCCGCGCTTGCCGTCGGCGATCCCGAACTCGAGACGGCTGCCGGCCTTGACCACGGCTCCGGCGGGCAGCGCTGAGGCGTGCAGGAAGACCTCCTGGCCGTCATCGGAACTGATGAAGCCGAAGCCCTTCTCATCGTCGTAGAACTTGACCTTGCCGGTGGGCATACTGACCTCGCTTGGTGTGTGGGCGCGCCGAATCGCGGCGCCGTCCGGGCTCTAGTTTAGAGGGCCATGCGCTCCGGGTGCGTCGGTCGCACCCGGAACCGTCGGACCGAGTGCGCCCACCCCGTTCGGGGCGGGAGCCCTGCCGAGGCGCGCCGATGACGGCGAATGCTCGTATTGTTGACCGTGTGAGCCCTGAACCCAGCGACATGCGCCAGCACCGCGTCGAGCGCGTCCTGGCCACGATGGTCGCCACCACGATCGGCCTCGGCATCCTCGCGATCATCGCCATCCTCATCGGCACGGCGACGGGCCTCAGCCAGTCGGACCTCAGCCGGGGCTTCTGGATCTTCGTCTACTGGATCCCGGCGGTGGCGCTGCCCATCGGCCTCATCCTGGTGATCATCCTCATCGTCATCTCGGGCATCCGCCGTTCCCGCGAGTCCCGCCAGGGGCAGAGCTGATCTCGCTGCCTCGATGATCGCGCTCGCCGCCTTCGCACGATCCATGAGCGATGATGCTCTCGTGGCCGCGCTTCGTGCGCGCGGTGTGACGACGACCGGCATCCGGGACTTCTTCGACCTCGCCGAGACGCTCCTGGCCCCTGCGTCGATCCAGGCCGCGCTCGGCGCCTTCGATCGCACGCACCTCGCCATCCTGGCAGTGGCGGCGCAGCTCGCTTCGGAGGCCGGCGCGGCGGACGGGGCCGTCGTCTCCTACGCCGACATCGCCGAACGCCTCTCCACCCTCCGGAACGGACCGATCTCCGCTGACGACGTCGCGGCCAACGCCGCCGCCCTGTCGGCCGTACTGCTCTGCCGCGCGGATGCCGACGGCATGGCTGTCTTCACGGCCGTCGCCGAACGGCTCGCGCAGTGGCCGGACGACGACCTGCCCGACCTCGAGGAGCTCGCAGCGCCGTTCCCGCCCACCCCGGTCGCCGAGACCGGCGCCGACACACGGATGCTCGACGCTCGCGCAGCGGAGCGGGCGTTCGCGACCGTCGCAGCCGTGGCGGAGCTCGTGGCGGCGATCGGCACCGAGCCGGCCCGTGAACTCGGCAAGGGCGGGCTCAGCCTTCCCGATGCCAAGCGGCTCGCCCTCGCGATGTCCGTATCGCTCGACGACGTCGCCGAACTCCTCCGCGTCGCCGCCCGCGCCGGACTCGTCGGTCGCGGAAACGACGACTGGATGCAGACCGAGGCCGGAGGAGACTGGCTGGCCGGCTCCACACGGGAACGCTGGCTGGCGCTCGCGACGTCGTGGTACGACGCGATGCCCACCGATGTGCACGACATCCTCGCCAGCGCCCGAGTGCCGTGGGGCAGCGGGCTGCGGGCCTACGTCGCCTGGCTCTACCCCGCATCCGGCGCCACGCTCGAAGGCCGGCTCGACGAGTTCTCGCGTGAGGCCGAGATCCTCGGCATCACCTCCGGGGGCGTCCCGGCTGCCGTCGGCAGCCTCGTCCTCCGCGGCGAGCAGGATGCTGCGGCGACGACACTCGACGGCCTGCTGCCGCGCGAGGTCGATCGGGTCTACCTGCAGCACGACCTCACGATCATCTCCCCTGGACCGCTGGCCCCGCGACTCGACGCCCGCCTGCGTACCATGGCCACGGTCGAGAGCCGGGAACTCGCATCGAGCTACCGGGTGACGGCGACCTCGGTGGAGAAGGGCCTGGCGGCCGGTGAGACCGCCGAGTCGATGCTCACGTTCCTCAGCGAGATCTCCCTGACCGGAATGCCGCAACCGCTCGGCTACCTCATCAGCGAGACGGCGGCCCGCTACGGTCGCGTCCGGGTCGGCGCCACCACCGGACACGACTCCGACCGCAGCTACGTGCGCTCCGACGACGAGTCCGTCATCGGCCAGATCGCCGTCGACAAGACGCTGTCGGCACTCGCGCTGGTGCGCACCGGCCGCCACCGCGTCACGAGCCGGTTCGAGCCGAGCGTCGTGTTCTGGGCGCTCGCCGACGCGCGCTACCCGGTCGCCGCGGAGAACGAGGACGAGCAGATCGTGCAGATCGCCCGGCGCACCGTGCGACGTCCCGCGCCCGTGGTCAAGGCCGACCCGCTCGTCGACCTCGTGGTGCGCCTGCGCGCAGCCGATGCCGAGATGGGCGAGACGGACCAGGCGTTCCTCGCCCGCCAGATCGAGGCCGCCATCCGCGAGAAGCGCACGCTCACCGTCAGCGTGCGCATGCCGGGCGGAACCGTCGCCGACTACCTGCTCGAGCCCACCTCGGTGGCGAACGGTCGGGTGCGGGCCCGCGATCGTCGCGCCGACATCGAGCGCACCCTTCCACTCTCGAGCATCGACGGGATCGCGTAGCGCGGCGGGTGCCGTCACGCCCACCTCGACCTGCGCCAGCAACGACGGGTGCCACAACGCGCACCTCGACCTCGAAATGCGCGTTAACGCACCCGCCGACACCCGACGGGGAACCAATCGGCGCATCCACAGCCACGACGGGTGCCACAACGCGCACCTCGACCCCGAAATGCGCGTTAACGCACCCGCCACCATCCATCGAGGCCGCCGATGCGCAACGGATGATCCGGCGAGCGACGGTAGGATTGACGGTTATGTCAGACGGACCCCTGATCGTCCAGAGCGACCGCACGGTGCTGCTCGAAGTTGCGCACCCGCTCGCCGAGGATGCACGCCACGACCTCGCCGTTTTCGCCGAGCTGGAACGTGCTCCCGAGCACATCCACACCTACCGGATCACCCGGCTGGGACTGTGGAACGCGCGCGCGGCCGGGCACGAGGCATCCGACATGCTCGAGACGCTCGAGAAGTACTCCAAGTTCCCGGTGCCGCAGACGGTCACGATCGACATCACCGAGACCGTGGGGCGCTACGGGCGCCTCGTGATCGAGCGCGACGCCGACGGCGAGCTCGTGCTGCGATCGACGGACCAGCCCGTGCTCACGGAGATCTCGCACGCCAAGCGCATCGCCCCGCTCCTGATCGGGCACCCCACGCCCGAGACGTACCTCATCGAGCCGTGGGCACGCGGGGCGCTCAAGCAGGAGCTCGTCAAGCTGGGCTGGCCCGCGGAGGACCTCGCCGGGTACACGCCGGGCACGCCGCACGCGATCGACCTCGCCGAAGAGGGCTGGAGCCTGCGCGACTACCAGAAGAAGGCCGTCTCCAACTTCTTCGAGGGCGGATCGGGCGTCGTCGTGCTCCCCTGCGGCGCCGGCAAGACGCTCGTCGGCGCCGGCGCGATGGCCACGGCCCAGACCAACACCCTCATCCTCGTCACGAACACCGTCTCGGCCCGCCAGTGGCGCGACGAGCTGCTGAAGCGCACCTCGCTCACCGAGGACGAGATCGGCGAGTACTCCGGGCAGATCAAGGAGATCAAGCCCGTCACCATCGCGACCTACCAGATCCTCACGGCCAAGCGGAAGGGCGAGTACGCCCACCTCGCGCTGCTCGACGCGCTCGACTGGGGCCTCATCGTCTACGACGAGGTGCACCTGCTGCCGGCCCCGGTGTTCAAGCTCACGGCCGAGCTGCAGGCCCGTCGCCGCCTCGGCCTCACCGCCACCCTCGTGCGGGAGGACGGCCGCGAGGGCGACGTGTTCTCGCTCATCGGGCCGAAGCGGTTCGACGCCCCGTGGAAGGAGATCGAGGCCCAGGGCTTCATCTCGCCCGCCTCCTGCTACGAGGTGCGCATCGACCTGCCGCAGAGCGACCGGCTGTCGTACGCCGCCGCGGCCGATGACGAGCGCTATCGCCTCGCCGCGACGGCTCCCGCGAAGCTCGGGGTGGTGCGCCAGCTCGTGGCCAGGCACCCCGGCGAGCGCATCCTCGTGATCGGCCAGTACCTCGACCAGATCGATGAGCTCGCCGAGGCGCTCAACGCCCCCAAGCTCACCGGTGCGACGCCGGTCGACGAGCGCGAACGGCTGTACCAGGCGTTCCGCGAGGGCCGCGAGGAGGTCCTCGTCGTGTCGAAGGTCGCCAACTTCTCCGTCGACCTGCCCGAGGCGACCGTCGCCATCCAGGTGTCGGGGTCGTTCGGGTCGCGCCAGGAGGAGGCGCAGCGCCTCGGCCGCCTGCTCCGGCCGAAGGAGTCCGGCCTGTCAGCCAACTTCTACACGCTCGTCGCCCGCGACACGGTCGATCAGGACTTCGCGCAGAACCGCCAGCGGTTCCTCGCCGAGCAGGGTTACAGCTACACGATCCTCGACGCGCACGCGCTGGATGCGGTGGCCGCGTGATCCCTATCGCCGCCCGGCGATGACGGAGTCATGAGGCATCCTGCCGCCCGTAGCGCAGGAACAGCATTCCGGAACCGTGCAGGGCATGCACGAGCCGCATCCGCCGCAGCTGTTCCGGCGCACCGCGGACGATGCGCCCGGCCGTGCCGCCGACGATGACGGGGCTGAGGCTCAGGCAGAGCTCGTCCACGAGGTCCTCCGCCACGAGGTCGCCGAACAGGTGCGGGCCCCCCTCTGACAGCACCTGCGTGTGACCGCGTTCCACGAGCGCGCGGACGGCGGCGTGCAGGTCGACGCCGTGGTCGCCGCAGACCAGCACCTCGGCGACGGCCGAGAGCGCCTCCCGCCGTGCCGGCAGCGAGCCGGCGTGCGTGATGACGTAGCGGGGCGCATCCGTACCGGAGAACACCGGATGCCCGGGGTCGAGGTCGAGCGCCGACGACACGATCGCGAGCGGAAGGCCGACTCCCCCGTAGCCTTCCGCACGGACGGTGCCGGCGCCCACGAGGAGCACATCCGCCAGCGACCGCAGCACGGACATCACGCGCTGGTCCTCCTCATCGCCCAGACCGCCGCTGCGATCACCGATCGTGGCAGCCCCGTCGAGGCTCGAGACGAAGTTCACCCGGATGCGCGGCGTCTCCCGGTCCGGCAGCGCATAGGCCGCGGCCAGCAGCTCACGGCTCAGTCCGTCCTCCGCCGCGTCACGCTCCGCCATCGGCTGCCTCCCCCGACTCGTTCCCGCTCTCGGCCATGTTGTGCACGAGCAGGGCGGGGTCCCGCCAGCCGGCGATCGCCTCGACCATGCGCATCGCGTCGACGGTCGCCCGTACGTTGTGCACCCGCACGATCCGCGCTCCCTCGAGCACGCAGTAGACCGCTGCGGCGATCGATCCCTCGACGCGCTCGCCCCTGTCCCGGTCGATCGACTCCCCGATGAAGTCCTTGTTCGACAGTGCGACGAGGGTCGGATGCCCGAGCGCCGTCACCTCGCGCAGCCGCCGGGTGAGCTCGAGCGAGTGCATCGTGTTCTTGTTGAGATCGTGGCCGGGGTCGACGACGATGCGTTCGAGAGGCACCCCGCGCGACAGGGCCAGGTCCACGCGTCGCCTCAGGAAGTCGACGACCTCCCCGACGACGTCCTGGTACTTCGGAGCCGGATAGGGCGTGCGCGGCCTGGCGAGGCTGTGGGTCACGACGATGGTCGCGGCGCTGTCGGCCACGACGTCGGCCATGGCGGGGTCGTGGATGCCCGTGGTGTCGTTGATGACATGGGCACCGGCCTCGATCGCGGCGCGCGCGACCGCCGGTTCGAAGGTGTCGACGGAGATGACGGCCCCGGATCCGCGGAGCGCTTCCACGACCGGCACCACCCGTTCGATCTCCTCCGCGATCGGCACGGGCGGCCCCGGGGCGAACTTGGCGCCGCCGATGTCGATCCAGTCCGCGCCATCCTCGAGCGCCCGGTGGGCAGCCGCCACCGCCGCGTCGAGAGCGAAGGTGGCGCCCTTGTCGTAGAACGAGTCCGGCGTGCGATTGACGATCGCCATCACGGCGATCTGGCGGGAGAAGTCGAAGGTACGCGGCCCGATGCTGCGGTGCGGATGCGCGATCACGCGTCGAGCAGACTCTCGAGGGCGACCGAGGTGTCGGCGAGCGCGACGGGGTCCACCGTCACCCGGGACGCGATGAAGCGCTGCACCGTCTCGTTGACGTCCCAGATGTTCACGTTCATGCCGGCGACGACCCGCCGATCGCGCACCCAGAACGCGATGAACTCCCGCCCGGCACGGTCGCCCCGGAACACCACATCCGCGTCGGCTGCGAGGTCGCCGTATCCGGAGTACTCCATGCCCAGGTCGTACTGGTCGGTGAAGAAGTAGGGGATCTCGGCGTACTCCACCGCGCTGCCGGCGAGAGCCCGACCGGCCGCGGCTCCCTGGTTCCGGGCGTTGGCCCAGTGCTCGATCCGCAGGTGGTGGCCGAGCACCGGGTGCATGGCGTTCGCGACGTCGCCGGCGGCGAAGACGTCGGGCGCGCTCGTTCTGAGGCCGGCATCCGTGACGATCCCGTTGTCCACGGTGATCCCGGATGCCGCGGCGAGCGTGGTCTCCGGCACCGCGCCGATGCCGACGACCACGAGGTCGGCGTCGACCTCCTCCCCCGTACCGAGCACGACGCCGTCGACATGGCGCGTGCCGCGGATGCCTGCGACGCCGGTGTCCATCCGCAGCTCGACGCCGTTGTCCCGATGCAGGTCGGCGAAGACGGCGCCCACCTCCGGGCCGACGGCCGCCTCGAGGGGAACGGATCCGCGGCCGAGCACCGTCACGTCGTTGCCGTAGCTCCGCGCGGCCGCGGCGACCTCCAGGCCGATCCAGCCCGACCCGATGACGACGACCCGCCGCGAGCCGACCGCGAGCGCTGTGCGCAGCACCGTCGAATCGTGCAGGGAGCGCAGGGTGTGGACCCCGGCGAGTCCGGCTCCTGGACCGCGGAACGCGCGCGGCCGTGCTCCGGTGGCCAGCAGCAGACGGTCGTACACCAGGGTGTCGTCACCCAGGGCGATCACGTGACCGGCGGTGTCGATGGCCGTCGCCGTCGTCCCGATGCGCACCTCGACGTCGTGCTCGGCGTACCAGGCGGCGTCGAACGGGATCGTGGATGCCGCGTCATCCGCCCCCAGCAGGTAGCCCTTCGACAGCGGCGGCCGCTCGTAGGGCAGGCGGGCCTCCTCGGCGATGACGACGACCTTGCCGTCGAAGCCCTCCCCGCGCGCGGCCTCGGCTGCGCGTGCGGCCGTGAGCCCGCCTCCGACGATGACAACCCGTTCGTTCCTCGACACGTCTGCAGTCTCGCACGGTGCCATCCGTCGAGCCAGACCCGGCTGTCTCACGAGTCACTCGCGCCTCACGGTGCGCATAGGAATCACTCGACACGCATCGACCCGATTCCCAGTCCGTTGTCAGGAAACGCGCAGATACTGTTCGCATGGCTGATGGTCCCCGCATTCTCATCGTCGACGACGAGCCCAATATCCGTGATCTCCTCACGACGAGCCTGCGCTTCGCCGGCTTCGCCGTGCGAGCGGTCGGCAATGGCGCACAGGCCATCTCCGCCGTCCTGGAGGAGGAGCCCGACCTCATCATCCTCGACGTGATGCTCCCCGACATGAACGGATTCGGCGTCACCAAGCGCCTCCGCACCGCGGGCTACACGGCGCCGATCCTGTTCCTCACGGCGAAGGACGACACCGAGGACAAGATCACCGGCCTCACCGTCGGCGGCGACGACTACGTCACGAAGCCGTTCAGCCTCGACGAGATCGTGGCCCGCATCCGCGCCATCCTGCGCCGCACGATGCACGCCGACGAAGAGGCGGTCATCCGCACCGGCGAGCTCACCATGGACCAGGACACCCACGAGGTCCTCGTCGGCGAGGTCCCCATCGAGCTCTCCCCCACCGAGTTCAAGCTGCTGCGCTACCTGATGCTCAACCCCAACCGCGTGCTGTCGAAGGCGCAGATCCTCGACCACGTCTGGGAGTACGACTTCAACGGCGATGCCGGGATCGTGGAGAGTTACATCAGCTACCTGCGACGTAAACTCGACCAGCACTCGAACGAGCCGATGATCCAGACGAAGCGCGGGTTCGGGTACATGCTGAAGTCCTCCGCCTCCTCCAAGCCCTGACTCAGGGTCCACCGCCTAGACTCGCCCCGCTATGCATCAGACGATCTCCGAGCGGTGGAACCGCATCTCGCTGCGCACCAAGATCACCGGTGTGACGGTGCTGATGCTGACGCTCGGATTGCTCGTCTCCGGCATCGGCACGGCCGCGATGCTGCGCTCCTACGTCGAGGACCAGATGTCGGCGAAGCTCGGCGGCATCGCC
>JBEVEO010000136.1:0-11349 GCA_040512695.1 Leifsonia sp. | reverse complement strand
TCGCCCCACTGGAAGACCTCGGGGCATTCGTGCGCGAGGTAACGGCGAGGGTCCCAGAACGGCGGTGCCGAATCCCAGGTCGAGAGGTCGTGCGAGGTGCACTGCGCGATGACGCCGCGGCGCCGGGCGGGGCCGTGCGCGTGGCGCGCGGTGATGAGCATGCGCCAGAGCTGGGCATCGTCGTCCCAGAAGACGAACGGGTCGCGCCAGTCGGCGGTCTCGTACCCGGCTGTCGCCCCGAAGGTGTCAGCCGGATGCCGCTGCCACGACTTCATGCCATCGTCGCTCGTCGCGTGCATGACAACCTGGAGCGCGAGCCCGTCGTCGCCAGTCTTCACCGGGTTCTGTCCGGTGTAGAAGGCGTGATGCCTGCCGTCGCTCGCGACGACGATACTGCCGGTGTAGACATTGAAGTCATCGGCGCCTGTGCCGCCGGACGAGAGAGCCTCGCCTGCCTCGGTGAAGTCGACCAGGTCCTCCGTCACGACCCGACGCCACGGCATGCCCTCCTTGGGGGATCGACGCGTCTCGTGCAGGTAGAAGAGATGGAACACACCGTCTTCCTGCCACGGGACCACGTCTCCGATCCACGCGCCGTTCGGCTGGTAAAACCCTCGTTGGTTCATCATCACCTTCATGTGGTTAAGCGGTTATCCACCACCATAACCACCTGATTGAAGGTTGGTCAAGCGGTTAATCACGTTAACCAAGCTCGCAATGACATGCGGGCTCCACGATGGTCCAGCACCCGCTCAATGACGCAAGAATCGATCCGGGCTCTGGCGCCGAGCGCACAGGACATCGGTACCTCATCGGCTTCACCAGCCGGAAACGGCGATCGCCGGCGCCCTTCCGGGCCACCGGCGATCGTTTGTGCACATCCGTACAATCGCTTTCGCAATTGCATCGTCGTGGTGCGCGAGGGGGGACTTGAACCCCCACACCCTTGCGAGTACTGGCACCTGAAGCCAGCGCGTCTGCCAATTCCGCCACTCGCGCACGTCTGGGTCCACCCGGGGGCGAACCAACCCAGTGACATTATCACTTTCGCCTGCCATAAGCCATTTGAGCACGAGGGGGTGCCCGCGCCCGCCGGAGGGGTCCCGTTCAGGCGACGGCCGGCACCGGTGCCGTCACGCCGGTGCGCTCGTTCGAACCGCGGATGACGAAGGCAACGGAGGCGAGCGCGAGCACGCCGACGACCACGTAGAGAGTCACCCCCAGGCCGGCGGCGGGGCCCGGAGTGCCGTGTCCCACCGCGAAGACGGAGAAGTCCCAGAGCCCGTGGAGCACCATCGCCCAGATCAGGGTGCCAGTCGTGCGTCGCAGGATGTACAGGATCGTGCCGGCGAGGAAGGCGAACCCCACCTGCTGGAGCGTCCCGGCGACCGGAGCTCCGAGCAGGATGTTCACGAAGTGCATGGCCGCGAACAGTGCCGTGCTGATGAACCACACCCAGCCCTCGCCCAATCGACTGCGGAGGCTGACGACGAGGAGGCCGCGATTGACGATCTCCTCGGTGAAGCCGACGAGGATCAGCACCACGGATGCCGCGAAGAAGCCGATGTCGTACGATCCCCAGTCCGTGCTCACGAGATTGATGATCAGCGCCACGGCCATGAGGATCGGCACAAGGATCGGCCAGCGGTGACGACTGCGCTCCCGGTCGAAGAGCGCCGGACGCCACCAACCGAGCATGGTCGTGGTCACCGCGAGCAGCACGGTGGCGATGATCAGGGACAGGCCGGCGCCGATGAAGAGGTTCGCGCCGCTGTCGCCCCATTCGTCGTAGGGGATGCCGGTGGCTGTCTGGATCGCGAACACGAGAACGACGTACGCCGCCCAGATGGCGATTCCGATCCACACGCGCGGACGGACTCGCAGATCACGTTCTGTCGGATCGCTCACGGATCGGAAACCTTCCTGACGGGAACGCCGCGCACCGCAGCTGCCTCGACGCTACCAATCGCCGTCCTTTCGATTCGTCCCGGCCAAGCCGCGACCGATGCAACCGAATGGGAATCCGGCCAGAAGCTCGCATCGCATCCGGGATGCGCAATAGGCTCGACGGACTACCGCAGGGTCGAAGAGGACCGGCTTCTCGCACGACTGACTGATGCCGAGAATTGGAGGCCCGCGTGACGGACGCCAGTGACGAAGTACCGATGGACCTGCTTGCCGGGCGCAACATCCGCGCCTTCCTGTTCGACCTCGACGGCGTCCTCACGCCGACGGCCGATGTGCACATGCTGGCCTGGTCGCGGCTGTTCTCGCCCTACCTCGAAGCGCATGGAGCGGCGCCGTACGAGGAGCGGGACTACTTCGACCACATCGACGGCAAGCCGCGGTTCGACGGCGTGACCGACCTGCTGGCGTCCCGCGGCATCGAGCTGGCCCCCGGAACACCGGATGCCGACCCGGCAGACGACACCGTCTGGGGTCTCGGCAACCGCAAGAACGCCGTGTTCAACGACACGATCGCGACCGATGGGGTGCGGCCGTACCCGGCGACGATGGCCTTCCTCGACGCCGTGCAGGACGCCGGCTACGAGGTGGCGGTGGTGTCGAGTTCGAAGAACGCCCCCATGGTGCTGGCGGCCGCTGGCATCGCGGACCGCTTCGAGGTGGTGGTCGACGGCAACGTGGCGGCCACCCTCGGGCTCGCCGGCAAGCCGGCGCCCGATACCTATATACATGCGGCGAAGGAGCTCGGCCTCACCGTGCTCGAGTGCGCCGTCGTCGAGGACGCCGTCTCCGGCGTGCAGGCCGGGGCGCGCGGAGCCTTCGGCCTCGTCATCGGCGTCGACCGCGGGGTCGGCCGGCGCGTCCTGCTCGACGCGGGGGCCGACGTCGTCGTCGCCGAGCTCGACGAGCTCCTTCCCACCATTCCGGCCGCCGATGACGACGGCGGGCCAGCACGCTTGGAGGAACATCGGTGAAGATCCTCGACGATGACCCGGTCGACCGCACCCGGCATCCGCTCGACGAGTGGGCGCTGATCGAGAGTCAGTTCGACGCGGCCGACATGGGCCGCACGGAGACCATCTTCACGGTGGGCAACGGCTACCTCGGCCTCCGCGGCAACGTGGAGGAGGGCCGCGACGGCCACGTGCACGGCACCTTCGTGAACGGCTTCCACGAGACCTGGCCCATCCGGCACGCCGAGGAGGCGTACGGGTTCGCCCGGGTCGGCCAGACCATCGTGAACGCCCCGGACGCCAAGATCATCCGGCTGTACGTCGACGATGAACCGCTCGTGCTCACCGAGGCCGACCTGCTCACCTACGAGCGCCGCCTCGACTTCGCCTCCGGAGTCCTCGAGCGCTCCCTCATCTGGCGCACACCGGCGGGCAAGCGCGTGCTGATCACCTCGCGTCGCCTCGTGAGCTTCACCGATCGTCACCTCGCCGTGGTCACCTACGAGGTGACGCTGCTCGACGAGGACGCCTCGATCACCATCTCGAGCCAGATCCTCAACCGCCAGGACGGCCTCGACGAGTACCGCTCCAAGGTGCCCGGCGCCGCGGAGTCGTTCGACCCGCGCAAGGGCGACGTGTTCCAGGATCGCGTCCTGCAGCCGCGCATCCGTCGGGAATCGGGTGACCGGCTCATGCTCGGCTACCGCACCACGAACTCCGGGATGTCGATCGCGGTGGCGGCGGACCACGAGATCGCGACCATCGACCAGTACTCGGCGACCACGACCCTCGACGACGACCTGGCCAAGCGGATCTACCGCATCCACGCCAAGGTCGGCAATCGCGTGCGGCTCACCAAGTTCATCAGCTACCACACCGCCAGCACGGTCCCCGTCCGAGAGCTCGCCGATCGCTGCGATCGCACGCTCGACAGCGCCCTCGAGCTCGGCGCCGCCGAGATCTTCGCGGCGCAGGGGCGGTGGCTCGCCGCCTACTGGGAGCGCACCGACGTCGTCGTCAAGGACCAGCCGGCCATCCAGCAGGCCGTGCGCTGGAACCTGTTCCAGCTCGCCCAGGCGAGCGCGCGCACCGACGGCGGCGGCGTCGCCGCGAAGGGCGTGAGCGGCACGGGCTACGGCGGCCACTACTTCTGGGACAGCGAGATCTACGTGCTCCCCGCGCTCACGTACACCTCCCCCGTCGTCGCACGCAACGTGCTGCGCTTCCGACAGCGGATGCTCGACGCGGCCCGCGCGCGATCGCTCGAACTCAACGTGCGCGGTGCGCTGTTCCCGTGGCGCACCATCAACGGCCTGGAGTCGAGCGCCTACTACGCGGCCAGCACGGCGCAGTACCACATCGACGCCGACATCAGCCATGCGCTCACGCAGTACGTGTCCGCCACCGGCGACCAGGACTTCCTCGACCGCGGCGCCATCGACATCCTCGTCGAGACCGCGCGGATGTGGGCCGACCTCGGATTCTGGCGCGGCAACGGCGATGACGTCTTCCACATCCACGGCGTCACCGGCCCCGACGAGTACACCACCGTCGTCAACGACAACCTGTACACGAACGTCATGGCGCGGGCGAACCTCGCGGATGCCGCGGCGGCGCTCCGGCACCTCCGCGAGGCCGACCGCGCCACCTTCGACCAGATCGTGAAGCGGCTCGACATCGACCCGTCGGAGCCGATCGAGTGGGCGCGGGCCGCCGAGCGGATGCACATCCCCTTCGACGAGCAGCTCGGCATCCACCCGCAGGACGAGGCGTTCCTGCAGAAGGAGATCTGGGATCTCGACCTCACGCCGGAGAGCCACCGGCCGCTCCTGCTGCACTACCACCCGCTCGTCATCTACCGCTTCCAGGTGCTGAAGCAGGCGGATGTGGTGCTCGCGCTGTTCCTGCAGGGCAACGAATTCACGCTCGAGCAGAAACGGGCCAACTTCGAGTACTACGACCCGCTGACCACCGGGGACTCGACGCTGTCCGCCGTGGTGCAGTCGATCATCGCGGCGGAGGTCGGCTACGCCTCCCTCGCGGCCGACTACTTCCAGGCTGCACTGTTCGTCGACATCCTCGACCTGCATGCGAACACGGCCGACGGCATCCACGTGGCGTCGACCGGCGGGATCTGGAACGCGCTCGTCTACGGGTTCGGCGGATTCCGCGACCACCGCGGCGAGTTCACCTTCGACCCCCGGCTGCCGACGACATGGGCCGGGCTCCAGTTCCGGGTGACGCTGCGCGGTACGCGGGTTCTGGTCGATCTCCAGAGGTCGGGGATCACGTTCACCATCGAGGAGGGCGACCCGTTGCGCGTGAGTGTGCGCGGTGAGCAGGTCTACATCCCCACCGGTGAACCGACGACCGTGCCCCTCACGCACCAGGGTGCGAAACTGCCGGGAGCCCCGACGATGGACCACGTGCGCGGGCAGCGCCGAGCGGACGGTTCGCTGCTCACGGCATCGATCCCGGCCATCGCCCTCGACTTCGACGAGGTCGAGGCCATGGGGCCCGTCGACTGACTTCGAGGCGCACCTGAACGTGGTTTCCAGCCACTCCGACTAACATTCAAGAGTCATAGAACCGGAGCGGGAGACCTGTGGGGATACTGGACAACT
Source organism: Leifsonia sp. (assembly GCA_040512695.1). GTDB lineage: Bacteria > Actinomycetota > Actinomycetes > Actinomycetales > Microbacteriaceae > Orlajensenia. The sequence goes on along the minus strand of JBEVEO010000136.1, from coordinate 5,807 downwards.
TCGAGAAGGGCCTCGAACGCGCCGTCAACGGCGCTTTCGCGAAGACCTTTCGGTCGGGGCTGCAGCCGGTCGAGATCACAGCAGCACTCCGCCGTGAGCTCGACACCAAGGCCGCAGTCGTCTCACGCGACCGCGTTCTCGTGCCGAACGACTTCACCGTGCGCCTGAGCCCCGGCGACCATGCACGCATGGTCGCACTCGGACCAACGCTCATCGACGAGCTCACCGACCTCGTGCAGAAGCATGCGGCCAGCCAGCGGTTCCAGTTCGCCGGCGGCATCAGCATCCGCCTGACGCAGGATGCGGGACTCTCGGTGGGAATGGTGCAGGTCGACTCGACCAACGTCAAGGGCGACGTGGCCTGGACGCCGTTGCTCGACATCGGCACGAAGCGCTACCCGCTGATCAAGGCCCGCACCGTCATCGGCCGCGGCAGCGATGCCGACATCACGATCGACGACACCGGGACCAGCCGCAAGCACATCGAGGTGCTCTGGGACGGCAAGCGCGCCCAGGTGCGCGACCTCGGCTCGACCAACGGCTCGCAGCTGAACGGGGCTCCCGTGAAGCAGGCCGTCCTCGAACCCGACTCCGTCATCACCATCGGGCGTACCCGCATCGTGTTCCGGGTGCTCGCCCAGTCGACCGCACCGGCCGCGAGTGCCGGGCCCCGCGTCGACGACGCCACCCAGCGCCACGACATGGGCGGATTCTGGGGGCCCGCCTCGTGAGCGAACTCACCCTCCTGGTCCTCAGACTGGGATTCCTGGTACTCCTGTGGGCGTTCGTCTTCGCGATCGTCTACGCCCTCCGCTCCGACCTCTTCGGCCAGCGCGTTCGTGCCGTGAAGGATGCCGGGGCCGCGGCCGCGAGCCTCCCGGTGGCACCGCCTGCCGCGCCGGTCGCAGCCGCGGCGGCGACCGGGCCGATCCAGTCGTCCCCCGCCCCGACCCTCGCGCCCTCGTTCGGGTCCGAGATCGCCACGACCGCCAACGCACGTGCCATCGTCGTCACATCGGGAACCAAGGCGGGTGCCGAGTTCCCGCTGAGCCGTGACGAGGTCACGATCGGCCGGTCGTCCGACTCGTCCATCGTCATCCGCGACGACTACACCTCGACCCACCACGCCCGGCTCATGCTCTGGAACGACCAGTGGATGCTGCAGGACCTCGACTCGACGAACGGCACGTTCCTCAACGGCGCGCGTGTGACCGTCCCGACTCCGGTCCCGCTCGGCGCGACGGTCAAGGTCGGCGCGACGACATTCGAGTTGCGACGGTAGAAACCATGGCGACGCTCATCGACAGCGCGGCCGTGTCCAACGTCGGCCGCGTGCGCGCGAACAACCAGGACTCCGGCTTCGCCGGGCGCAACCTGTTCCTGGTGGCCGATGGCATGGGCGGGCACGCCGGCGGTGACGTCGCATCCGCGATCGCCACGAAGCGCATCGCCGAGGCGGATCAGCCGTACGACAGCGCGCAGGACGCCGAGTTCGCGATGCAGGCCGCACTCATCGCCGCCAACTCGCAGCTCGCCGAGACGGTCTTCGAACACGCGGAGCTCACCGGAATGGGCACGACGGTCAGCGCCCTCTACGTGCTGGACGCGAAGGTCGCCATCGCCCACATCGGCGATTCGCGCATCTATCTCCTGCGCGGCGGAAACCTCACGCAGATCACGACCGACCACACCTTCGTGCAGCGCCTCGTCGACAGCGGCCGCATCACCGAGGAGGAGGCCGCCGTGCACCCGCGGCGCTCCGTGCTCATGCGCGTGCTCGGCGACGTGGACTCCGCCCCCGAGATCGACACCACGATCCTCGGCACCATCCCCGGCGACCGCTGGCTGATCTGCTCGGACGGCCTCTCGGGCGTCGTCACCGCCGACGAGATCCGCGCCGACCTCGAAGCGGGAACGTCGGCATCCGACGCCGCAGAACGCCTCGTGAAGCACAGCCTGGACGGCGGCGCCCCCGACAACGTCACCGTCGTGGTGATCGACATCGGCAGCGAGCCCGGCGCCGAGCTCCCCGTGCAGATCGTCGGGTCGGCGGCCGAGCCCGTCGCATTCGGCATCGAGGAGGCCGCACCGCGGCGAGCGCTGCGGATGCCGCCGTTCCGGCTGCACTCCGTGCCGGAGACCCACTTCGAACCGGACTCCGAGGACTACCTCGGCGAACTCATCGAGGAGGACGCCCGGCGCACCCGTCGGCGGCGCATCACCCTCGTCGTCTCGATCGTGCTGTTCGTCGCCGCCATCGTGGCCGTCGCCCTCCTCAGCTACCAATGGACGCAGTCGCGGTACTTCGTCGGGACCGACGGAGACTCCGTGGTGATCTACCGCGGAATCCAGCAGGACATCGGGCCCATCTCCCTGCACAGCGTCTATCGCGACACGGACATCCCGCTCGACAGCCTCACCGTCTACGACCGCCAGACGGTCGAGGCCACGATCAGCACGGAGTCGCTCGAGTCCGCCCTGTCGATCGCCGAGCGGCTGGAGGGCTCGGATGGCTGACGACACCGGCCTCATCAACGCCGCGGCCCCCCAGACGGCGCCGGTGCGCCGCATCCGGCTGCCGCAGAAGCTGCGGAACCTCGAACTCGGCCTGCTCATCGTGGCCTGCGCCATCAACGCCATCGCCGTCGTGCTGGTCCAGCTCGGCGCGCTCGGTCACGTCGACCTCACGCTCGTGCTGCTCGGCGCCGTGCTCTCCGCGCTCGTCATCGCGCTGCACATCGTGCTGCGGTTCGTCGCCCGCGACGCCGACCCCTTCCTGCTGCCGATCGCGACAGTGCTGAACGGCCTCGGCATCGCGATGATCTACCGCATCGACATCGCCGACGGGAACGCCGGATGGGACAGCGCCTCGGTGCGCCAGATCGCCTGGAGCGCGATCGCCATCCTGTGCGCGATCGCCGTCATGCTCGTCATCCGGAATCACCGCGTGCTGTTCCGGTACACCTACATCGCGGGCTTCGTCGCGGTGATCCTGCTGCTGCTCCCGCTCGTTCCCGGCCTCGGCCGCCAGGTGAACGGTGCGCGGGTGTGGATCGGCATCGGCGACGTGCTCACCTTCCAGCCCGGTGAGATCGCCAAGATCGCCCTGGCCGTGTTCTTCGCCGGCTACCTGGTGCGCAACCGCGACTCGCTCTCCATGGTGGGCACCAAGTTCCTCGGGATGCGCTTCCCGCGCGCCAGGGACCTCGGCCCGCTGCTCGTGGTCTGGGCGCTGTCGATGTCGGTCATCGTGTTCCAGCGCGACCTCGGAACCGCCCTGCTCTATTTCGGCCTGTTCCTCGTCATGCTGTACGTCGCCACCGGGCGCCTGAGCTGGGTGCTCATCGGGATGACGATGTTCCTCGTCGGCGCCTTCGTCGCCAGCCGCACGCTGGACTACGTGAACGGCCGCATCAACAACTGGCTCGACGCGTTCAACCCGGCGGTCTACGGATCGGACGGCGGTAGCTACCAGTTGGTGCAGGGCCTGTTCGGCCTCGCCCACGGCGGACTCATCGGCACCGGCCTCGGCCAGGGACGACCGGACCTCACCCCCGTGCCGCAGAGCGACTACATCATCGCGAGCCTCGGTGAGGAGCTCGGCCTCGCCGGGATCTTCGCCATCCTCGTGCTCTACGTCCTGTTCGTGTCGCGCGGCTTCCGGGTGGGCTTCGCCGGCCAGGACGACTTCGGCAAGCTGCTCGGCGTCGGCCTGTCGTTCGTCATCGCCCTGCAGTGCTTCATCGTGATCGGCGGCGTCACCCGGGTCATCCCGCTCACGGGACTCACGACCCCCTTCCTCGCCGCCGGCGGTTCCTCCCTCGTGGCGAACTGGATCATCACGGCGATCCTGCTGCGACTCTCCGACACGGTGCGCAACCAGCCGAAGCTGGTGGTGGACGCATGAACCGCGAACTGAGACGCGTCAGCATGTTCGTGCTCGTGCTGTTCCTGGCGCTCTTCACCTCGACCACGATCATCCAGGCCGTCGCAGCCGACGAGCTCCGAGCCGACTCGCGCAACACCCGCACGCTCTACGAGAGCTACCAGGTCGAGCGCGGCCCGATCCTCGTCGCCGGCAACCCGATCGCCTCATCGTCGCCGTCGGACGACAACTACAAGTGGCAGCGCAGCTACAGCAACGGACCGCTCTACGCCCCCGTCACCGGATTCTTCCCCGTCAACGGAGAGCCGACCGGCATCGAGGGGTCGTTCAACGACTACCTGAGCGGAACGGCCAACTCCCAGTTCCTCACGACGATCGAGCGCATCTTCACAGGGCAGCAGCCCAAGGGTGCGGCCGTGTCCGTCACCATCGACCCCGTCGCCCAGCAGGCAGCATGGGACGCACTGGGCGACTACACCGGTGCCGTGGTCGTGACGGAGCCGTCGACCGGTCGCATCCTGGCCCAGGTCTCGAAGCCGACCTTCGACCCCAACTCCCTCGCCGGCCATGACACCGAGCAGGTCGACATCACCTACGACGCCCTGAACGCCGACCCGGCCCAGCCGCTCATCGATCGCAACCGCGCCGGCGACCTGAACCCGCCGGGGTCCACCTTCAAGCTCGTCGTCGCGGCCGCCGCGTTCGAGTCGGGCCAGTACACGCCGGAGAGCACGTTCCCGAACCCCGCCACGTTCCAGCTGCCCGGCAGCGACTCGATCGTCATCAACTCCGGCGGCGGAACCTGCGGGCCGGGTGCGACGGTCAGCATCGCGGATGCCGTTCGGCTCAGCTGCAACATCCCGATGGCAGAACTCGGCATCGAACTCGGCGACAAGGCGATCCGCGAGCAGGCGGAGAAGTTCGGCTTCAACGTGCAGCACCACATCCCGATGACCGTCGAGGCCAGCACCTATCCCCTCGTCATGGACGATGCGCAGACGGCGCTGTCGGCCTTCGGACAGTACGACGTGCGTGCGACGCCGATCCAGATCGCCATGGTCTCCGCGGGAATCGCCAACGGCGGGATCGTGATGCAGCCGACGCTCGCCGACCAGGTGACGGCACCCGATCTATCGGTCGTGAAGACGTTCGAGCCGCAGCAATTCGGCCGCGCGATCAGCGCCGAGACCGCTGCGACGCTGACCAAGATGATGGTCGACGACGTCGATAACGGCGCGGCCGATAATGCAAGAATAGACGGGGTCAGCGTGGGCGGTAAGACGGGAACAGCGGAGAACGGCGGCGACCTGCCGTACACGCTCTGGTTCACCGGATTCGCGCCTGCCGACGATCCGAAGTATGCGATCACCGTCCTCATCGAGGATGGCGGCGGTATGGGCCAGAACGGGTACGGCAATCTCCTTGCCGCACCAGTAGCGAAAAAGGTACTAGAGGCGGTGCTGAACAAATGAGACCCACAGCAGGGCTCACCTTCGGGGGGCGTTACGAGCTGCAGACCCGCATCGCCATCGGCGGTATGGGCGAAGTGTGGCAAGCCACCGACCTCGTGATCGGCCGCCAGGTCGCCATCAAGATCCTCAAGGACGAGTACCTCGGCGACCCCGGTTTCCTGGAGCGCTTCCGCGCCGAAGCCCGTCACGCCGCACTCGTCAACCACGAGGGCATCGCCAACGTCTTCGACTACGGCGAGGAAGACGGCTCCGCCTACCTCGTCATGGAGCTCGTCCCGGGCGAAGCCCTCTCGACCGTGCTCGAGCGCGAGAAGGTGCTCTCGACCGACCGCGTGCTCGACATCGTCGCCCAGACGGCCATGGCGCTGCAGGCCGCCCACGCCGCGGGGCTCGTCCATCGCGACATCAAGCCGGGCAACCTCCTGATCACCCCCGACGGCCGCGTCAAG
>JBEVEO010000129.1:0-5717 GCA_040512695.1 Leifsonia sp. | reverse complement strand
GGTGCGCAGCTACCGGGACTGACCGTGCAGACGCTCATCATCGACACGCCGGACGCCATGACCGCACTGGGGGAGCGGCTCGCCGGCGACCTGCGCGCCGGTGACCTCCTCGTGCTCTCCGGACCGCTCGGAGCAGGCAAGACCACGTTCACCCGCGGCCTCGGGGTCGGGCTCGACGTGCGCGGGGCCGTGACCAGCCCGACCTTCGTGCTCGCGAGGACGCATCCGCGGGTCGCAGGGGGTCCGCCGCTCGTGCACGTGGACGCCTACCGCCTGCAGAGCGCGATGGAACTCGACGACCTCGACATCGACTTCTCCGGCTCCGTCGTCGTCGTCGAATGGGGGGCCGGTCTCCTCGACGGCGTCGCGGAGTCCTGGCTCGAGATCGGGATCGAGCGCCCCACCGGGGGTGGCGACGATCCAGCAGCCGATGACGACGCCTCCCTCGATCCCGAGGAGCCGCGCACGGTGACACTGCGCGGCTTCGGCCCGCGCTGGTCCGGCACGGCGTACGCCTGAGCGGCGCACCCGCGCCCGAGTGGCGCGCCGGGCGGAAGTAGGCTGGATCCCGTGCTGCTCGCCATCGACACCTCCGCAGGCACGAGTGTCGCCGTCGTCGACCGTGACGGCGGGATCCTCGCCGAGTCCGGCGTGCCGGACACCATGCGTCACGCCGAGGTCGTCGGCCGCCTGATCGAGGACGTGCTCGCGGCGTCGGGAGTGCGACCGGGCACGCTGTCCGGAGTCGTGGCGGGCATGGGTCCGGGCCCGTTCACCGGGCTGCGGGTGGGGATCGCCGCGGCGCGCACCTTCGCCTTCGCCATCGGGCGACCCGTCGTGCCGATTGTCAGCCATGATGCCGTCGCCTGGCAGCACTACCGCGACGGCGGGTCCGGAGCCGTCGCCGTCGTGACCGACGCCCGGCGTCGAGAGGTCTTCTGGAGCACGTACTCCGGCGCAGACGAGCACGGCCTGCCGGTGCGCGTCGACGGCCCGTCGCTCGCCAGGCCCGACTCGATCGACTTCCCCGGCCACGTGCGGCTGGATGCCGCCGTGATCCCGGCCGGCGCGCTGGGCATGGTGGCCGAGATCGCCTTCGCGAACGGCCGCCCGTTCGCGGCGGACGAGCCGATCTACCTGCGTTCCCCCGATGTCACCATCTCGGCCGGACCGAAGCGGGTGACGCGATGACCTTCCAGCTCCGACGGGCGCATCCGTACGACCTCGAGGCGATCATGGCCATCGAGACGGCGACCTTCACGACCGACGCCTGGTCTCCCGGCGCCATGCTCTCCGACCTCGAGAGTCCGCACACGTACTACCTCGTCGCCTTCCCGACCGACGAGCCGGAGAACATCGTCGGGTACGCGGGCCTGCTCGCACCGCGCGGGGGGACCGACGGCGACATCCAGACCATCGCCGTGCTCGACTCCGTCCGCGGGCGCGGCCTCGGTCGCGTCCTGATGCTCACCCTCATCGACGAGTGCCGCCGTCGTGGCGTCGGCGAGGTGTTCCTCGAGGTGCGCGCCGACAATCCCGTCGCCCAGGGGCTGTACCGGAGCCTCGGCTTCACGGAGATCGCCGTGCGCCAGCACTACTACCAGCCCGACGGCGTCGACGCCGTCGTGATGCGGCTCGCCGTCGAGCCCGCCCGCACCGCCCTCGCCGTCGGGACCGAGGCGATCGAAGCTCAGGGGACATCGGCGACGACCGGAACGGGGGACGGCCGATGAACCGCACGGATCCGCTGGTCCTCGGCATCGAGACCTCCTGCGACGAGACCGGGATCGGCATCGTGCGCGGGACCACGCTGCTCTCCAACACGATCGCGTCCTCCATGGACGAGCACGCGCGCTACGGCGGAGTCGTCCCCGAGGTCGCCGCCCGGGCGCACCTCGAGGCGATGACCCCCTCGCTGCGCGCCGCGGTCGCGGAGGCCGGCATCCGGCTCGAGGATCTCGATGCGATCGCCGTGACGAGCGGACCAGGGCTCGCCGGAGCCCTCATGGTGGGCGTCGGAGCCGCCAAGGCCCTCGCCATCGCCCTGGACCGCCCGCTCTACGCCGTGAACCACCTGGTCGGCCACGTCGGTGCCGACGTGCTCGGCGACACACCTCACCTCGAGTACCCGACCGTGGCCCTGCTCGTCTCGGGCGGTCACACGTCGCTGCTCCTCGTGCGCGACCTGGTGTCGGATGTCGAGCTCCTCGGGGAGACCATCGACGACGCGGCAGGCGAGGCGTTCGACAAGGTCGCCCGCATCCTCGGGCTGCCGTACCCGGGCGGTCCGCACATCGACCGGCTGGCGGCGGACGGCGATCCCCGCGCCATCCGGTTCCCGCGCGGCCTCTCGCTGCCGAAGGACATGGCCGCGCATCGCTACGACTTCAGCTTCTCGGGACTCAAGACCTCCGTCGCCCGCTGGGTCGAGAGGAAGCAGGATGCCGGGGAGCCCGTCCCCCTGGCGGATGTCGCGGCGAGCTTCCGGGAGGCCGTCGCCGACGTGCTCATCAGCAAGGCCGTCGCCGCGTGCACCGACCTCGGCGTTCCCCGACTCCTGCTGGGCGGCGGCGTCGTCGCCAACGCGCGAGTGCGCTCTCTCGCTGAGGAGCGAACCGCCGCGGCAGGCATCGCCCTCCGGATCCCGCCGCTGTCCCTCTGCACCGACAACGGGGCGATGATCGCCGCCCTGGGCGCGCAGCTCGTCATGCACGGGCACGAGCCGTCCGGCGTGGACTTCGGGGCGGACTCCACCCTGCCCGTCACCGACATCCAGGTGCGCTGAGCGACGGCGGCCGGCGTCCTCTTTCCGCCCCTGACCGGCCGGAGTAGTGTTGCGGTAGCGCAGACACTCTGCCGAAGGGGGACCGATGACCGATGTGAACGAGCCTCAGGGCGCACCGAGCGGTGGAGCATCCGACGCTGACCGGCCGGTGGACCTGCCGCCCGCCGTGCCGACGTCCGCGCCGAACGGCGAAGCGGCCCCGGCCTTCGCGCCCCCGCCCGCTCCTGCGCAGGCTCCCGTGCTCTCGCAGCAGCCCGCATACGGCCAGACCTACGCCGCCCCGAACACCGCGAAGTGGAACGTCCTCGCGATCATCTCCTTCGCGACGTCGCTCCTCGGCATCAGCCTCGTCGGCATCGTGCTCGGCCACATCGCCCTGAGCCAGATCAAGAAGACGGGGGAGCAGGGCAAGGTCTTCGCGATCATCGGCCTCGTCCTCGGCTACCTGGGCATCCTCGCGGCCATCATCTTCCTGGTGATCTTCCTCCCGCTGATCTTCCTCGCCGCATCCAACGGCTCCGTTTCCGGATACTGACCACCCGATCTCGCCTCACCGAAGGAGACCGCCCCATGAGTGATCCGACCAACCCGTCCGTGCCGGACCCCGACGACGCGTCGACACCGTCGCCGGATGCCGACGCCCCCGACCTGTCATCGGGCGCGGCAGACGTCCCGCCTGCGGCCGATGTCCCCGAGCCCACCCCGCCCGCGCCGCCGGCTCCTCCGGCGCCGCCCGCGCCTCCCGTCGCTCCTCCGGCAGCAGCGGGTGGCTATGGGACGCCTCCGCCGCCGCCTCCCGCCTACGGTGCACCGGCGGCACCGGCCTACGGCGCCCCGCCGGCTCCCGGTGCTCCGTACGGTGCGCAGGGCTACGCAACCGGTCCCGCACAGAAGACGCCGGTGCTCAGCCTCATCTCGCTGATCGCCGGAATCGTCGGACTCGTCGGGTTCTTCATCATCTTCATCCCGCTCGTCGGCGGGATCCTCCAGCTGTTCATCCCCGCCGCAGCGGTGGTGCTCGGCTTCCTCGGCCGCAAGAAGGAGCCGCAGGCGAAGGGCATGTGGCTCACGGGCCTCATCCTGGGCTTCATCGGATTGGCGCTCGCGCTGATCGGGATCATCTTCGGCATCGCCATCCTCGCGAGCATCGCGAACTACAACGGCAGCTATTCGTACTGAGATCGACCGGACGAAGGCGGGCGGCGGGAGACCCGCCGCCCGCCTTCATCGGTCGAAGGGGAGGATGACGTGGACGCGTCGAACGCGACGGCCACCGCTGTGCCGGGTGACGTGGCTCCGGGTGGGGTGCCGAGCGGCGCAGTCTCGTCGGTCGACGTCTCCGACGAGAGCGCCGGCTACGATCCCGCGCCGTGGAGCCCGTCCGCGACCGCGTCGAGCTGGCTCGGCGTCATCGGTCTGATCGTCACCCTCTTCATGCCGTGGGGAGCGATCGCCTCCGTCGTCGCCATCGTCCTCGGCATCGCGGCTCGTCCGGAGGACTCGTCAGGCAGGGCCAACCGGATCACGGGCATCGTCACGGGGTGCGTCGGGATCGCCTTCGCCGCGGTCTGGATCCTGGTCGTCGTGCGGCACGTCGAGATGACCTGAGCGGATCGCTCAGAGCCGTTCGACGAGCAAGGTCACGTGGCGTCCTGCCCGGCGGGTGAGCACGATCGTCGCCGACGACGAGCCGCGCAGCTGCAGGCGCTTCCTGAGGGCGGCCGGATCGACGTCGATGCCGCGCTTCTTGATCTCGAGCGTCCCGATGCCCCGTTCCCGGAGGGCGGCCTTGAGCTTCTTCTCGTCGGTGGGGAGAGTGTCGAGCACCCGGAAGCCGGTGGCGAACGGTGTCCGGCGCTCCCGGTCCGCTGTCAGGTAGGCGATGCCGTCGCTCAGCATCCTGGCATCGAGATCGCGCGCCAGGTCGCCGATGAGACGGGCGCGGATGACCGCTCCGTCCGGCTCGTAGACGAACTCGCCGAGCTCGCCCACCTCGGCATCCGTGCTGTCCCCGTCTGCCGTGAGCTCCGCTGTGCCGTCGCGGCCGAGCAGCAGGGCCGATCGCCGGATGCCCGGCCGGGCCAGCGCGCCGAACCAGAGGCCCATCTCGACCAGCTGCCCGTCCACGGAGACCCACTGGGCCTCCGCGTCCGACGGGATGAGCGACCGGTCGAAGCCGGGGCCGAGCTTGACGCCCGTCGGCATCCGTTCACCGAGTCCGAAGGCGAAATCGAGCGTCGGCGAGTAGTCACCCGGCTTCGTCAGCCGCTCGGTCTCCCCGTGCCCGGCGGTGCGCCGGGCCGGATCGAGGTAGACGCCGTCGACGCCGGACAGGTCGACATCCTCGGCGCGGGCGTGGACGACGGATGCCGAGGCGAACGGAGCGAGGTTGTAGCTGGCGATGACCGCGGTGACCTCGTCGGCGTCCGCGGCCGTCACATCGAGGTCGAGCGCGGCGATGGCGATGGCGTCGCCGCCGATCCCGCAGCCCAGGTCGGCCACGGAGTGCAGCCCTGCCGCCTGGAAGCGGCCGGCGTGGAGCGCCGCGACCGGGAGACGGGTGGCCTGTTCGAGTCCGGCCTCCGTGAAGAGCATGCTGGCCGCGAACTCGCCGAACTTGCCGTGCGCCTTCGCCCGCAGGCGGGACTGGCTCAGCACGCTCGCCACCAACCCGGGGGAGTGGCCATCGGCGCGGAGACGGCTGACGATGCGCACGAGATCGGCCTTGGAGTCCCACGGCGGCAGCGAGTCGAGGAGGCGTAGGCCCTCCGGCGTCAGCAACTCGACGAGCTCGGAGCGGTCCATGCCACAACGCTAACCCACGCAGCCCTCAGCACCCGTCCCGAATCTGGCACTCACGTTGCATGAGTGCCAAGCGCCCCCTAAACTCGACTTAGCACTCTCAAGTCGAGTGTGCTAACCCAGTCTTCGT
>JBEVEO010000120.1:0-3343 GCA_040512695.1 Leifsonia sp. | reverse complement strand
GTCGTGGTCGACAAGGTGCGTCACCTCCCCGTCGGTCAGGGCCTCAACGCCGCGACCGGCGAGTACGTCGACATGCTGGCTGCCGGCATCAACGACCCGGTGAAGGTCACCCGCTCGGCTCTGCTCAACGCAGCGTCGATCGCCGGACTGTTCCTCACCACTGAGGCCGTCGTGGCCGACAAGCCCGAGAAGAACCCGGTTCCGGCCGGCGACCCCACGGGTGGCATGGACTTCTGATCCGACGGATGAGGATTCGCCGAAGGCGAAGGCTCAACTGAAGGATCAGCGCTGAGGGCCGCGCGCAGCGCGCGCCCGAAGTGCGGGCCACATACGAAAGAGGGCGTCTCCCACAGGGGAGGCGCCCTCTTTCGTCGTCTGCGCGAGTCACCGCGCATCGGGCGACCGCTGCGCGGTGCCCTCGGCGAGCGGGGGAGCGGCGCTCGGTGCTCTCGGCGGGCGGGGAAGCGGCGCTCGGTGCTCTCGGTGGGCGGGAGCGGCGGACGGGCCGGCGCCGTCAGCGACCGAACAGGCGCAGGTTCGCCTGCTCGGTCTCGGCATACTGGCGACCGGCGTTGCCGAGAGCCGTTGCGATGCCGACGAGGCTCTCCTCCACCCGCTGCTGCGTGGCCCGCCAGTCGGCCACGACGGATTGGAAGGCGACGGACGCCTGGCCGCTCCACGAGCCCTCGAGGCTCGTGAGCTGGCCGAGCAGGGACTGCACCTCGGTGCGGATGCGGTCGATCGAGCCGTGGGCGGTGCTGGTGGTCTGGATCACGGCGTCGCTGTCGACGTGGAAGCTGGTCATGGGTGCGCCTCTCGTTCGGGTGCACCGACCCTAGGCGCGAACCCCGGTCGTGGTGAGGCGCGTTGCCGGATGGTGGACGATCCGGGGCCTGGTGCCCACGGGGAGGGACCACCTGATGTGCGCCGGTGCCCCGCCGATCAGCTGATCGGCTGATCCGAAGAGCCGAGGAGCCGCTCAGACGGCTGCGGTCGAGCCCGTCGTCGGCGCCCCGGCGGCGTCGAGCGACTGCGGAGCCGACGACGACGTCGCCAGCGGCAGCGAGACCCGGAAGGTCGCGCCTCCGCCGGGCGTCTCGACGACGTCGACCGTGCCGTTGTGGGCGGCGACGATGGCCGACACGATGGCGAGGCCCAGACCACTGCCGCCGGTCTCGCGGGTGCGCGAGGTGTCCGCACGCCAGAAGCGCTGGAAGATCTTCTCCCGGATCTGCGGGGGGATGCCGTCGCCGTGGTCGACGATCGAGAGCACCGCGCGATCGGCCGAGTCGTCGACGGCGACGCCGATCTCGATCGGGCTGCCTTCCGGCGAGAAGCGCATCGCGTTGCCGAGCAGGTTGGTGATCACCTGACGGATCTTGTTCTCCTCGCCCAGCACCACGGCAGCGGGCGGAGTCTGCGGGAGAGCCGCGGCCGAGGCCACGATCGTGCCGGAGGCGACGGATGCCGCGTCGGCGCGGCGGTAGCGTCGCCCGCGGAGCCGCGCGAGGGTGGCTCCGGCGAATGCGATGGGACCGGTGCTGTTCTGGGCGCCGAGACGCTCCGGCGTCGACGCGAGGGCGTCCTCCTCCGGCGTCTGCTCCCGATCGCTCGGCGGCAGCACGACCGTGACGGTGCGCTCGGGAGCGGATGCCATGGTGTCGAGCGCCGCGTCGCGTGCGAGCGGCACGAGGTCGACCGGGGCGAGCTGGAGCGGCTTGGTCTCGTCGAGACGGGCGAGCGACAGGAGGTCCTCGACGAGGCCGCCCATCCGGATGGCCTCCTTCTCGATGCGCTCCATGGCCTGCGCGACGTCCTCGGGGGTCTGCAGCGCGCCCATGCGGTACAGCTCGGCGTAGCCGCGCACGGAGACGAGGGGGGTGCGCAGCTCGTGGCTGGCGTCGCCGACGAAGCGGCGCATCTGCTCGATGCTGTGCGCGCGGTCCTTGAAGGCGCGGTCGATGCGGTTGAGCATCGTGTTGAGAGAGCGGTTGAGCCGCCCGACCTCGGTGTTGGGGGTCGCTCCGCCGAGTCGTTGGCTGAAGTCGCCGTCTGCGATGGCGGCCGCCGTGCGTTCCACCTCGCGGAGCGGCGCGAAGGTCGTCGTCACGAGCATCCGGGTGATGAGCCCACCGAGGATGACCACGCCGATGCCGAACCCGAGGAAGATGCTGAGGTACGTCGCCATGATGTTGTCTGTGGCGCGCATCGAGACGGCGATGAGGGCCGTCCCGGTCTCGCCCTGGGCGTTGATCGTGATCGGCACGGCGATCGCGTGGTAGACCGTGCCGGACGAGTCGTACATCTCCCGGATGGCCCCGGCCAGGGCGACCGTCGTCTCCAGCGGCAGGCCGTGCGTGAGGATCGGCAGCTCGCGGTCGTCGCGGCCGGTCCAGTTGTCGCCGATGAACTCGCCGTCGGCCTCGAAGGCGGCGACGAAGTAGTCCGACGGCGTCGACTGCGAGCGCACCTGGGTGATCGTCGACTCCTCGTCCTGGGAGAAGAACTGGGTGACGTTGCCCTGGGCGACGGTCTGCAGGCGCGCATCGACCTGCTGGGTCACGTACTGCCGCAGCATGGCCATCGTGCCGATGCCCGAGACGAGGAGCCCGATGGTGAGCATGAAGACCGTGACACCGGTGATCTTGCTGCGCAGGGAGACGCGGTTCCACCGCTCGGAGAGTGACTCATGCATGACGGCGCCAGTCTACGAATGCAGCCTGTGCATCAGCCGATGGGGCCTCGACCGGTCAGCCCTTCGACGACTTGAGCATGTAGCCGAATCCGCGCTTGGTCTGGATGAGCGGCTCGGTGGAGTGCTGGTCGAGCTTGCGGCGCAGGTAGGAGATGTAGCTCTCCACGATGCCGGCGTCGCCGTTGAAGTCGTACTCCCAGACGTGGTCGAGGATCTGCGCCTTCGACAGCACCCGGTTGGGGTTGAGCATCAGGTAGCGCAGCAGCTTGAACTCGGTGGGGGAGAGCTCGATGGGGATCTCGCCGACGAGGACCTCGTGGGTGTCCTGGTCCATGGTGAGCTCGCCCGTGCGGATGACGGCCTCTTCGTCGGCGTGCATCGTGCGGCGCAGGATGGCGCGGATGCGTGCCACGATCTCGTCGAGGCTGAACGGCTTGGTGACGTAGTCGTCGCCACCGACGGTGAGGCCGGTGATCTTGTCCTCGGTGTCGTCCTTCGCCGTGAGGAAGAGGATAGGCGCCGTGTAGCCGGCTGTACGGAGGCGTTTGGTCACGCCGAAGCCGTTCATGTCGGGCAGCATCACGTCGAGGATGATGAGATCGGGCTCTTCTTCGAGGACCGCGGAGATGGCCTGTGCGCCATTGCCTA
>JBEVEO010000111.1:0-2577 GCA_040512695.1 Leifsonia sp. | reverse complement strand
ACCCCGATCCCGTGGGAAGAGCTCGACGCGGCCGCCGGCACGATCGACCTGTACGCAGCGCTGATCGGGCTGAGACGCGGCCATCCGGCACTCAACGGCGGCGGAATGCGCTGGCTCCACGTCGGCGACGAGGTGCTCGCCTTCGTCAGGGAGAGCGCTGAGGAGAGCATCCTGGTCGTCGCCGCGCGCTCGGACGTCGACATCCTGCTCGACCCGGATGCCGTCGCCGGCGCCACGGATGCCGTCACGCTGTTCGGCGAAGGAGAGCTGCTGGCCGGCGCGGACGGGATCCGGATTCAGGCACAGGGGCCGGTGTTCCTGGCCTGGTCGCTGCGGGGGATCGGCTAGCCCTTCGGCTTCGAGGGCTTCTCCCGCTTGTCCTTTCCCTTGTCTTTGCCCTTGTCCTTGGCTGGAGGCTTCGGCGCCTTTTTCTCGTCGTCGTCGTCGTCGCCGTCGCCGTCGTCGACGGGCGCGACCGGCGTCGCCGTCTCGGTGGGCGCCGGCGCGACTTGCGCGTCGATCGCGGCCTGGACATCCGCCCTGACGGTGGCCAGCGCCGCCTCGATGCGCTGGTAACGGGAGAACGAGACCGTGCCGGCGGCGGCCGCGGCATCCAGATCCGCTTCCAGTGCCGCTACTTCGTCGAGCGCCCCGGAATAACTTCCGTCCGCGACCGCTGTGGTGATTGAGAGCACGCGGGTCTGAAGCTGCTCCGCCTGGTCGGGGCTCAGGTCAGACGGAGCGCTCTGGCAACCGGAAAGGACGACCAGGAGCGTCGAGACGAGCATCGTGCGGAGGAGAACGGTCCGCGTCGCACAGCCGGCCATCTGCTCACTCTTCGCCGTCATCTTCGGCGTCATCTTCGGCGTCCTTCTCGGCCTGCTCGTCGGCCTTCTTTTGCTCCTCGGCAAGCTTCTTCGCGGCTTCTTCCGCCTTTTTCCTGGCTTCTTCAGCTGCCTTCTCCGTCGCCTCCCTGGCCTTCTTCTCGGCGTCGGTCTCCTCATCGCCAGGGGTGTCGGCCTCGTCCGTCGGCGCGACGGGCGCGACCGTCTCGGCGGGCTCGACGGGGGCCTGGGCGTCGATCGCGGCCTGGAGGTCTGCCTTCACCACCGAGAGCGCGGCGTCGATGCGCTGATGGCGTGAGAACGAGACGGTGCCATCCGCTGCGGCGGCGTCGAGTTCGGTCTCGAGTGCTGTCAGTTCCTCGAGTGCAGCGGCATACCCACCGTCTGCGACGGACGAGCTGACGGCCAGCACGCGGGCCTGGAACGCTTTCGCCTGCTCGGCGCCGAGATCGGGTGCGCTGGACTGGCAGCCTGCGGTGAGCCCGACCACGAGGACGGCCGAGGCGATCGTTGAAAAGAGTCGTGTTCTCATGGCGTCACGCTGTCCTGGAGATCCTTGAGGTGCTCGCCGATGGTTCCAGGCACCGCGGGATAGTCGACGGCGGGGGTCGCCTCACCCTGTCCGTTCATGACACCGATGCCGATAGCGACCGCGATCACGACGGCGGCGAGAGCGCCGGCGATGACAAGGGTGCGGGTCCGCTTCTTCGGGGCAGCGGACGCGCGAGTGCGTCGGGCCGGCGCGGCTGTCGTGGGGGAGTGTGTGGGGAGCGGGGGCGGTCCCTTCTCCAGGACGGCCGTGACCTCCGTCTGCACCGGAAGGACTTTGGTGGGCTCCTGGGCGACGTCGGCCGGGGCGGTCATCGCCGCCGTGGCATCCGATTCGGCGTCCGCGCTCTTCCGGAATCCGTGTACGGGAGCGATGCCTCTCAACGCCAGGGCCACCTCGTGCGCGTTGGGCCTGGATGCCGCCGTGCGCGCCGTCATCGCCGCGATCGTTTCAGCGACGAGCGGGTCGAGGTCGTCGGGGATGGCGGGATCGCGTGTGATCGGGGCGAGGGCGGCTTCCTGGCCGTGCCCGGCGAACGCGCGTTCGCCGGTGATGCATTCCAGCAGGACGAGCCCCAGGGCGTAGACATCCGTGGCTGGTCCGACGTCGTCGCCCCGGGCCTGCTCGGGACTCAGGTAGCCGGCTGAGCCGACGGTGAAGTGCGTCGCGGTCAGGCGGGCACCGTCGACGAGCCTGGCGATGCCGAAGTCGCTGAGTTTCGGATGCGCCCTCGTGTCCGTCCCTGCCGTGTGGGCCAGGAGGATGTTCGCGGGCTTCACGTCCCGGTGGACGACACCCTTCTCATGGATGTAGTGGAGCGCGTCCGCGAGGTCGGCGCCGATGTGACGGACCTCGTCGACGGGGAGCGGTCCCGTGTCGAGTGCGTTGCGGAGGTCCGACCCCGAGATCAATTCCATCACGAGGTATGAGCGGGGGTTCAGGGGGTCCGACTCGTCGTTGCCGGCGTCGAAGAGGGTGACGAGGCCCGGGTGGCTGAGGCTGGCCAGCATCGCGACCTCGCCCTGCTGACGCCGGAAGTCCGATGGATTCGTCGAGGCGACCCTGAACAGTTTGATCGCCACGTCGCGGTTGAGGGTTTCGTCGCGGGCACGGTAGACCGACGCCATACCGCCGGTGCCGATCAGGCTGATGAGCCGGTATCGGTTGCCGAGGGTGATGTCG
>JBEVEO010000107.1:0-14197 GCA_040512695.1 Leifsonia sp. | reverse complement strand
GACAGGTAGCCCTTGTCGAAGCGCATGCCCTCGGTCAGCTCGAGCTCGGTGCCGAAGGTGTTCGACTCCTCGACGGTGACGACGCCCTCCTTGCCGACCTTGTCGATCGCCTCGGCGATGAGCGCACCGATCTCGGCGTCTCCGGCGGAGATGGACGCGGTGGCGGCGATCTCCTCCTTGGTCTCGACCTCCTTGGCGTTGGCGACGAGCTCGGCGGTCACTGCGGCGACGGCCTTCTCGATGCCGCGCTTGAGGCTGATCGGGTCGGCGCCTGCGGCGACGTTGCGGAGGCCTTCGCGCACGAGCGCCTGGGCGAGGACGACCGAGGTCGTCGTTCCGTCACCGGCGACGTCGTCGGTCTTCTTGGCGACCTCCTTGACCAGCTCGGCGCCGATCTTCTCGTAGGGGTCGTCGAGCTCGATCTCCTTGGCGATGGACACGCCGTCGTTCGTGATGGTGGGAGCGCCCCACTTCTTC
The DNA here is from genome assembly GCA_040512695.1 of Leifsonia sp. Taxonomy (GTDB): domain Bacteria; phylum Actinomycetota; class Actinomycetes; order Actinomycetales; family Microbacteriaceae; genus Orlajensenia. The sequence goes on along the minus strand of JBEVEO010000107.1, from coordinate 13,720 downwards.
TCGAGAACGACGTTGCGGCCGCGCGGGCCGAGGGTCACCTTGACGGCGTCCGCGAGGATGTTGAGTCCGCGCTCGAGGCCGCGACGGGCCTCCTCGTTGAAAGCAATGATCTTTGCCATGTGTGATTCTCGTCCCTTCCCGGACGTTTCAAATCTGGGTCTCGTTAGCACTCGAATCAAACGAGTGCTAACGACGATTCTGGCACTCTGAACCCACGAGTGCAAGCCAGCTCAGACGCCGAGCAGCATGCTCATGGCGTAATCGTCACCGAGCCCTCGCCGTTCGGCACGAGCTCGATCCAGGTGTTGCCAGGGGCGAGCCGGATGGCAGTGCCGTTGGCGTCGACGAACCGGATCGGGGAGGCGGCATCCGCCTTCGACCAGGTGGCGGCGACGGTGCGCCCGCCGGTGGACACCGTGGCGGTTCCCGAACCGATCATGACGGTCTTCGGCACGTAGCCGTAGCGGCCGTCGATGTCGACCCGCATGGTGACCACGTTGGTCGCCCGCAGCTGCGCGCCGTTCGCGTCGAGGTCGGGGGCGCCCTCCTGGTTGCGCAGCCAGCTGCCGGTCGCGGCGTCCCAGGTGAAGTTCGGGAAGCGGGACGACGAGAACGTCACGGCGATGTTCGACGTCGGCGTCCCGTCGAGGGTCGCCGTCGCGGTGTCGACCCCGCTCGCATACGCGTACTGCTGCACGGGCGGCGCGATCGACGCGTTCCTCGACACGGCATCCGTCGCGTGCAGGATGACGTCGTGCGGCGAATCGTGCGCGTCGTAGCGGTAGAACAGTCCGGTGTCGTCGTAGTCGAACACCAGGTTCTGCACCGGCGTCGCCATCATCATGTCGACGAACATCTCCTGGCCGCCCGAGTACGCCACGAGACCGCCGAGGGGCGTGATGATGTCGGGATCCATCGGCCGGATCGAGCGCACCGGTCCGATCAGGTCGGGGACGTCTGACTGCCAGACGGCGACGTACCGGGTCAGGCCGCCCTCGACGAGCTCCTCGAAGACGATGTCGGTGCGCTCCAGGCCCACCTGCGGGCGCGCCTCCTCGTGGTTGTCGATCTTCGCCGCGAGCGAGGGACGCTGCACGCTGCCGGCCGGCACCGTCGTGCCGCGCAACGGCGCCAGCTGCGTCGGCTCCGGCGGGACGTACGTCGACACGTAGTCGGGGACCGCCGCCGCCGGCTGCTGGGTCGTCTTCGGCGCAGCGGTCGACGTGCACCCCACGAGGACCGCCGACGCCAGCACGAGCGTGACCACTGCTGCACCCCGACGCATCTGCACCCTTCCACTCCTGGACAGAACACTAACGCCGCCCGGGTTCCGGGCGGCGTCAGTGTGCGGGCGTGGCCCTCAGATCGTGCTGATCAGGCGAGTCGCACCGACTCGGCCTGCGGACCCTTGTTCCCGGTGCCGACCTCGAAGACGACCTGCTGGCCCTCCTCGAGCACCTTGTAGCCCGCCATGTCGATGGCGGAGTAGTGAACGAAGACGTCCTGACCCCCCTCGTCGACCGTGATGAACCCATAGCCCTTTTCAGCGTTGAACCACTTGACGGTTCCGTTCGCCATTCGTTGCTCCTATAGCTGTGTGACTCGCAGCACCTGCCCAAATGCCTGTACCGGGCCTGTCGCAGTGGACTGCGCATAGCTCCCCCGTGCGGGAAACCGGGCGGCTCCCCCCGCGGTGAAATTCTTCGACCAAGACCAGATATTACTGAAACGGCGCCGCCCGGCAAGAGGAAGAACGGCGGTTTTTGTCGCAGAATGACAACGATTCGTCACCGACGATCCGCTGAACGCTCGAATGCGGCGTCAGAACCGGATGCGGCGGCGCTGGTGGCCGGAGGGCTCAGGCTGCCGGAACCGACTCGGCGCCGAGGACCACCACGAGCTGGGCACCGGACTCGGCGAAGTCCGGTGAGAGCTGCACATCGGCGCCCGGCACGGCCGCCGCGACCCCGCGGGCGGCACCCTCGAGCGTCGCATCGGCGTAGTAGACCGTCGTGTCGGCGATGTCCGACTGGTCGGCGTTCGACGTGGCGCCGACGTTCCATCCGGCAGCTCGCAGCGAGTCGGCCACCGTACCGGCGAGACCGGCCGTCGTCGTGCCGTTCAGGACGGTCACGCTCACCGCCGGATCCAGTGTCGGCTCGGCCGTGGGGGTCGGGGGCGCCGTGCTCGGCGCGATCGATGCCGTCGGGTTGTTGTCGATGCCGTTGTTGAGCAGCATGATCGCCACTGCTCCGCCTGCCACGAGCACGATGGTCGCCAATGCGGCCCACCCGAAGGCGATCCAGCCGCGCCCGCGCTTGCGAGGTGCACGGTGGGCTCCGACGCGCTCGAGGTCCTTGGGGATGTCGTCGAAGCGGTCTTTGGGGTGAGAGGTGGCCATTCTTCGATCTATCCGGTTCGGTTGGGGTTGTCGTCGGAGGTCCCGAGGGAGCGTCGGGCACGGGCAGCGGTCCGCGCATCGCGCATCCGCTGCAGTCGCTTCACGAGCATCGGGTCGCGCGCGAGCGCGACCGGCGAGTCGATCAGGGCTCCCAGCACTTGATAGTACCGGGCCGCTGAGAGACCGAATTCGGCTCGGATCGCCTGTTCCTTCGCCCCGGCGTGCGCCCACCACTGGCGTTCGAAGGCGAGAACCGCCTCGTCGCGATCGGAGAGCCGGGGTTCGTCGTGGTCGTCCCGGTGTCGGCGGTTGCTGGTCTCGCTCATCGCGCCTCCCCCACATCGCAGGCCACTACGGATCGGTTCGCGGATCATCCTATGGTGGAGGTGCCCGCCGTTCCTGAATGCGGGCGGCACGTCGGAATGCGATCATCGAAGCTGACGTTACGACACACGGGAAGGCGCCGAACGGCGCCGTCGAACCCGCGGAAGGATCACCATGAGCTACGAAGTTTCGAAGTCCGACGACGAGTGGCGCGCCGAGCTCGGCTCCGAGCAGTTCGCCGTGCTCCGTGAAGCGGCGACCGAGCGCCCGTGGACCGGTGAGCTCCTCGACGAGGAGCGATCGGGCATCTACACCTGCGGCGCCTGCAACGCCGAGCTGTTCAAGAGCGGCACGAAGTTCGACTCGGGCTGCGGATGGCCGAGCTTCTACGAGTCCGTGCGGCCGGAGGCCGTGCAGCTCATCGAGGACGACACGCTCGGCATGGTGCGCACCGAGGTGCGCTGCGCGGCGTGCGGGTCCCACCTCGGGCACGTCTTCCCCGACGGCTTCGGCACCCCCACCGGCGACCGCTACTGCATGAACTCGATCGCGCTCAACTTCACGCCCGACGCCTGAGCGTGGCATCGGCGTTCGAGGCGGCGCTCCGGCGCCGCTCCTGGTCGCGCGTGGGTGACGACGCCCCAGACCATGCAGAACTCCTGCGCCTCGTCGGCGCTGCCGGGCGGGTCGCCGACCACGGTTCGTTGACGCCGTGGCGCGTGATCGAACTCCGCGGCTCCGCCCGCGACCGACTGGGGCGCGCCCTGGCGAAGTCGGCTCGCCGGCACGGCAAGGACGGGGACGGGCTCCTCACGAAGCCGCTGCGTGCTCCGCTGCTGATCGCGATCGTCGCCCGGCGCCGCCCGAGCGACTCGGTACCGGGATGGGAGCAGGACGCCGTGGCCTCCGGAGTCGCCCACCTGCTGAGCCTCCTGCTCGACGAGGCCGGGTGGGGCGTGATCTGGCGCACGGGTCCGTACACGCGCACGAAGGCGGTGCGGAAGATGCACGGCCTCCGCTCCGGCGAGCGGCTGCTCGGCTGGCTCTACGTCGGCGGCGTCCCGGCCGACGCCCGCGCCGGCCGCACCAAGACGATCAACGCCGCGAAGTTCCTGACGACACTCGACTGACGGGACGGATGCTCGCCACGGCCACCGCGCCGAGGGCGAGGAGCGTGCCCGTGACCGTCGCGATGCCGAGCGGAGCATGCCCGGCGGGGAACATCGCATCGATCGCGACGGCGGCCACGAGCTGACCGGCGATCATGGCGAGCGAGAGCAGCAGCGTGCCGGTGATGTTCACGAGCACGGCCGCCGCGGCGATGAAGATGCAGCCGATGGCACCGCCGAGGTAGAGCCACGGCTCCGCCGGCATGGCCGTCGGAGCGCCGTCGAGCCCCGCGTGCACGAGGAAGGCGACCAGGAGAACGACCGTTCCGACCAGGAAGTTTCCGACCGTCGCCGTCAGCGCACTGCCGGCGGTGTCGCGCACCCGGCCGTTGACCGCCTGCTGCCAGCCGAGCCCGAGGCCGGCGAGGAACGGGAGCAGCAGCATCCACGGCGGGACGTCGCCGCGCAGCTGGGCGGACACGGCGACGGCCACTCCGACGATCGCGAGGGCGGCGCCGGCGACCCGGGGGATCGTGAACGGCCTGGGGCCTCCCGAGACCAGGCGGGTGCGATCGACGAGGAGTCCGCTGATCGACTGGCCGGCCACGGTGGCGACGCTGAACAGCGCGACGCCGAGCACGGCGACGGTGAGCCCCTGGCTGAGCACCAGGAAGGCGCCTGCTGCGCCGCCGAGGAGCATCCACCAGCGCAGGGTGCCGTCACGGAGTGCCGCGGGCAGACGGCGGTAGCCGGCACGGCCGGGTGCCCAGATGGCCAGGGCGACGAGCAGGATGACCAGGCCGCTGCCGAACGAGATCAGGGCGGCCGCGAAGCCGTCGTCCAGGCGTCGTCCGAGTTCGCCGTTCAGGCGTGACTGGATCGCGACGAGCACGCCGGCGACCACGGCGCAGGTGAGCGCGATCACCAGGGGGAGCCGGGATCCGGCCTGCACCGTCTTCTGGTCTGTCACTGCTGTTTCCTCGATGGGCCGGCTGCGGGACTCGAACCCGCAACCCCCGCTTTACAAGAGCGGTGCGCTACCAATTGCGCCAAGCCGGCGAGAAGCCTCGGCGGCTTCGGTCAGCAATCCTAGCCGACGGCATCCGCTCCCCCTTAACGACGGATGCCCACCCTCGTAGCGAGGGTGGGCATCCGTTCGGCATGGATCAGGTTCAGCCGGCCGGAGTCGGCGTGGGCGTCGGAGTCGACGTGGAGTACGTCTCCCCTGCGGCCTGGATCACGAAGGCGTTGAACTCGGCCGGGTCGGTGAGCGAGCCCGAGTACTGCTTGCCGTTCACGAGCACCGTTGGCGTCCCCTGCACGGCGGGGAGGTCGGAGTTCGGGATCGGCTCGGTGAGGGCGCGCTTCGTGGCGGCGTTCACCCAGGCCGTGAACGTGCCGTCCTTGATGCACGGCTCGATCGAACTCGCCTTGCCGACGCCGGCATCCTTCGCGACGGAGACGATCTCGTCGTCGGAGAGTCCGGCCGTGCCCTCCTCCGGCTGGTTGGCGAACAAGGCGCTGTTGAAGGCCCAGAAGTCGTTCGGGGAGTAGTTCGCCACGCAGGCTGCGGCATTCGCGGCCCTGGTCGAGTACTTGGTGCCGAGCGACTTGCCCTCGAGCAGCGAGATCGGGTGGATCTCCACCGTCGCGGCGCCCGAGGTGACCCACTTCTCCATCTGCTCGGCGTTCGTGGTCTCGAACTGGTTGCAGTACGGGCACAGGTAGTCGAGGTACACGACGATGTTGGCGACCTTGCCGGAATCGTCGGGGACCGTCGGCTTGGGGCTCGCGCCGGCGGCGAGCGCCGGCGTGGTGACGACCTTCATGCCCTCGCCGATGAGGATGCCGTCGCTCGCCATGTTCTTCGGGCCGGGGCCTGCCGGCTTGACGCTCTGCGTGATGATGAGGACGACGATCGCGATGACCGCGATGAGGGCCAGGGCGATCCCGCCCTGCAGCAGGAACTTGTTGCGGCGATCGCGCTTCTTCTGCTCCTCACGCAACAGGCGTGCCTTATCCCGGGCAGCGTCGCGACGCTGGTTCTTACTGGGACGGGGTTCGCTCCCGTTTGTCATGGATCCTCGCTCGAAGTGCGTCAGGGGGCCACGGAGATACCGCGGATGGGCGCAGGCAAACGCCTCGAAGATAGTAGGACGACTGTCTGGGAATTGACCAACCGGCGGCTGAATGGGGGGTAGGGGCTCGGAACCACGTCGGACGGCGTTCAGCGGGAGTTCAGGGTTCGTTCCCCCGGATCGTCCCGTGCAATACTGGCCAGTGGTCACCGTCGATCGATGGCGACCACCATCCATTCACAAAGGATCGTCCGGCACGTACCTGCCGGTGAAGGAGAAGTAACCATGGCATCCGTCACTTTCGACAAAGCGACCCGTCTGTACCCCGGAGGCACGCGCCCCGCGGTCGATCAGCTCGACCTGCAGGTGGCAGACGGCGAGTTCCTCGTCCTCGTCGGCCCCTCCGGCTGCGGCAAGTCCACGTCGCTCCGCATGCTCGCCGGCCTCGAAGAGGTCAACGAGGGCAACATCTTCATCGGCGACCGCAACGTCACCGACGTGCCGCCGAAGGACCGCGACATCGCGATGGTGTTCCAGAACTACGCGCTGTACCCGCACATGACCGTGGCCGAGAACATGGGCTTCGCGCTCAAGATCGCCGGCGTCGGCAAGGACGAGCGCGCCGCCCGCGTTCTCGAGGCAGCCAAGCTGCTCGACCTGGAGCCGTACCTCAGCCGCAAGCCGAAGGCCCTCTCGGGTGGTCAGCGTCAGCGCGTCGCCATGGGCCGTGCCATTGTGCGCCAGCCGCAGGTGTTCCTCATGGACGAGCCGCTGTCGAACCTCGACGCCAAGCTCCGCGTTCAGACCCGTACGCAGATCGCGTCGCTCCAGCGCCGCCTGGGCGTCACCACGGTGTACGTCACGCACGACCAGACCGAGGCGCTGACCATGGGCGACCGCATCGCGGTCCTCAAGGACGGCGTCCTGCAGCAGGTCGGCACCCCGCGCGACCTGTACGAGCAGCCGAACAACGTCTTCGTCGCCGGCTTCATCGGCAGCCCGGCCATGAACCTGTTCTCGGCCGACATCGCGGACGGCGGCGTGAAGTTCGGCACCGCGATCGTCCCGATCGAGCGTCAGGCGCTCGACAGCGCGACCGGCAAGACCGTCACCGTCGGTGTGCGTCCCGAGGACATCACGGTCTCCACGACCGCGAACACCGGCCTCGAGGTCGACGTCGACCTGGTCGAGGAGCTCGGAGCCGACGGCTACCTGTACGGCCACTCCACGATCGAGGGCAAGCGCACCGACATCGTGGCCCGCGTCGACGGCCGCATCCACCCGAACGCCGGCGACAAGGTGTACCTCACGCCGACCCCCGGTCACGTGCACGTGTTCGACGCCGAGAACGGTGCGCGCCTGCTGCACACCGCGATCGCGCACTGAGCGCAGACCATCTCCATCCGGACGGCCGGCGGGTTCATCCCGCCGGCCGTTCGGCATTCCCCGGAACGGTAGGCTGGAAGGCTATGAGAGGCTCCCTCACCATCACGTCGGCCGTCACCGATCCCGCGCTGCTCGACCTGCCATGGGATCAGCCGCTCGACGACTGGTCGAGCGACCACATCGCCCTTCTGCCCAAGGGGATCTCGCGTCACCTCGTGCGCTTCGCGAACCTCTCCGGCCACGTCATCGCCGTCAAGGAGACGACCGAGGTCATGGCCAAGGGCGAGTACGAGATGCTCCGCACCCTGCAGCGCATGGAGGTTCCCTGCGTCGAGCCGGTGGCCGTCATCACGAACCGGATCGACGCGGATGGCGACGAACTGCCGCCGGCGCTCGTCACCCGGCACCTCAAGTTCTCGCTCCCCTACCGGGCCCTGTTCTCGCAGACGCTCCGCCCCGACACGGCGACCCGACTGGTCGACGCCCTCGCCGTGCTGCTCGTGCGCCTGCACATGATCGGCTTCTTCTGGGGCGACGTCTCTCTCTCGAACACCCTGTTCCGGCGTGACGCGGGTGCGTTCGCCGCCTACCTCGTCGACGCGGAGACCGGCCAGCTCTACACCGGCGGCCTCTCCAACGGCCAGCGCGAGAACGACCTCGAGATCGCCCGCGTGAACATCGCCGGTGAACTCATGGACCTCGAGGCCGGCGGCCGCGTCGCCGACGAGCTCGATCCCATCCGCATCTCCAACGGCATCGTCGAGGCCTACCGCCTGCTCTGGAAGGAGCTCACGGGTTCCGAGTCGTTCTCGTCGTCGGAGCGCTGGCGCATCAGCGAGCGGGTCGATCGGCTCAACAAGCTCGGCTTCGACATCGAGGAGCTCGCGATCCGCACGACGGACGAGGGCTCGACGGTGCGCATCCAGCCGAAGGTCGTCGATGCCGGCCACCACCAGCGCCGACTGCTGCGGCTCACCGGCCTCGATGCCGAGGAGAACCAGGCGCGCCGGCTGCTGAACGACCTCGACTCCTATGCGGCCACCTACGGCAAGGCCGACCTCGACGAGGAGATGGTGGCGCACGAGTGGCTCATGCGCGTCTTCGAGCCCGTCATCCGTGCGATCCCCCGGGAGCTCAAGGGCAAGCTGGAGCCGGCCGAGGTGTTCCACCAGCTGCTCGAGCACCGCTGGTACATGGCCCAGAACGCCGGGCACGACATCCCGCTCGCCGAGGCCGTCACCAGCTACATCAACGATGTGCTGCGTCACCGCCGCGACGAGGCGACGATGATCGACCCGCCGACGGGTGCCTTCACGGTGCCGATCGGGGTCGTCGCCGACCCGCAGACGGACGCCGACGAGGACTGGCGCCTCAAGGTCTAGCCACTCGGCGACGGCTCCGGGGTCGACGTCTCCCAGCCCGGCCACGGATCGACGTGCCAGGTGATGAGCCCGTCGGTCTCCCAGTCCACCGTGACGGCGATCAGCTCGCCGTCGCGCGGGCTCCGCGCGGCCTTCTCCATCCGCAGGCCGCGCTCGGCGATCTCCTGGGCGGTGCCGCACTGGCTGGTGGCCTGCATGTCGTCCACCACGGAGACGAGGCAGAAGGCGCCATCGGTGCGGATGGCGGCATAGATGCCCACATTGTCGTCCGTGAGCACGTCGCCGGCCAGCCTGCGGAACGTCCCGGGGTGGAAGCCGACCTCGGCGCGCTCGCCCGGGTCGGCCGGCGGGTAGGCCCGGCTGTTGAACACCGCGTGCAGCATCGCGCCGACCGCAGCGGCCGGAGCCTCCACCGGCTCCTCGCGGACGGATCCGATGCCCTCCACGATCGCGACTGCCACTGCGCCGATCAGGATTCCCGCGGCCAGGCCGGTGACGAGCATCCGCCCGCCCGGGGAGCGCCGTCGCGCCGGATCCGCCGACGACGACGTCGACGCGTCGTCCTCGTCGATCTCGTCCGCGCGTGCACCGGGCGGCAGCGGAGACCGCGCCGACGATCGAGCCGGGCCGGCCGCCGCCGTGGCTTCCGGCGCTGATGCGGCTCTGGCTATGGCTATGGCTGCGGCATCGGCACGTCGGCGCTCGGCGACGCGCCGATCGTGGAGCATGAGCTCCCAGGCCGACGGCCGCATCCGCACCGGCTCACCGGTGTCCGGGTCGGTGTAGTCCCGTTCCGGTTCGTCAGCCGACGACCGGGCGTAGACCCGTTGCACGAGGCGCTCGCGCTCCGCATCGTCGTCCACGTTGCGACCTTCCGCCCGAGGAGGACGGCCGCTCGCGTCCGTACGGGCGGTCGCCTGTGCTCAGACTACGCGCCCTCCGCCCGCAACTTCGAGATCTCGTAGAGGGTCACGGATGCGGCGATCCCGGCGTTCAGCGACTCCGTCGCAGCGCTGATCGGGATGGACACGACGGCGTCGCAGGTCTCGGTGACGAGGCGCGACAGCCCCTTGCCCTCGCTGCCGACGACGATCACGATGGGCCGGTCGGCGAGCTCGAGGCCGGGGAGCGAGACGGTGCCTCCCCCGTCGAGGCCCAGCACGAAGACACCGGCATCCTTGAACGCCTTGAGGGTCGAGGTGAGATTCGGAGCCATCGCCACGGGTGTGCGGGCCGCGGCACCGGCCGAGGTCTTCCACGCCGAAGCGGTGAGCCCGACGGAGCGGCGGGCGGGCACGATCACGCCGTGGCCGCCGAAGGCCGCGGTGGAGCGGATGATCGCGCCGAGGTTGCGGGGATCGGTGATGCCGTCGAGGGCCACGAACAACGGGGTCTGGCCGCGGCCGATGACCTCCTCGAGCAGGTCGACGGGGTGCTTGTAGTCGTACGGCGGGACCTTGATGGCGACGCCCTGGTGCACGGCGTCGCGGCCGGCGAGCCGATCGAGCTCCGGACGCATGACCTCGAGGATGGGGATGTCGCGGTGATTGGCGATCGAGAGGATCTCCTTCACCCGCTCGTCCATCTCGACCCGGGCGGCGACGTAGAGGGCCGTCGCGGGGATCTTCGCGCGCAGCGCCTCGACGACGCTGTTGCGGCCGGTGACGATCTCGGCCTCCTCGCTCTTGGGCTTGGTACGCCCCTGGGAGCGGGTGTCCGGACGGCCGTTCGCCGCCGTGCGGCCCGAGGTCTTCGTGCCACCGGCTGCCGCGTAGCGGTCCTGTGCCGCCTTGCGCTTGCCCGCGGGGTGGTACGGGCGGTCCTCGGCCTTGGGGGTGGGCTTCTTGCCCTCCAGCGCCTGCCGGCCCTGGCCGCCCGAGCCAACCTGGGGACCCTTCTTGCCCTTGCGTACCGCGCCAGCGCGCGACTTGCCGCTACTCGACTTCATGATTCAAGACTCCAATGTGCACCCGTCGGGGTGTCTTCGATGGTGATGCCCGCTGCAGTGAGTTCGGCGCGGATGCGATCAGCTGTCGCCCAGTCCTTCTCCTGACGTGCGTCGGAGCGATCGGCGAGAAGGCGACCTACCAGCATACCAAGAGCCCGACCTGTCGCCTCCTCACCCGAAGATCGCCATTCCGGCGCCCGGGGATCGATGCCCAGGATGCTCGCCATCGCCGCAACGGAGCCGTGCGCGGATGCCGCAGCGTGCAGGTCCTCCGCGTCGAGCGCCGCATTGCCGGCACGGACCGTCTCGTGCAGCACGGCGAGCGCCTGCGGAACGGCGAGGTCGTCGTCCATCGCGGCGGCGAAGGCATCCGGCACGATCTCGGCCCCCGTCCTGGCGAAACGGGTGCCGGCGAGGCGGCGCGAGGCGCGGTCGAGGAAGCCGTCGATGCGGTCCACGGCGGCCTGGGCCTCGGCGAGCCCGCCGGGGCTGTAGTCGAGCGTCGAGCGGTAGTGTGCGGCGCCGAGCAGGTAGCGCACCGCGAGCGGGGACGCCGAGTCGAGCAGCTCGGAGGCGAAGACGGAGTTGCCGAGCGACTTCGACATCTTCTGCCCCGCGACGTTCACGAGGCCGTTGTGCACCCAGTAGGAGGCGAACGGCCGGCCGGCGGCCGTCGACTGGGCGAGCTCGTTCTCGTGGTGCGGGAAGCGGAGGTCGAGGCCTCCTCCGTGGATGTCGAATGCGGGCCCGAGGTAGCGCTCCGACATGGCCGAGCACTCGATGTGCCAGCCGGGTCGGCCGGGACCCCAGGGCGACGGCCACGCCGACGAGACCGGCTCGGACGGCTTGTGGCCCTTCCACAGTGCGAAGTCGCGCGGGTCGCGCTTGCCGCGCGGGTCGGCATCCGTCGCCGCCTCCATGTTGTCGCGGTTCTGCCGGGTGAGCTCCCCGTACGCCGGCCAGCTGGCGGTGTCGAAGTACACGTCGCCCGATCCGTCGTCGGCGGAGTAGGCGTGGCCGCGCTCGACGAGATCGGCGATGAGCCGCTGCATCTCGGTGACGGATGCCGTGGCGCGCGGCTCGTACGTGGGCGGCAGGATGCCGAGGCGGTTGTACCCGGCCGTGAACTCGAGTTCGATGCGATAGGCGAGGGCCCACCACTCCTCCGACGAGTCCGAGACCCCGGCGAGGATCTTGTCGTCGATGTCCGTGACGTTCCGGACGAAGGTCACGTCATTGCCGCGATGGCTGAGCCAGCGCCGCAGGATGTCGTAGACGAGCGCGCTGCGGAGGTGGCCGATGTGCGGACTCGACTGCACGGTCGGCCCGCAGACGTAGATGCCGACCTGCCCGGGAACGAGGGGAACGAAGTCGCGGAGCGACTGGGTCTTCGAGTCGTAGAGGCGCACGGTCACGGCATCCAGACTAGCGGCGGCCTCCTCCTCCGCTCTTCCCCTTCCTCCTGCCTTCTGCCTTCGCGTCCCTCTCCCCAACCCGGATGCGGACGCTTTCCGTGATGGTGGGGCCGGCGGGGCAGGCCGAGCGGCGGAGCCCCAGCCCAAGGCCGGGGCTGGGGCGGCGTCAGGCGGAGGGGCGGGGACGCGCCGCCGGGCCCGCGACCAGCATGGCGGTCGCGATCGCCGCGACGCCCTCGCCACGGCCGGTGAGGCCGAGGCCGTCGGTCGTCGTCGCCGAGACGCTCACGGCGGCGCCGATCGCCCGCATGAGGGTGGCAGCCGCGTCATCGCGTCGCGGCGCGAGCTTCGGCCGGTTGCCGATGATCTGCACCGAGACGTTCCGCACCCGGAAACCCGCCGCGTTCACCAGGCGCACCGTCTCCCGGAGGAAGACGTCGCCGTGCGCCCCCGCGAATCGGGCATCCGCCGTGCCGAAGGTACCGCCGATGTCGCCCAGTCCCGCCGCGGCGAGCAGGGCGTCGCAGATGGCGTGGCTCGCGACGTCGCCGTCGCTGTGCCCGGACAGCCCGCGCTCCCCCGGCCAGTGCAGCCCGGCGAGCCAGAGCTCCTCGGCCGGATCGTCGCTGAACGCGTGGACGTCGATCCCGGTGCCGACCCGCGCGTCCAGCACGTCCCAGTCGGGGCCGAGCAGGAGTTCGGCGCGGTTCAGGTCCCACGGCGTCGTGATCTTGAAAGCCCGCTCGTCGCCGGCGATGACGCGCACCGGATGTCCGAGCGCCGCGACGAGGGCGGCGTCGTCCGTCGCATCCTCACCGGCCGCGGCGTAGGCCCGATCGAGTACGTCGCGCGGGAAGCCCTGCGGCGTCTGCACCGCCCGCAGCTGCGAACGGTCGACGGTCTCCAGAACGGCCTCGGACCCGTCGACGCGCTTGATCGTGTCGGAGACCGGGAGGCCGGGAACGATGCCGTCTCCGCTCGCCCGCACGGCCCGGAGCACCCGATCGAACTGATCGGACGGCGTCAACGCGCGAGCCGCGTCGTGCACGAGCACCGTCGTGACGTCGGCGGGTACGAGGGCGAGGCCCCGGGCGACGGATTCCTGGCGGGTCGCCCCTCCGACGACGGTCGCGGTGAGGTGGCCGATGCCGCGCAGGTCGCCCGCGAGCAGATCCAGCGACGCCCGGGCCTGGTGTTCATGGGTCTCGGGCGCGACGACGATGACGTGCGTCGGCTCGCTCATGCCGAACACGCCGGTGAGCGCGTGGTCGAGGATCGTCCAGCTCGAGAGTGCTGCGAACGCCTTCGGCATCCCGGCGTCGAGGCGCGTCCCGCTGCCGGCGGCGACGACGATGACGGCCACGGTGGGAGCAGGCGTTTCACTCATGTGCCGAGGCTATCGCGTGCCGTCGCAGGCATCCGGACGACGAGAAACGCGCCCCCCGAACCGGGAGGCGCGTTTCTCGTGGTGACGATGATCCGACGGGCTGCCTAGGAGGCGAGAACCTCGTCGAGCACGGTGGACGCCTTCTCCTCGTCGGTCTTCTCCGCGAGCGCGAGCTCGGAGATGAGAATCTGGCGCGCCTTGGCGAGCATTCGCTTCTCGCCTGCAGAGAGCCCGCGGTCCTGATCGCGGCGCCAGAGGTCGCGCACGACCTCGGAGACCTTGATCACGTC
>JBEVEO010000060.1:0-7341 GCA_040512695.1 Leifsonia sp. | reverse complement strand
CGTCGAGCTGCTCGCGGTCGAGCAGCTCGACGAGACCCTCCGAGAGCACCGTGATGGTGTGCACCCCCGGCAGGCAGTAGGCGACCGGCGCCGCATGGTCGAGCACCCGCGTGCCCGGCCGATCGGGGATCGGGGAGCTGAGAAGGTCGACGAGGGCGTGGTGCCTGCGACGCTGGCGCTCCGTGCGCACCGCGGTCGATGCGAGGTTCAGCAGCAGGTGCGCGCCGAGGATCGCGGCGGCGCCCAGGGCGATGACGTGGGCGGCTCCCACCGAGGCGGGCAGCGGGCCGACCAGGATGCCGCTCGCGAGCGCGCCGAGCCCGGTGAGCGGCGCGTCGCCGAACGGGGCGAGGCCGAACAGCAGGAGAGCCCCGATCATCGCGGTGCCTCCTGCCAGGGCGATGAGCTGCCAGAGCGCCAGGGCACGCCCCGGCGCACGGGACGGCCACGCCGCACGGGCCAGCACGATGGGCACCGGCCAGGCCAGGGCGACGGCGAGGACGGCGAGCAGGCCGGATGCGAGGTACACCGTCAGACGCGATCGCGGGAGGCGAGCAGGGTGCGGAGCATCTCCGCCTCCTGCTGGGTCACCTGGCCGACGAAGCGCGCCAGGGCGGCATCCCGTTCCGGGGCCGTTCCGAGCACCTCGTGCATGAGCTCGGCGGTGTGCTCGGCGCGGCTGGTCACGGATCGGTAGAGGTGCGGGCGCACCTCGCGGTCGCGGACGACGAAGCCCTTGCCCTCGAGCCGGGAGAGCACCGTGAGCACCGTGGTGGTGGCCAGTTCCCGGCGACCCGCGGGCGCACCGGTCGCGACGAGGGCGTCGCGGATCTCATTCGCGCTGAGCGCCGTATCGGCGTCAGCATCCCAGAGCAGGTCCATGACGGCTCTTTCGAGGTCGCCGAGTGTTGCCATACCCTCAGACTACCGTTTCACCCGATTCTGTTCTACTCTCTGTAGAAGTTGGTTTCTACGCCGTGTAGAACTACGAGGGGAGATCCCGTGAACGACTGGCTGGATCCGCTGCTGCTGTCCCGCTGGCAGTTCGGCCTGACCACGATCTACCACTTCCTGTTCGTGCCCATCACGATCGGGCTGTCGTTCACGGCGGCGCTGTTCCAGACGGCGTGGTACCGCACCGCCAAGGTGCACTACCTCCAGCTCACGAGGTTCTTCGGGTCGCTGTTCCTCATCAACTTCGCCATGGGCGTCGTCACCGGGATCGTGCAGGAGTTCCAGTTCGGCATGAACTGGTCGGCATACTCGCGGTTCGTCGGCGACGTCTTCGGAGCTCCGCTCGCGCTCGAGGGACTCCTCGCGTTCTTCCTCGAGGCCACCTTCATCGGGCTGTGGATCTTCGGCTGGGACAAGCTCCCCAAAGGCCTGCACCTCGCCACGATCTGGATCACCGCGATCGGGTCGGTGCTGTCCGCCTACTTCATCATCGCCGCCAACGCCTTCATGCAGAACCCGGTCGCGTACCGGATCAACGAGGCGAAGGGTCGCGCGGAGCTCACCGACATCTGGGAGCTGCTCGCCAACAAGGTGGCCCTCGCCGCCTTCCCGCACACGATCTTCGCCTGCTTCATGGTCACAGCCGGCCTCATCATCACGGTCGCCGCCTGGCATCTCGCCCGTGCCCAGCACCTCGACACCATGCGCCCGGCACTGAAGCTCGGACTCTGGATGATGCTCGCGGCCGGCGCCTTGACGACGCTCTCCGGAGACCAGCTCGGCCTCGCCATGGTGGAGACGCAGCCGATGAAGATGGCGGCCGCCGAGGCGCTCTACACGACGTCCACCGGCGCGGACGCCTCGTTCTCGATCTTCACCCTGGGCACTCCGGACGGCGTGCACGAGTTGTTCTCGATCCGGATCCCGTACCTGCTCTCGTTCCTGTCCACCCACACCCTGGACGGAACCGTCGAAGGAATCAACGACCTGCAGGCGCAGTACACGACCCTGTACGGCCCCGGCGACTACACCCCGATCATCTGGGTGACGTACTGGGCGTTCCGCTGGATGATCGGCCTCGGCCTCCTGCACGTGTTCGTCGCGCTCGTGGGCCTCTGGGTCACCCGCAAGGGACGCCTGCCGAAGAACCGATGGGTGTGGCGCGCCGCGATCTGGGCGTTCCCGCTCTCGCTCGGCGCGATGATCATGGGCTGGATCTTCACGGAGATGGGCAGGCAGCCCTGGATCGTCTTCAGCCTCCTGAAGACGGAGGACGGGGTGTCGCCGAACGTGACCGGAGTCGAGGTGCTCGTCTCGCTCGTCGCCTTCACCCTCGTCTACGGCGCCCTCGCGGTGGTCGAGTTCCTGCTCATCAAGCGAGCCGCCCAGAAGGGCCCGGCCCCCATCGGCGAACCCGATGCCGAAAGCGGAGACGTCAAGCCGCTCACGACGGTCTACTAGGAGGACACCATGGATCTCCCCACCCTCTGGTTCTGGATCATCGCGTTCCTGTTCGTCGGCTACTTCGTGCTCGACGGCTTCGACTTCGGCGTCGGGATGAACCTGCCATTCCTGTCGAAGGACGACACGGACCGGCGTGTGCTCATCAACACGATCGGGCCGGTCTGGGACCTCAACGAGACCTGGCTGATCGTCGCCGGCGCCTCCCTGTTCGCGGCCTTCCCCGAGTGGTACGCCACCCTGTTCAGCGGCTTCTACCTCGCCCTGCTGCTCATCCTCCTCGCCCTGATCGCCCGCGGGGTGTCCTTCGAGTACCGTCACCAGCGCCCGGACTCGCGCTGGAAGGCGTGGTTCGACGGCATGATCATCGTCGGCTCCGCCGTGCCGTCCCTCCTCTGGGGTGTCGCATTCGCGAACATCGTCCAGGGCGTGCCGCTCGACGCCGGCCACAACTACACCGGCACGCTCTTCGACCTGCTCAACCCGTACGCCCTGCTCGGCGGCCTCACCACGCTGCTGCTGTTCTTCACGCACGGGGTCGTCTTCGTCTCCTTGAAGACCGAGGGCGAGATGCGCGTCCGTGCCAGGCGGCTGGCCGTGACGTCGGGTGCCATCACGATCGTGGTGGCCGCCCTGTTCCTGATGTGGACGGCCTTCATCGCCGCGTTCTCGCCCATGTACCTGCTGCTCGCCGCCCTCGCGGCCGTCGCCGTCATCGGATCGTGGATCGCGAACCGGCGTGGGGCGGAGGGCTGGTCGTTCGGGCTCGGTGCCGCGACCATCGCGCTGGCGGTGCTCGCCCTCTTCACCGCGCTGTTCCCCGATGTGATGCCCGCATCCAACGATCCGGCGAACAGCCTCACCATCGAGAACGCCTCCAGTTCGACGTACACGCTCACAGTCATGAGCTGGACGGCGCTGATCTTCCTGCCGCTGATCCTCGCCTACCAGGGCTGGACGTACTGGATCTTCCGCAAGCGGGTCACGCGGGAGCACATCGAAGCCGCGCAGCACTGACCGTGCGCCCCCTCGATCCACGTCTTCTCCGTCGCGCAGGCTCCGCACGGTCGTTCCTCATCCTCGGAGGGGTTCTCGGCGGCGTGCAGACGGTTGCCACGATCGCCTTCGCCTGGTGCACCGCCCAGGCGATCAGCGGGGCGATCGACGGCGCCGACCTGGCGGCCCTGGCGCCACTGCTCGCCGGAATCACGGCCGCCGTCCTCATCAGGGCCGGCACCCTCTGGGCGACGAGTGCCACGGCAGCGGCGGCATCCGCGCGCGTCAAAGGGGAACTGCGCGAGCAGGCGGTGCGCGCCGTGATCAGCCTCGGACCCGCGTGGACGCGTGGTCGCAGCAGCGCAGCGGTGGCATCCGTCCTCGGAACCGGTCTCGACGCGCTCGACCAGTACTTCGGACGCTACCTGCCGCAGCTCATCCTCACGGTCGTCGCGACCCCGGCACTCGTGCTCATGATGCTCTGGCAGGATCCGCTGAGCGGGGTCATCGTGGTGATCGTCCTCCCGCTCATCCCCGTGTTCATGGTGCTCGTCGGCAAGGCCACCCAGGCCACCCAGCGGAAGTCCTGGGCGACGCTCCAGACGCTCTCGACGGCGTTCCTCGACACGGTCGGAGGGCTGGGGACGCTCAAGATCTTCGGGCGGCAGGATCGGCAGGGTGCACGGATCGCGGCGGTGACGGACGCCCACCGCCGCGAGACCATGGGGGTCCTCCGCGTCTCCTTCCTCAGCGGTTTCGTGCTGGAGCTGGCTGCCAGCCTCTCGGTGGCGCTCGTGGCCGTGGAGATCGGCCTCCGGCTCCTCGACGGCAGCCTCGCACTGGCGGTCGGCCTCTTCGTCCTCCTGCTCGCTCCCGAGGTGTTCCTGCCCGTCCGCGGTGTCGGGACGCAGTTCCACGCCGCGGCTGACGGACTCGCCGCGGCCGAGGACGTCCTCGGGATCCTCGATGATGCGGATGCCGCAGCATCGTCCCGCGCGACAACGCCGCCGCCGGATGCGCGGGGGCAGGCTGAGCCCGGTCTCGTCCTCACCGACGTCCGTGTCGACCATGACGGGCGCGCCGTCATCGACGGGCTCTCCACCCGGTTCAAGCCGGGAACGCTCACGGCCATCACCGGACCGAGCGGGGTCGGGAAGTCCAGCCTGCTGTCGGCGATCGCCGGACTGGGGCCGTTCGACGGGGCGATCCTCCTCGACGGCGGCCCGCTCCGGCGTTCCGACGTGGCCTGGACCGGCCAGTCGCCGGGGCTCGTGGCGGGGTCCGTCGCCGACAACGTGGCCATCGGCGACCCGACTCCGGACCCCGATGGCATCCGCAGGGCGCTCGCAGCCGCAGCGGTGGACGATCTGGATCCCGACGTCCGCCTCGGCGTCGCCGGCGCGGGCATCTCGGGAGGTCAGGCGCAGCGTGTCGCCATCGCCCGGGCACTGTACCGGGCGGAGGGCAGGCACAGTGCCGTGCTCCTCCTCGACGAGCCCACCTCGGCGCTCGACGCCCGGGCGGAGCAGCGCGTGCTGCTCGGGTTGCGTGCCATGGCCGATCGCGGCCGCATCGTCGTCGTCGTGAGCCATCGTCCTTCCGTCATCGCTGCGGCGGACGCCGTCCTCGCCATCGAGGAGGGCGCCCGTGTCTGACACCATCGCCGTGCTCCGGCTCGCGCAGCCCCCGGCGCGGCGTTTCATCCCCGGCGTCCTCGTCGGCGTCCTCGGCGCCGGATCCGCGGTGGCGCTGCTCGCGAGCTCGGGCTGGCTCATCGTCCGGGCGGCGGAGCAGCCGTCGATCATGTACCTCTCCGCGGTCGTCGTGGCCGTGCGCGCCTTCGCACTCGCCCGGGCCGCATTCCGCTACCTCGAACGCCTCGTCACGCACGATGCGGCGCTCCGGCAGCTCACGAGACTGCGCGTCGACCTTCTCGAGCGGCTCATCCCGCTCGCGCCGGACGGCATCGCCCGGATCGGCCGCGGCGACCTGCTCACCCGGTTCGCCCGTGACGTCGACGAGCTGCAGAACCGGCCGCTCCGGGTGCTCCAGCCGATCATCGTCGCCGCCGTCACGGCGGGTGCGAGCCTCGTCGGCGTCGCCCTCCTGAGCCCGGGCGCTGCGGCCGCGCTCGCCCTCTGCCTCGTGGTGGCCTTCGCGGCAGGCACGGCGCTGCACGGGACCGTCGCGGCTCGCGCCGAGCGCCGGGTCGCCCCGGAGCGCGGTGCCGTCGCATCCGCCCTGCTCGACGCGGTGGCATCCATCGACACCCTCATCGCCTACGACGCCGTGGATGCCGGCCTCGAACGCATCGCCGCTGCGGATGGGCGACTGCGCTCGGCCGAGCTGCGTTCGGCGGCCGGCGCCGGCATCGCAACGGCTGTGGTCTCGGCGGCGGCCGGGATCGCGACCGTACTGGCGATGATCGCGAGCGTTCCCGGACTCCGGTCCGGATCCCTGGCCGGCCCCGAACTGGCTGTCGTCGTGCTCGTCCCGCTCGCCGTCTTCGAGGTCTGCGGCATGCTCCCCGCCGCCGTGTCCGCTCGACGCGCCGTACGCGCGAGTGCCGCGCGCGTGGCATCCGCCGTCCCCACGACCGTGCCGCCGGAGCTCGCCGTCGACACCGCGGGCGTCGCCGCGTCCCTCGCGGGCACGGGCACGCCGGCGATCTCGCTCGGCGGACTGACGGCGCGATGGCCGGACGGCGGCGGGCGGATCGGACCGCTCGACCTCGACCTGGCGCCGGGGGAACGGCTGCTCGTCGTGGGGGAGAGCGGTGGCGGGAAGACGACACTCGCCCACGTGCTCGTCCGTTTCCTCTCCTACGACGGGAGCTTCCGGATCGACGGCGAGGAGGCGGCCGGGCTGCGGCAGGACGAGGTGCGCACCGTCATCGGACTCTGCGAGCAACGGCCATGGCTCTTCGATGCGACCCTCCGCGACAACCTCCGGTTCGCGCGCGACACGGCGACGGATGCCGACCTCGACGCCGTGCTCGAGCGCGTCGGGCTGGCCGAGTGGGCGTCGGAACGCGACGGCCTCGATACGGCGCTCGGTGAGGGAGGCGCGCTCGTGTCCGGCGGACAGGCCCAGCGGATCTCGCTGGCGCGTGCGCTCCTGGCCGACTTCCCCGTTCTCATCCTCGACGAACCGACGGCCAACGTCGACGCCGAACGCGCGGACGCGCTGCTTCGCGACCTGCTCGTCGCCGCGGACGGCGACGGGAGGACGGTCGTGCTCATCTCCCACGGCGCCGTGCCCCGAGATCTCGTCGATCGGGTGGTGCGACTGGAGAACGGGCGGATCTCGGCCTGAGCCCGGACGCCGGCCGGGCGCGCTCTAGGCTGGACGGATGCCACGGATCATCCCGCTCGACGGCTGGTGCGACCCCGCAGCGGCGTTCACGGCGCTGTTCGGCACCGAAGTGAATGCGTTCTGGCTCGACGGCGGCATCGGAGCCGTGGACGGGCGCAGCTGGATGGGCGCGCCGGGTCGCGGCGACGAGGTCGTCTCGTTCGGTCCGGACGATGACGTGTTCGCCTTCCTCGGGTCGCGGATGGACGAGCCGCCGGCCGCAGTGCCGTCCGTCCCCGGACGCCCGCTCGGCTGGGTCGGCTGGTTCGGCTACGAACTGGGGGAGCGCACGACAGGGGTCGGCCTTCCCGCATCGCCGTTCCCCGATGCGGCCCTCCTGTTCGCCCGCCGCATCATCGAGTTCGACCACGCGCACGGCACGATGAGCATCATCGCTCTCGATCCGCACGACGAGACGGAATCCGCCGCGTTCGACGCCTGGGCGGGCCGGGTCCGGACGGAACTGGCGGCGGCGTCCCCGCCAGCCGTCGCAGCACCGGGCCGGCACGTGGCGCGGTGGCGGCACGACGGGTCCTCCTACGAGCGGCTGGTCGTTTCCTGCCAGGAGGCGATCAC
>JBEVEO010000053.1:0-2954 GCA_040512695.1 Leifsonia sp. | reverse complement strand
GCCGCGGCGTATGTCGAGTGCGTCGTCGAGGGCGTCACGCTCTGGGGCGTCGGTATCGACGGCGACATCTCGACCGCCAGCCTCAAGGCGGTCATCTCGGCCGTGAACCGGGCCATCCGCGTGCGCCAGGGCGACCTGGTCGGTTCCACCGCGGTCTGAGGCTCGCACTGCTGCCCGTCCCGATCACACCTGAGTCTCCCGCTCGCTGAGGTCCGCGCGCAGCGCGCGGTCGAAGCGCTCCACGCAGCGCTTCGACCGCGGACTTCGTCCGGGCCTCAGCGAGCGGGCGGTTCCAGCATCACGCCGTCTACGCCCGCCGCCACCGCATCCAGCTGCCGATGGCGCGCTGCTCCGGCAGGCTCCAGCCGAATCTCACCGCCAGCAGTCGGATGAGCGTCGTCACCGCCACGCAGGCGAGCCCGGCGATGGTGATGTCGATTCCGGCCGCGGCGAGCGCGACCAACAGGATCGTGCCGGCCCCGGCGGCCACGGCGTAGAGCGACCCGACGTGCATGAGCGCGATCGGGAGGTTCAGCATCATGTCGCGCAGGATCGAGCCGCCCACCGCCGCGACGACGCCGACGAAGACCGCGGGCACGACGGGAACCCCGACCGAGAGCGCCTTCGTCGTGCCGATCGCCCCGAACAGGCCGATCGTGACGGCGTCCAACGCGATGATCAGGGGGTTGAGGCGTGCGAACGCGCGCTGGAGCAGCATGCCGATGATGGCGGCGACCGTCGCGACGATGAGGTACCAGTTGGTCTGGATCAGGGCGAGGGGAACATTCAGCAGCAGGTCGCGCAACAGACCACCGCCGAGGCCGACGACCACGCCGATGATCGTGACGCCGAGCAGGTCGATGCGGTGCTCCTTCAGACGGCCCGAGAACATCGCGCCCTGGATGGCTCCGATTGCGACGGCAGTCAGGTCGAGCCAGAGGGGGATGGTGAAGAGGGCCGTATGCACCCGTCATGTATATCAACTGACTCGGCCCGCCCGACGCGATGTCATGCCGGGGCAGTGGGATGATCGAGGGGTGCCTGTCTACCGTGATGAAGCCGTCGTGCTGCGCACCCACAAGCTGGGTGAAGCCGACCGCATCGTCACCATGCTCACGCGTCAGCACGGCAAGGTGCGCGCTGTCGCCAAGGGCGTCCGACGTACGGCCTCGAAGTTCGGTGCCAGGCTCGAGCCGTTCATGGTCGCCGACGTGCAGCTCTGGGAGGGGCGCACCCTCGATGTGATCACCCAGGCCGAGTCGCTCGGCTCCTACGGCACCCTCATCACCGACGACTACGGCAGCTACACGGCGGCATCGGTCATGGTGGAGACGGCCGATCGGGTCACGGAGTCCGAGGGTTCGCTGCAGCAGTACCTGCTGCTGGTCGGCGCCCTGCGCTCCCTCTCCCGCCGGGAGCACGCGCCGACGCTCACCCTCGACTCCTACCTGTTGCGCGCCCTGTCTGTCGCCGGCTGGGCGCCCACCTTCACCGACTGCGCCCGGTGCGCCACCGTCGGTCCGCACCACTCGATCGTCGTGCAGCTGGGCGGGGTGGTCTGCGACACGTGCGCGCCTCCCGGAGCTCCCAAGGTGGATGCCGTCACGATCGGCCTGCTCGGCGCCCTCGTCGAGGGCGACTGGCCCACGGCGGAAGCGGCATCCGAGTCGACCAGGTCCAAAGCCAGCGGCATCGTGGCCGCCTACGCCCAGTGGCACCTCGAGCGCGGCCTGCGCTCTCTGCCGCACGTCTCCCGGGAGAGTTCGTGAGCCCCAAGCCGTACACGCACAAGGATGCGGTTCCCTACGTTCCCGTCGACTGGACCGGCCTCTACCCGCCCGAGCTGCCGAAGAAGGCCGTTCCCGAGCACGTCGCCATCGTCATGGACGGCAACGGACGCTGGGCCAACCAGCGCGGCCTCACCCGCATCGAGGGCCACAAGGCCGGAGAGGTGGCGTTGCTCGACGTCGTCGCCGGCGCCCTGCAGATCGGGGTGAAGCACCTCAGCGTGTACGCGTTCTCCACCGAGAACTGGAAGCGTTCGCCCGAGGAGGTGCGCTTCCTCATGGGCTACAACCGCGACGTGCTCCACCGACGCCGCGACCAGCTCAACGAGTGGGGCGTCCGCATCCGTTGGGCCGGTCGCAAGCCGCGCCTGTGGAAGAGCGTCATCGAGGAGTTGCAGTTCGCTGAGCAGATGACGGCGGGGAACACCGCACTCACGCTGACCATGTGCGTCAACTACGGCGGACGCAATGAGATCACGGATGCCGTGCGCTCGATCGCCGACGACGTGGCCGCCGGTCGCATCCGTCCGTCCGCGGTGTCGGAGAAGCTCATCGCCAAGCGGCTCTACAACCCGGAGATGCCCGACGTCGACCTGTTCGTGCGCAGCTCGGGGGAGCAGCGCACCTCGAACTTCCTGCTGTGGCAGTCCGCCTACGCGGAGATGGTCTTCCTCGACACGCTCTGGCCCGACTTCGGTCGCACCGAGCTCTGGAAGGCGATCGAGCTCTACGCCTCGCGCAACCGGCGGTTCGGCGGAGCCGTCGATGCGCCGACCACTGCCTCGTCTGCTCGATGAGGCGGGGAGTACCGCGGCGGGAATACGAACGTCTGAGCCCCGGTTGCCACCAGCGTGAGTGAACCCATCAAGATCGACATCTGGTCCGACATCGCCTGCCCATGGTGCTACATCGGCAAGCGCAACCTCGTAGGCGGCATTGCGGCTCTCGGAGCCTACGGCCCCGTCGTCGAGGTGGAGTACCACTCCTTCGAACTCTCGCCCGACACCCCGGCCGACTTCGTGGGCTCGACGACCGAGTACCTTGCCAACGCCAAGGGCATGCCTGTGGAGCAGGTCGAGGCCATGCTCGAGCACGTGACCGGCATCGCCGCGAAGGCCGGGCTCGACTACCACTTCGACGAGGTCAAGCACACGAAGACCCTCAAGG
>JBEVEO010000026.1:0-25215 GCA_040512695.1 Leifsonia sp. | reverse complement strand
CCAGACCGTCGCGATCGGACTGCCGTGGCACGACGCCAGCTCCTACGGCGGCTACCTGAACTCGCTCGACGACTCCGCCGCAGCGCTCGCCGTGCGCCAGGCCGCCGCCGGCCTGTTCCGCGGGGCCGGCTACACGACGTTCACGGAACGACCGGCCGTGGTCCCGGAGCAGTCCGCGATCGGAGCGCCGTACGCGCACGTCACGGCGCCGCTCCGCCGCCTCGTCGATCGGCAGGGACTGGAGATCTGCCTCGCGCTCTCGACGGGTGCCGCCGTTCCCGCGTGGGTCGTCGACGGACTCGCCGACCTTCCCCGCATCATGGCGACGTCGTCGTCGATCGCCGGACGGCTCGACAGCGGCGCCGTCGATCGGGTGGAGGCCGCCCTGCTGGACTCCCGGGTGGGCGAGGATCTCGATGCCGTCGTGCTCTCCACGGCGAAGGGCCGGGCTCGCGTTCAGCTGATCGAGCCCACCGTCACGGCGAGTCTCGCCGCGGCGGATGCGCGACCGGGAACGCACGTCCCCGTGCGGGTCGCGTCGGCCGACATCGCCACGGGCAGCGTGGTGCTCGAGCCCGCCTGATCGCCGAGCCCGCTCCGCGGCTCAGACGCCCTCGACGTCCTCTTCGTCCTCGATGGCGAAGGAGCCGACCTCGTCGGCGACGGCCTGGGCGGCTGCGTCATCCGCCGTTCCCTCATCGAGGGTGCCCGTGCCGTCGGGATAGCCGGCCTCGTCGGGGTACTCGTATCCGCTGCTGTCGCTCATGACCGCATCCTCTCGCCGGAACGCGGGCACGACGACGCCCGCTCTCCTCCAGTGTCACACCGGAGGAGAGCGGGCGGCAATGAGCCTCGGGAGATCAGTCCGCGAGGATCAGGTAGAGCGCTCGGCGCGCCTCGTCGAGCTTCTCGACGGCGGCGGCGCGCTGGGCGTCGGTGGCGCCGTGGCGGAACTGGCCCACGACTCCCATGAGCTTGCCGACGCTCTCGAAGAGATCGGTGGCCGACTCGCTCGGCCGGGGAACGCCGGCCCAGGCCTTGGCCAGCTCGTCGGCGTTCTCCGCCGCATAGGTGCGGCCGTCATCGGTCAATCCGAATTCGGTGCCACGGCCCTCGCCGCGGGGAACGATGAGTCCCTCGTCGACGAGCTGCTGGAGCGTCGGATAGACGGAGCCGGGGCTGACGCGCCATGCGCCGTCGGTCTTCTCACCGATGGCCTTCATGATGGCGTAGCCGTTGAGGCTGTCGGTCTCGGCGAGCAGCGACAGGATCGCCGATCGCACATCGCCCTTGCCGCGGCGTC
Organism: Leifsonia sp.; assembly: GCA_040512695.1. Taxonomy (GTDB): domain Bacteria; phylum Actinomycetota; class Actinomycetes; order Actinomycetales; family Microbacteriaceae; genus Orlajensenia. Next base: position 23,912 of record JBEVEO010000026.1, on the reverse strand, counting down.
TGCCGCGATTCCAGGCGTCCGGGCCGCCCCAACCGTGCATGCCGGGACCGAAGCCCGGACCGAAACCGGGGCCGAAGCCACCGGGGCCGAAGCCGCCGCGTCCCCGGGATCCCCGATCCTCGGTGTGGAACCGCACGCCCTCGGGGTGCCGGCGTGAGTCCTTGCTGAAGTGTTCGTAATGTTCGCGTTTCATGAGCGCAGACATCCTTTCGTCCTGCTCTGTGAAGAAGAGCCATCGCAGAACTTCTGCGATACGTTAACGATATATCGTTGAAGTTACGTTGTCAACAGATCGTCCCCGCGGATGTGAGTCCTCTCATGTCCGTTGCGCCGCTCGGTCACGATAATGGGCCGATGGAGCCTTCCGGGGTGCGGGGCGTGGCACGATCCGTGCGCGCCCGGATCGTGGTGTCGATCCTCGTCGTGGCTGCTCTCGGCATGGCCGTGGCCGGCGCGGTCACGATCTTCGTGCAGCGCGAACGCGTGCTCTCCCAGATCGACGAGCGCCTCGCGCACACGGCGACCGACATCCGCCAAGCCGCGAAATCCGGGGATGCGGCCGGCGTCACGCCCACGACGGTCCGAGAACTCCTCACGACCACGATGGCGCGCGTCGTCCCGGACCACAACGAGAGCACGATCGGCGTCGTCGACGGCGAGGCCGCCCTCGTGCCGGCGGCCGACCTGCCGTTCCGGCTCGACGATGATCCGAGCTTCCTCGCCAGGGTCCTGCCGGAGGCCAGACGCGACACCGCGGTCGTGGGAACGGCCGACACCTCCGTCGGCACCCTCCGATACGTGATCGTCCCGGTTTCGGTCGAGGACGATCCGGAGGAGGGCCTGTACATCTCCGCCTACAACGTGAGCGCCGAGCTCGAGGAGGTGCGCGACGCCTTCACGACCTACGCGATCGTCGCCGTCGGTGCTCTCGTGGTCATCGGCCTCGTGGGCTGGTTCGTGGCGGGCCGCCTGCTCCGCCCCATCCGCTCCCTCCAGGAGACCGCCGCGCGCATCTCCGTCTCCGATCTCTCGGAGCGCATCCCCGTGGAGGGGACCGATGACGTCTCCGACCTCACGCGCACGGTGAACGGCATGCTCGACCGCCTCGAGGAGAGCTTCACGAGCCAGCAGCGCCTGCTCGACGACGTCAGCCACGAGCTCAAGACCCCGCTCACGATCGTGCGCGGGCACCTGGAGCTGATGGACGCCGAGCGTCCGGACGAGGTGCGGGCCACCCGGGAGATCGCGATCGAGGAGCTCGACCGCATGGACACCCTGGTGATCGACATCGGCCTGCTGGTCAAGAGCCGCAATCCCGACTTCGTGCGCTCGGCACCCACGGACGTGGCCGAACTGACGGAGATGGTGCACCAGAAGGCGTCCATACTGAGCGGAACCCACCAGTGGTTGCTCGGCGAGGTGGCCGGCGTCACGATCGACGCCGACACCGCCCGCCTCACCCAGGCGTGGCTGCAGCTCGCGGAGAACGCGTCGAAGTACTCCGACGCGGACGGATCGATCCGGATCGGCAGTTCGCTCGAGTCGGATGCCGCCGGCCGCCCCTGCGTCGATCTCTGGGTGCTCGACGACGGTCCCGGCATCCCGCCCGACGCGCAGGTGCGCATCTTCGACCGGTTCACGCGGGCGCAGGAGGGCCGCGGAATCGAGGGCTCGGGGCTCGGGCTCGCCATCGTCGCGGCGATCGCCGAGGCGCACGGCGGCACCGTGCTGCTGGACAGCGAGCCGGGATCGGGTTCCCGCTTCACGATCCGGCTGCCGCTCGTCCGCACGGCGACGGACGTTCCGGTCATGCCCGACGATGAGCCGTTCGACCTCCCGCGGTACTCGCAGCCGCCTGCCCCGGCGATCACCGAGGCCTCCGACGCCGCAGGCCCGGCGACTGAGGCCGTGGACGCCGGGCCGGCGGAATCCGCCACCGACGCCGGCACCGACACCGACACGAGCCACCCCGAGGAGTCCATGCCGAGCACCGCCGCCCGTTTCGACGACATCATCGCCACCGCGCGACGTCATCCGGGGAGACGGGGATGAGCCGGATCCTCATCGCAGAGGACGAGGAGCGCATCGCCGCCTTCGTCGACAAGGGGCTCACGGCGGCCGGGTTCGAGGTCTCGGTGGTGTCCGATGGCCTCGCCGCCCTCTCCGCCGCCCGTACGGGGGATTTCGACCTGCTGCTGCTCGACATCGGACTGCCGCGCCTCGACGGCTTCGACGTGCTGCGGATGCTGCGGGCCGAGGGCGTGGGGGTGGCCGTGATCATCCTCACCGCCCGGGATTCCGGCGTCGACACCGTCGCCGGCCTCGAGGGCGGCGCGAACGACTACATCTCGAAGCCGTTCCGGTTCGATGAGCTGCTCGCCCGGATCCGGTTGCGGCTGCGCGACACGAACGCGATCCCCGACGCGACGATCCTGACGGTCGGCGACCTGGTGCTGGATGTACGCGCCAGGAGCGTCAGGGTCGACGGTGCATCGGTGGAGCTGTCCGCGCGCGAGTTCGCCCTCGCCGAGGAGTTCCTCAGGCACCCCGACGAGGTGCTGAGCCGCGAGCAGCTCCTCAATCGGGTGTGGGGCTACGACTTCGATCCCGGTACGAACGTCGTCGACGTGTACGTGCGCTACCTGAGGAACAAGATCGGCCCGGCGTTCTTCGAGACCGTGAGAGGCCTGGGCTATCGCTTCATCCCGACTCCCGAGCCCGCGAACAGCGAGCCCGACCGGGCGTGAAGGTCCGGCATCGCAACCCGAATGCGATGCCGGACCCTGCGCACCGCGCCGGCGGGAGTCTTCCGACCACCGTCAGCGGGCACGTCCTGAGTGGCCGCCCCATCCGCGGTCGCCCCGATCGCCGTGACGGTCGCCGCCTCGTGACGACCGGTCGCGGCCGTCGGATCCCCGGCCGTCGCGGCCGCCGGACTGCTGGCCGACGTCGGCGGGAGCGGCGGGCGCCGGCTCGGGGGCCGCGGCGGGGGCCGACGGCTGGGGCACGGGGTCGACAGGCGGATCGGCGACCGCCGCCTGGATCCCGCGCTGCAGCAGGGGCGCGCTGAACAACGCGGGTTCCCCATCGCCGGTTCCGTGCCCGGCGCAGTCGCGCCAGTCGTGCCGGCGTGAATCGACCCGTGCGGCCCTGCCCGGCTCGTCGGGAGTCGCGGCGGGATCGGCGGCGGCGGTTCCCGGCTCGACGGCGGGCGGATCGTCCACGACGTCGGCCGTCGGGTCCTCCGCCTGGTCATCGGCGACGGCGTCGTCGGCGACGGCGTCGTCGACGGGGATGGGCGCCGCGACCACGGGCACGACCTCCTGGCTCGGCCCGGGAGCTGCGGCGCCCGGTGCGGCATCGGTGGCGGTGTCGGCTACGGGAACCGGGGACTCCGAGGGTGCTGCGCCCGTCACCGGACCGGCGTCGATGGCCTGCGCCGGCGATTCCGCGACCTCGAACGCGTTCTGCAGCGCGACGGCGCCGACCGAGAACCCGCCAACCGCGAAGAGCGCGCCGGCAGCCAGCGCCACAGCGGTCGTGGTCCGGAACATCCCGACCTCCTCGTCCTCGCCATCGGCTCTGCGATGCGGCCTCCAGCTTGGGAGTCGGCGTCCGGATGCCACAACCCCCCGCGGAGTGAGACCTTTCTCATCTCCCCCGGCGACGCGGTGGCCGGTCGGCGAGCCCGGAGATCAGCTGACCGAGACCACCGGGGATCCGCTCGCCAGGTCGGGCGACTCCGCCGCGATGCGGTTCGCCTCGGCGATGAGGGTCGCGACGATCTCCGACTCGGGAACCGTCTTGATGACCTCGCCCTTGACGAAGATCTGGCCCTTGCCGTTTCCGGACGCCACACCGAGGTCGGCCTCCCTCGCCTCGCCGGGCCCGTTGACGACACAGCCCATGACGGCGACGCGCAGCGGCACGCTCATGCCCTCGAGCCCGTCGGTGACGTCGTTGGCGAGCTTGTAGACGTCCACCTGAGCGCGCCCGCAGCTCGGGCAGGAGACGATCTCGAGCTTCCGTTCGCGGAGGTTGAGGGACTGCAGGATCTGCAGGCCGACCTTGACCTCCTCGACCGGCGGCGCCGACAGCGAGACGCGGATCGTGTCTCCGATGCCCTCGCTCAGCAGGATTCCGAAGGCCGTCGCGCTCTTGATGGTGCCCTGGAACGCGGGCCCTGCCTCGGTGACGCCGAGGTGCAGTGGCCAGTCGCCGCGCTCGGCGAGCATGCGGTACGCCTTGACCATGATGATCGGGTCGTTGTGCTTCACGGAGATCTTGAAGTCGTGGAAGTCGTGCTCCTCGAACAGGCTCGCCTCCCACACGGCGCTCTCGACGAGCGCCTCGGGTGTGGCCTTGCCGTACTTCTGCAGCAGGCTGGGCTCGAGCGATCCGGCGTTCACGCCGATGCGGATGGAGACGCCGGCCGCCTTGGCGGCGGCCGCGATCTTCCCGACCTGGTCGTCGAACTTGCGGATGTTGCCCGGGTTCACGCGGACGGCAGCGCAGCCGGCGTCGATCGCCGCGAACACGTAGTTCGGCTGGAAGTGGATATCGGCGATCACGGGGATCTGGCTCTTCTTGGCGATGATCGGAAGGGCCTCGGCGTCGTCGCGGCTCGGAACGGCGACCCGCACGATGTCGCAGCCGGATGCGGTGAGCTCTGCGATCTGCTGCAGCGTCGCGTTGATGTTCGGGGTGGGGGTGGTCGTCATCGACTGCACGCTCACCTGGGCGTCACCGCCGACGAGCACCTTGCCCACCTTGATCTGGCGGGACTTGCGTCGCGGGGCCAGGACTTCGGGGACTTTGGGCATTCCGAGATTCACAGCGGGCACGAACCCAGCTTACGACCGCGTCGCTGGGAATCCGGCGGCATCCGGGCCATGTGGTCGCAGGGGCATCCGCTCACGGACAGCCATCCAGGAAGATCGCGACCGGCGCAGCCAGCCACCGGACCGTCGACTCGTCCTCGGTCAACCGCAGCTCCACCCCGCGCTTGTACCCGGTGGTGACGTCGACGTGCTCCGAATACGGTCCGGAGCATCCGGAGGGGTTGGCGTGGACGTCAGGGGCGGATGACAGGGTGGCCCAGGAATCGCCCGCCCGATACCCCTGGACGGTCCGCAGGTCGATACCGCGGTTCTCCGGGGCGTCGAAGTAGAGGACGAAGTTCGCCACGTCGGGAGTGCCCTCGTCGTAGTGCCGCTCGTCGAGTGTGACGGCTTCCCAGGCGTGGTAGATCCCCGGTGGTGCGTGATTCGTACCCCGGTACGGCTCATCGACCGGCGGGCCATCGAAGACGGTGGAGAGCACGGTCATCGCATCAGCGGACGAGCCCGTGTAATCGAGGGCGAGGACGACGCGTCCGTCATCATCAGTCAACTCGACGGCCTCGGCGCGCAGGACGAGCGCCGTCACCGTCGTCAGCGGGTCGATGGGATCCGGCGTGCTCGCCGGCGCTGGAGCCGGGGTGGACGTGACCGGCGACGGCGACGACGTCGGCGCATCATCCGCCCCCGTGCATCCGACGATGGCGAGCAGCACGGTGCCGGCGAGCGCCGCTCCAAGTCCCCACCGCCCGCCGGACATCCGTGCCCCCAACGCCTCGGAACACGAAGATCGTGTCTCGTATCGAATATTCGCAGGTGGGAGGGTGATTCTCAATGAGGCCGATGCAACAGTCCGGCAACAGCGCCCTGCCCGACGACCCGCATGATCGGGCATCTCGATCCCGCCGGTGCCGAGAACGCTCCGAGCGGGGTTATCGTCGAGGGAGGCCGCCGCTGGCCACACGACGAAGGAGTCTGATTCCATGAGCACGACCGAGGTCGTCATCCTCTCCGGATCCCGCACCCCGCAGGGGCGCGTCAACGGGCAGTTCGCCGCCTTGTCGGCGGTGCAGCTCGGGACGATCGCCATCCGCGACGCCATCGAGAAGTCCGGCGTCGACGTGAACGACATCGATGCGGTCCTGATGGGGCAGGTGCTCCAGGCCGGAGCGGGCCAGAACCCGGCCAAGCAGAGTGCGGTGGCCGCCGGCATCCCGTGGCGCGTGCCGGCCATGACGCTCAACAAGGTGTGCCTGTCGGGTCTCGCGGCCGTGATCGACGCGGCCAGGCTCATCCGGCTCGGCGAGGCATCCGTCGTCGTGGCCGGCGGCCAGGAGTCGATGACGAACGCACCGCACCTCCTGCCGGGCTCCCGGCGCGGCTGGGCCTACGGCGAGGTCACCATGATCGACCATGCCGCGTACGACGGCCTGACCGACGCCTTCGACGGCATCTCGATGGGGGCGTCGACCGAGCAGCACAATTCTCGCCTCGGCATCACACGTGCCGAGCAGGACGAAGTGGCCGCCGCATCGCATCAGCGCGCGGGGGCCGCAGCGGCCGCCGGCGTCTTCGACGTCGAGATCGCACCGGTCGCCGTGCCCCAGCGGAAGGGCGACCCCGTGATCGTGAGCGCCGACGAGGGGGTCCGCCCCGGTTCGACGGTCGAGACTCTCGGATCCCTGCGCCCGGCGTTCTCCGGCGACGGGACCATCACGGCGGGGAACTCCTCGCCGCTGTCCGACGGTGCCAGCGCACTCGTCGTCGCGAGCCGCGACTACGCCGACGCACACGGACTGGAATGGCTCGCGATCGTCGAGGCGTCCGGTCATGTGGCCGGACCGGACAACTCGCTGCACTCCCAGCCCTCGAACGCCATCGCGGCGGCCCTCGCCCGGCAGGGGTGGACGGCGTCCGATCTCGACATCGTCGAGATCAACGAGGCCTTCGCCGCGGTCGCCGTCGAATCGACCCGCGAGCTCGGCCTGGCACCCGACGTCGTCAACATCCACGGCGGAGCGATCGCCGTCGGTCACCCCATCGGGGCGTCCGGCGCTCGACTCGCCCTGCACGCTGCGCACGAGCTCGCCCGTCGCGGCTCCGGTCGCGCCGCCGTCGCACTCTGCGGCGGAGGCGGCCAGGGGGACGCGCTCCTGCTGTCCCGCTGACTCCGACGGCCGGGAACAGGCCCGGCGCGGGTCAGGTGAGGTCGCGCAGCCGTGCTGCCACGCCGCGGTCGGCGCCCGTGCGACGTTCGGTCGTGACCGCGATCACGAGCAGCACCGCGCCGGCCGTCGCCAGCGTGATCCACCACGGCAACGACTGGATGTCGCGACCGATCTGCACCGCGAACACGATGATGTTCTCGATGGGCAGCACGACGAGTCCGATGATGAACGGCGCCGCCAGCTTCCGGACGGCGCCGATGAGGATCGAAGCGAGCGCGATGGCGATCACGAGGATCGCACGCCACGTGGTCGGATCGGTGGCCGTGGCCAGCATCGACGGAAGCAGGATGGCGACGAGCCCGGGGGCGAGCAGCCACCACGAGCCCCGGAAGCCCGTCGGCCACGCGTTCAGCGACGGCAGCGGGGCCTCGCGTGGAGTCACAGCGCCGTCGACGGGCACCAGTGCGGCGATGCCCGCTGCCAGCAGCGCGATCCCGAGCGGGAGGGAGAAGCCCTCGACACGCAGGATCTCGCGCTCGCTCCACCCTGCGACGGCAGTGCACCACGCGACCGCCCAGACGAACCAGACGGGTGGAAGCGTCACGGCGTGCCGTCTGGCGCGCACGGCGGTCAACACCACCAGCGCGAGCAGCAGCTGCGCGAGCGTCCAGAGCGTCCAGATGGCCAACGGGGTCGGGCCGACGGCCGAGATGGGCCCGGCCACGAGGTACACGACGGCGGGGGCGTAGACCCAGCGCGTGCGGACGCCGGCGCGCACCGCGAGGCGACCGGCGACAGCAGCCAGGACCGTCGCGGCGACCGCGTAGCCCAGGACGGGAAGCATGACGAGCTGCGGATCGACGAGCGGGAGGACGTCGGCACCGGTCCCGTAGCGGATGCCCTGGATCACCCCGCCAGCTGCGGCCGCTGCCGCCACGACCGCGGCGGGGACGCCCAGCGGAGCCAGTCGTGACGGAACGCCGTTCCGGCTCCGAGTGATGATCCAGACGAGGACGAGCAGCAGCACGGAGGCGCAGAGGAGGCCGATGGCGCGCCACGGCGCCGTCGCGTCCTGACCGGATCCGGTCGCCGCGAGCGTGGCGAGCGACGGCAGCACGGCGCAGGCGAGTCCGGTGGCCGCGATCGGGAGGCCGTTGCGACCCCGCGTGATGAGGATCGAACCGACGACGACGGCCACGATGGCCGGCGGCAGCACGTAGGGCTCGATGACGTCGATCCCGGCGATCGCCCACCGGCACCACAGGGCGCCGGTCCATGCTGCTGCGGCGACCCACCAGCCGTAGCGGCGGAGCCAGATGCCGGTTGCCGCTGCACCGATGCCGATGATGACCAGCACGATGAACGCCGTCTCCGTGCCGGCCACGCCGACGAGCGCGAGAAGCACGGCGACGGCGCCCGTCACGAGCGCTGAGATCTCGATCGCGATCCGCACCGAGCGGGCCTCGCCGGTCGGCATTCCGTGCCGCACCAGTGCGTCGCCGATGACGAACGTGCTGGGCAGGGTCGCAGCCACGATCACGGCGATGACCGGCAACGCGACCGGCGAGCCGCTGCTGTCGAGCAGCTGTGCGGCCAGGCACACCACCACGACGGCGAGAGTCGGGACCAGGAGCGCACCGGCCAGGGTGCGCAGCACGGGCGTGAGCCCGGGGCGGCGCGTCAGGACGAGCGCCAGCGCGAGGAGGAACGTGACGCCCGTCGACACCGCCGTCCAGCCACTGCGCTCGATGAAGACGCTCACGATGCCGAGCAGGAACGGCACGGTCGTCACCGCGAGCACGGCGTACCAGGTCATGGGCCTGAGCCAGTCGGTGAGGGTCGCCGCGAGCGCGGCGAGGGAGGCGAAGGTCGTGGTGAGGCAGAGCACGGGCAGGCTGTCGACGCCGGCGAGATCGAGCGCTGCGGCGTTGACGACCAGGGCGTAGGCGAAGCCGACGCCCATGTGCGCCGGTCGCACGGACGCCGGAACGGTCTGCGCCACGCCGACGAGGACCAGAACGGCGGCCGCGCCGGCGACCACGGCGATGGCCTGATCGCTCCAGGACAGGACGACGGCGAACACGAGCACGGCGTGCGCGCCCACGATTCCCGGGGCGCGCAGCTGCCACGACGACCGCGTCACCCGGGGTGCGAGCACGAGGATCGCGCTCGCCACGGCGGCCAGCCCGATGCCGATGCCCACCTGGACGCCGGGCGCCAGCGCCGACCACGCGGGAGCGGCGAGGGCGGCGGGCAGCGCGAGCCACCGGGCGAGGACCGCGCTGCGGACGGCGACGATCGGTTCCGATGCCCCGGACAGGCGCGACACGACCCAGATGCCCGCAGCCGCGGCGATCAGGCCGCCGACGGCGGCGGGGAGGACGAGCACGTCGGCGATCGCGGATCGCGTCGGCCCGTTGACCACGGCATCGACCACGGCACCGGCTGCGACGGCGAGCGCAGGGAGCGCGAAGACGATCGTCGTCGCCATGGCGGCGTTGCGGGCCGCCCCGCGCCGGATCCAGCGCGGGAGAGGAAGGCCGGCCGCCATGATGAGCACGGCCGACGAGGCCAGCGGAACGAGGGCGAAGGACCAGGCGTCGGGGATGCGTCCATCGGTCATGGTCGCGATGGCGAGTGCCGATGCGGCGAGGATGCCGGCGGTGGCACTCCAGAAGGCGGCGATGCCGGCACGGGAGGAGCAGAACGCGAGGATCGCGAGGGCGGCGTAGGCGACGGCGATGCCGAGCGGCTGCGGCCACGAGGACGGTGCAGCGGCCGTGAAGCTGACGAACGGCGCCTGGACCAGCACCACGGCCACTGCCGTCAACTGGAGCACGACGAGCGCGGTGTGGTCGGCGCGGAGCGGGCTGCGGAACCGCGGCTGCAGTCGCAGGAGGAGTCCGTGCAGAAGGAGCGCGGCGAATCCGACGCCGATGTGCCCCGCGACGGAGAACGCGGGCCCGTCGAAGCCGTAGCCGAGGAAAGCGGGCACGAGGGATGCACCGACGACACCGGCCCACAGCCAGGTGCGCAGCCGCACGATCCTGGCGACCGCGATCATCCCGGCCGATGCGACGGCGAGCCCGACCGCGGCGAAGAACCAGCCGCCTGTCTCGCGCGGGGCGAGTTCTGAGAATGCCCAGATGTCGAGGGCGAGGAAGACCATGCCGAGCCCTCCGATGGCCTCGGCCGAGAACGTGAGTCCGCGACGGGACAGCAGCCAGGCCCCGCCGAAGAACGCAGCGGTCGTCACGCCGATGATCGTCGTGCGCGCTGCGACGTCGATGTCGGGGTTCAGGAAGGTGAAGACGATCGCGGCCACGGCGACGAGCCCTGCCCCGGCGACGGCGAGCACGGACTGCAGGCTGATCTCGGCGCTGGCCGACGGCAGCGCCGCCGAACGCACAGGAGCCGACACGGTCGTCGTTCCCGACGCGGCCGGCGCACCACTCGCGGCGGCGGGAGCGAGGACGGGGGCGGCAGCCGACTGCACCGGTCCCGGTGCCGCCGTCGCGGTGGGGATCGCCGCGATGGACTCCTGCCGCCTGGCCAGCGCATCGGCCGCCTTCTGCGACCAGTCCCAGGCCGCGAGCGCCGCCGGGCTGGTGAGATCGGCCGCGCACGACGGACAGGACTCCGTGGCCTCGACCGCCGAGCCGCATCGCGGGCACACCGTCGAGTCGAGGAGATAGCGTGCTGCGTCGTCGCTCCAGGTCATGCGCGCGAGCCTATCGACGCGCGGCGCCCGGGGCGGGGCGGCGCTCCGCCCGCGATCCTCGTCCGGTCGGCCCCCTCGGTCAGCCGAAGAGGTTGATCGGCTTCACGATGTCGGCGTAGACGAGCAGCACACTCATCCCGCCGAGGATGATGACCACCGCGAAGGTGAGCGGCATGAGCTTCGCGATGTCGACGGGGCCGGGGTCCGGCCGATGGCGCAGCTTCGCGAACCCGCGTCGGATGGCCTCCCACAGTGCGCCGGCGATGTGACCGCCGTCGAGCGGGAGCAGCGGCACGAGGTTGAACACGAACAGGGCCACGTTGAGGGACGCGATGAGCCCGATGAGGCTCGCGACCTTGGACTGCAGCGGGATCGTGTCGATGCTGGCGATCTCCCCGGCGACGCGGCCGACGCCGACGACGCTGATCGGGCCGTTGGGGTCGCGCTCGCCCGAGCCGAATGCGGCATCCGCGATCCCCACCATGCGCTGTGGCAAATTCACGATGATGGCGGTCACGCCTGCGATGTTCTCCCCCACCGCTGGCAGCACGCTCGTGACGGGCTGCGGGACGAGTTCGCTCGCAGGGCCGATGCCCACGAAGCCGTACGTCGCGGTCTCGGCTTCGCCGTCGTCGCCGATGACGTTCTTGCCCGCATCGTCGTAGACGTAGCGTTCCGCGAGCATGGGCGTGACGATCAGGGTCTTCTCGGCTCCGTTCCGCTCGACGACGACGGTGAGGTCGTCACCGGCCGACGCGCGGATGACCTCCGTCGACGCGTCCCACGACGTCACGGCCTCGCCGTCGATCGAGACCAGCCGATCACCGGGCAGGATGCCGGCCGCCGCAGCGGGCGATGCGGTGTCGGCGTCCTGGCAGGTCTGCCGCTCGCTCGTCGCCGGGAGGACGCAGGCCGACACGCTGCCGACGGTCGTCGACGCCTGTGCCGTCCCGAAGCCCATCAGCAGGACCCCGAAGAGCACCACCGCGATGACGAGGTTCATGAACGGGCCGCCGAACATGATGATGATCCGCTTCCACACCGGCAGCCGGTAGAAAGCGCGATCCTCGTCGCCCGGGGTGATCGAATCGGCGCTCGCACTCCTGGCATCCTGCACGAGGGTCTGGAAGAACCCGGTGCTGGCTGCGCGGGTCGTTCCGTCCTTCCCGGGCGGGAACATCCCGATCATCGAGATGTAGCCGCCGAGGGGGATGGCCTTGACGCCGTACTCGGTCTCGCCGCGTCTGCGGGAGAAGATCGTGGGTCCGAATCCGATCATGTACTGCGTGACCTTCACCCCGAAGCGCTTGGCCGGAACGAGGTGACCGACCTCGTGGAGCGCGATCGACGCTGCGAGGCCGATCGCCACGATGACGACGCCGACGACGAAGGACAGGACAGTTTCCACGTCAGCAGGTTAGTCCTGTCAACCTTGGAGGGGGCTGGTGGATCGCTGGGCGCGCACGCTACGGTCATCGGATGCCTCACCTCATCGTCGGCCATGGGCTCATCGGCTCCCTGCTCGCCCGACGCCTCATCGAACGCGGGGACGACGTGCGCGTGGCGACCCGCGACGGTCGGGCCGTGCCCGGAGCAGAATCCGTCGCAGCCGACGCCGCAGACGCGGACGCCATCAGCCGTGCCGCGGAGGGCGCCGACACGATCTTCGTGACGACGAATCCGCGCTACGACCAGTGGCCGCAGCTGTGGCCGCCGATCTTCGCCTCGAGCATCGCGGCGGCGACCGCATCCGGTGCCGGCCTGGTCGTGATGGGGAACCTGTACCCGTACGGCGTGCCGGACGGACCGATGACGGAGACGTCGCCGGAGCGGACGACGGAGACGAAGGGCATCGTGCGCCGTGACGGATGGCGAGCGGTGCTCGCCGCCCACCAGCGCGGCGACCTCCGCGGAGTCGAGGTGCGGGCCAGCGACTACTTCGGGCCGGGCGCCGGGCGTACGGCCCATCTGGGCGGCGACTTCTTCCGCCCACTGCTGGCGTCGAAGGCGGCCAGCATCGTCGGCGACCCCGATGCGGTGCACAGCTGGAGCTACCTGCCCGACATCGTCGGGACGCTCGTCGCGGCGGCTGAGAACCGCGGCGAATGGGGCAGGGTCTGGCACGTCCCGAGCGGCGATCCGCTGAGCCGCACGGCGATCGCCGGGCAGGTCGACGACCGCTGGGGTGTGCACGGCACCCTGCGGCCGTATCCGTCGATCGTCCTGAAGACCGTCGGGCTGTTCAACGGCGAGGTCCGCGAGATCGTGGCGTCGAGCTACCAGTTCCGTGAGCCGTTCGTCATCGACGCGAGCGAGACCGAGCGGATGCTCGGGGTCTCTGCGACACCGTGGGCGGAGGCGCTCGGGACGACGGTGGAGTCCTACCGCGTGCCGTGACGGAAGGACCTCAGCCGGCGATGAGCCGGTCGGCCTCGGCGCGCGCCCAGCGCTCGGCGTCGGCGAGCGACTCCCGCGACAGGGGGCCGGACTCCGGCTCGTGCAGGTCGACCACCCTGCGCACCGTGTCGACGATGTCGAGGAACCCGATGCGCCCGGCGTGGAAGGCGTGCACGGCCTGCTCGTTCGCCGCGTTGAAGACCGCGGGGAAGGTCCGGCCCGCAGTGCCGACCTGCTTCGCCAAGCCCACGGCCGGGAACGCAGTCGCGTCGAGAGGCTCGAACGTCCAGCCGTGCGCCTGCGTCCAGTCGATCGGAGCCCCGACACCGGCCACCCGGTGCGGCCAGTCCAGCCCCAGTGAGATCGGCAGGCGCATGTCGGGCGGCGACGCCTGCGCGATGGTCGAACCGTCGACGAACTCGACCATCGAGTGGATGACCGACTGCGGGTGGACCGTCACCTCGATCGCCTCGTACGGCACGTCGAAGAGCAGGTGCGCCTCGATGACCTCCAGACCCTTGTTGACGAGGGTCGCCGAGTTCGTCGTCACGACCAGACCCATGTCCCAGGTCGGATGCGCGAGCGCGTCGCGCGGTGTCGCATCCGCCATCTCGGCGCGGGTCCGGCCGCGGAACGGTCCACCGGAGGCGGTCAGGACGAGCCGGCTCACCTCGGTTGCACTGCCGGAGCGCAGCGCCTGGGCGATCGCCGAGTGCTCGGAGTCCACCGGCACGATCTGGCCGGGTGCGGCCACCGCCTTCACGAGCTCGCCGCCGACGATGAGCGACTCCTTGTTGGCGAGGGCGAGAGTCCGGCCCTCCTCGAGCGCCGCGAGGGTCGGGCCCAGGCCGATGGAACCCGTGATGCCGTTGACCACGACGTCGGCTTCGACCGTGCGGACGAGCTGCTCGGCCTCGATCACGCCGAGGGCGGTCGGCGGCGATGAGAACGCCGCCGCCTGCTCATCGAGCATCGAGCGATTGGACCCGGCGGCCAGGCCGACCACCTCGAACCGGTCGGGATTGGCCCGGATCACGTCGAGAGCCTGCGTCCCGATGGACCCGGTCGAGCCGAGAATGATGATCCGCTGCACGTGCGCAACTCTACGCCGCGGGCTTGACATGCCGACGGGCGCATACGGATGCCGGTACGGTGAACGGATGGCCGATGAGGACATGTTCGAACCAGCCCCCATCCGGCGGCCCGGTTTCGTGTACGCCCTCTGCAAGGCCGTGCTCTGGCCCATCGTCTTCCTGTACTTCCGTCCGTCCGTGACGGGACGGAAGAACGTCCCGCGCACCGGGCCTGTCATCTTCGCCAGCAATCACCTGTCGTTCATCGACAGCATCGCCATCCCCTCCGTCGCTCCGCGCCGCCTGCAGTTCATGGCCAAGTCGACGTACTTCGAGGGAACCGGCTTCCGCGGCGCGATCTCGCGCTGGTGGTTCACGTCGATCGGGGTCGTTCCCGTCGAGCGCGGAGCAGGCTCGTCCGGGCAGGAGTCCCTCGACATCGGCCGGCGCATCCTCGAATCGGGCGGAGCTTTCGCGCTCTACCCCGAGGGGACGCGATCCCTGGACGGCCGCCTCTACAAGGGGCGCACCGGCGTCGCCTATCTCGCCCTCACGACCGGCGCCATCGTCGTGCCCGTCGGACTCGTCGGCACCGACAAGATCCAGCCGGTCGGCACGAAGTTCCCCCGGCCGCACCGGTTCCGGGTCGCCTTCGGCGAGCCGCTCGATCTCAGCGTGCACGGCTCGGCCGAGTCGGGGCGGGCGCGTCGGCACGCCACCGACGACATCATGACGGCGATCCACGCCCTGAGCGGGCAGGAGCTCGCGGACGCCTACAACGAGGCACCCCAGCACGGAGTGGCCAAGCTCGTCGACCGGGTGCTCCCCCGCGAGCGTCGCTGAGCGATTCGTCAGGCTCCGCCGCTAGGGTCGAACGGATGACTGCCTCCCGACCCCGGACCGCGCTGCGCCGACTGCTCGCGATCGTGGCCGCCGTGTCCACGGCGGCGCTGTTCGGGGTGCTCTCGCCGAGCGCCGGCGCCACTCCGGCCGAACCGGCGACGGCGGCCCCGGCGACCGCCTCGACCCTCGCGAGCCCGGCCCAGCCTCTCGTCGCAGCCGCGGCCGGTCGCCCGCAGACCGACGGTGCAGACTTCGATCCCGGTCTCATCATCAGCGACTACAACTTCTTCAACAGCGAGGCCATGACGGCCGACCAGGTGCAGGACTTCCTCGACGCCGCCCCGTGCCGGCCGCGCGACGACTCCCCGTGCCTGCGCGACTACACGCAGGACACCGCCTTCCAGCCGGCCGTGGAGCCCGGCCACTGCGACGCCTACGTCGGCGGGCGCGACGAGAGCGCCGCCCTCATCATCACGAAGGTCGCCAAGGCCTGCGGGATCAGCCCGCGCGTCCTCCTCGTGCTGCTGCAGAAGGAGCAGTCCCTCGTGACCCGACCGAACGCGTCGGGCTACCTCCGGGCGACGGGCTACGGCTGCCCCGACACCGCGGACTGCGACACCGAGTACTTCGGCTTCTTCAACCAGGTGTACAACGCGGCCTGGCAGTTCCGGCAGTACACGCAGCATCCCGACCGGGCGTTCCATGTGGGCACCGTGCCGGTGGGCTTCCACCCAGACGCGGCGTGCGGGGCCACGGAGGTCGACATCCGCAACCAGGCGACGGCGAACCTGTACAACTACACCCCGTACCAGCCCAACGCCGCTGCCCTCGAGGACCTCAAGGGCGAGGGTGACGCCTGCTCGGCGCACGGCAACCTCAACTTCTGGCTGCTCTACTCGCGCTGGTTCGGCGAGCCGACGACGACGGCGTACCCGACGATCTTCGGCAGCTGCGCGAACCTCGAGGGGGGCCAGGCCTGCCGGCCGACCGAGTGGATCGGCGACGCGGCCTGAGCCGACGACGCTACTGCTGCCGCGCGCGGTAACTGCGGGCCTTGGCCCGGTTGCCGCACACGCCCATCTCGCACCAGGTGCGCGACCCGTTGCGGGAGCGGTCGTAGAAGGCCAGGGCGCAGTCGTGCGCGAAGCACAGCTTCACCCGGGACAGCCGACCCTGGATGCCGAGGGTGACGGCGGCCGAGAGGACGGCCTCCGAGACGGTGCGCGCGGCGAGGCCGACACCGACACCGGAGATGCCGACCGTCACCGATCCCCCGGTCGGCTGCACGTCGAGCCCGCTCGCGAGGTCGCGCAGTGCCGTCCGCACCGCCCTGGCGTCATCGAGGTCGCCGGCCATCAGGCCGCGCGCCGACGCCCACGTCTCGAGCTCGGCCGGCGTCGTCAGCTCGTCGGTCTCGTACTCGACGTCCAGGGTGTTGAGGAAGTCGACGAGGAGGTCCTCGAGGGCGACCACCGGGGTTCCGCCATCGATCGATTCGTTTCCGCCATCCATCACATAACCACTGTACATCGAATAGAGGTTACGGTACGTTGTAACTACTGAAATTCGATAGCCGGTTACGAGCAATCGCGGCGGATCGGCACGAGCGACGGAGCACCTGATGAATCCCCTCGCCTTCTGGGCAACCCGAGACGTCCGGATGCTGGACCACAGCACCGACGACGAGGCTCTCCGCCACCAGCGGCTCGATCACGTCGAGGAACTCGAACCCCTCGACCGCGACGGCCGGTGGGCGGCTGCGATCCACCGCTGGGCGCAACAGGATGCTGCGGCAGCGGCCGCCGACGAGGCGGACCGTGCGCACGCGGCGACCCGCGCACGTCACGACGCCGTTCCCGGCCATCACCCTCGGGCGGTGGTCTCCGGTTCGTGACCGATCGGGAAGTTGACCGAGGCCGCGATGAAGCACTTCCGCGACGCCTCGGCGTGGAGGCCGGCGGCCAGGTCGATCATCGACGCGTCGGCGACCTCGACACGGGGGCGGAGCGTCACGGTCGTGAAGTGACCTCCGCCGTCGTGCGTCTGGACCATGGTGCCGATCGCGGCATCCGAGTATCCGGTCACGACCACGCCGTTCGAGACGGCGACGTGCAGGTACGACAGCATGTGGCACTGCGCCAGGGCGGCCAGCAGCAGCTCCTCCGGATTCCAGCGGGCGGCGTCGCCGCGGAACGCCGGATCCGCCGAGCCGTCGATGGCATCCTTCCCGGGGGCCCTCACGAGCACCTCCCTGCCGTACTCGCGATAGCCGCTCGTGCCGGTCCCCCGATCACCGCGCCAATCGACGGTGACAGCGTAGTGGTGGTCGAAGTCCATGGCCTCTGCTCTCCTGCTGGGATCGGTGCCTCAACGATAAGCTGGGGCCACCATGACTGACATCACCACCCTCGAAACCCCGGTCTACTCCGTCCCCCAGGAGCGGAGCATCGTCACGGCCGTTCCCGGCCCGAAGTCGCTGGCCCTGCACGCGAGACGACAGGCCGTCGTCTCCTCGGGCGTCTCCTCCGTGCTGCCGGTGTACATCGAGAAGGCGAACGGCGCGATCCTCGTCGACGTCGACGGGAACCGGTTCCTCGACTTCGGCGCCGGCATCGGCGTGACGACCGTCGGCCACACCGAGACGAGCGTCGTCGACGCCGCAGCCGGCCAGCTGCAGGACGTCATCCACACCCTGTTCACGATCACCCCGTACGAGGAGTACGTGCGCGTGGCCGAGCTCCTCGCCGAGCACACCCCCGGCGACTGGGCCAAGAAGAGCGTGCTCGTCAACTCCGGTGCCGAGGCCGTGGAGAACGGCGTCAAGATTGCCCGCAAGTACACGGGCCGTCGTGCCGTCGCCGTGCTCGATCACGCCTACCACGGCCGCACGAACCTCACGATGGCGATGAACTACAAGGCCATGCCGTACGCGACGGGCTTCGGTCCGCTCGCCGGCGACGTGTACCACGCGCCCAGTTCCTACCCCTACCGCGACGGCCTCAGCGGCGCGGAAGCAGCGGCGCGCACCACGTCGTGGCTCGAGAAGGTCGTCGGCGCATCCGACCTGGCGTGCCTCGTGGTCGAGCCCATCCAGGGCGAGGGCGGATTCATGGTCCCGGCAGAGGGCTACCTCCCGGCACTCCAGGAGTGGTGCACGGCGAACGGCGTCGTCCTGATCGCCGATGAGATCCAGTCGGGCATGGCCAGGACCGGCCGCTACTACGCGAGCGAGCACTTCGGGCTGGAGCCCGACCTCGTGCTCACGGCCAAGGGCATCGCAGGCGGACTCCCCCTCGCCGCGGTCACCGGCCGGGCCGAGATCATGGACTCCGCCCAGGCCGGCGGGCTCGGCGGCACCTTCGGCGGCAACCCCGTCGCCTGCGCCGCGGCCGTCGCCGTCTTCGACGCCATCGCGGGCAACGACCTGCTCGCCGAGGGCCAGCGCATCGAGCGCACGCTCACGGCCGGTCTGCGCGCCCTCGCCGAGAAGTACGACATCATCGGCGACATCCGCGGGCACGGCGCCATGATCGCCATCGAACTCGTCCAGCCGGGCACCGCGGGCACCTCGAAGGAGCCGAACGCTGCAGCAGTGACCCACATCACCACGGTCGCGGCGCAACAGGGCGTGCTGTTCCTGAACGCCGGCACCTACGGCAACGTGCTGCGGTTCCTTCCGAGCCTCGCCGTCACGGACGCCCTCATCGATGACGCGCTCAGCGTGCTCGACGAGGCCCTCGGCCAGCTCGCCTGATCGTGGCGGAGACCTTCCGGGTTCAGGATTCCATCGAGCTCGCCGTCGTGGAGCGCAGCGGCTTCATCGAGTCCCGTCATGCGGGCTCGGCGATCGTGCTGTCGCCGGCCGGCGACGTCGTGCGGAGCATCGGAGACGTGACGTCGCCGATCTTCCCGCGGTCGGCGCTGAAGCCCTTCCAGGCCATCGCCGTCATGTCGAGCGGCGTGACCCTGCGCGGAGCGGATGCCGCCATCGCGACGGCGAGCCATTCCGGCACCGCCATGCACGTCGACCTGGTGCGGGGGCTGCTCGCTCGCGCCGGGGTTCCGGAATCCGCACTCGGCTGCCCAGAGGCGCTCCCCCAGGACACCGCGGCGCGTGACGCCGTCGTCCGGGCGGGCGGAGCGAAGTCCCGGCTGTACATGAACTGCTCCGGAAAGCACGCGGCGATGCTCGCGGCCTGCGCAGCCAACGGCTGGCCGCTCGACGGCTACCTCGGGATGGAGCATCCGCTGCAGAAGCGCATCCTCGACATCGTCGAACGCTTCACCGGCGAACGTCCGGCCGCGACCGGGATCGACGGCTGCGGTGCCCCCGTGCACGCGATCTCCCTCACGGCGCTGGCCCGCGGCATCCACCGCGTGACGACGTCGACGCCGTCGTCGCCGTTCGCGATCTACCGGGAGGCCGGGGTGCTCACGGAGGCGGTGCGCGAGCACCCGCTCGTCGTCGCCGGTCCCGGCCTCGGCGATTCCATCACGGCCGAGCGCCTCGGCGTGTTCTCGAAGTACGGCGCGGAGGGCAGCATCGTCATGACCGCGCCGGACGGCACGACGGTGGCCGCCAAGGTGCTCGACGGGAACGTCCGGGTCGTCCACGCCATCGCCCTGCAGCTGCTCGTGCAGGCCGGGGCGCTCGACGCCGCCACGGTCGCCCCCGTGATCGAGGAACTCGACCTCTGGGTGATCGGCGGTTCGGCGCGGGTCGGCACGATCCACGCGACGGTCTGACCGCCGGCGCGCGCCGTTCAGCGCGGCGCGCGGCCGGCATCAGCCGGTCTTCGCGAGCTTGCGCCGACGGGCCGCCTGCGAGATCTGTGCGATGAAGACCAGAACGATGGCGAACAGGAACACGGCGGACGCGATGACGTTCGCGGCCGCCGGGATGCCGCGTGCCGCCGAGATGTAGATGTACTTCGGGAACGTCATCACCGAACCGGAGTTGAAGTTCGTGATGATGAAGTCGTCGAAGCTCAACGCGAACGACAACAGCGCCGCCGCGATGATGCCGGGCAGCAGCAGGGGGAACGTGATCCGCAGGAACACCTGGCGCGGCGAGCCGTACAGGTCGCGCCCGGCCTCCTCGAGGGCCGGATCGAGGCTGGCCACGCGGGCCTTCACCGTCACCACGACGAAGCTGATGCAGAACATGATGTGCGCGAGGATGATCGTCAGCATGTCCTTCGGCACGCCGAGCGCCAGGAACTGGGCGGCGAGCCCGGCACCCAGGACGACCTCGGGGGTGGCCATCGGCAGGAACAGCAGCAGGCTGATGCCGGAGCGGGCCCGGAACCGGTAGCGCACGATGGCGAGCGCGATCATCGTGCCGAGCACCGTCGCCACGATCGTGGACACGACGCCGATGATGATGCTGTTCGCGAACGCCTCGCAGACGGCGCCGTTCTGCACCTGGCAGACCGTCGTCCAGTTGTCGAACGTGAAGCCGCGCCAGGAGATGTTCGACTTGAGCGAATCGTTGAACGAGAACACGAAGGTGTACGCGATCGGGATGAGCAGGAAGATGAACGCCAGCACGGTGTACAGGGGCAGCAGCCAGCTTCCCAGCCCGAACCGCCGGGCGCGAGGGCGCTCCATCGGGTTGCGGCCCGAGGCCTCTGCACCCTCCGTCGACGACAGTCCGGCGAGGACCGTTCCGGCCTGTCCTTCTCCGCTCACAGCAGGTCCTCCGTTCCGCTCCGCTTCACGTACACGCCGACGATCACGAGGATCACGGTCATGAGGATGATCGACAGCGCCGCGGCCGCCGGGTAGTTCTGCAGCACGAGGAAGTTCGCCTCGATCACGTTTCCCATCATCTGGGTGTCCGCGCCGCCGAGGAAGTCGCGGCTGGCATTGACGTAGTCGCCGGCCGCCGGGATGAACGTCAGCAGTGTGCCCGCGACGATCCCGGGCATGGAGAGCGGGATGGTGATCCTGCGGAACACCTGGAAGGAGTTCGCGTAGAGGTCGCTCCCCGCCTCGAGGTACCGGGTGTCGAGGCGTTCGAGCGTCGTGAACAGCGGCAGGGTCATGAACGGGATGAAGTTGTACGTCAGGCCGAAGATGACGGCCGCCGGCGTTCCCGTGAAGTGCGCGTCCGGAGCCATCAGGGAGAGCGCCTTCAGGCTCGTGATGATGAACGACTCGTCGGAGAGCAGCTGCTTCCAGGCCAGGGTGCGCAGCAGGAAGCTGATGAAGAACGGTGCGATCACCAGGACGAGCATGAGGCTCTGCAGGAGCGGCCAGCGCCGGGCCTTGACCCCGATGAAGTACGCCAGCGGATAGCTGAACAGCAGCGCGAACACCGTGGCGGCGAGCGCGTAGCCGAAGGACCGGATGATGTGCGGCCAGTAGTCGGCCAGCACCTGGGTGTAGTTCTGCCAGTTGAAGGCGTAGTCGTACTGGCCGATGTCCCCGAACTCGCGCGGAGCCTGCAGCGAGGTCAGCACGAGCGAGACCAGCGGCGTCAGGAAGAACAGCACCAGGTAGAGGATGCCGGGCAGCAGCAGGAACAGTGCGATGCGGCTCTTCTTGCGCGGCGCCTGTTCGGCGGCGACGGTCGGCGTCGAGAATGCGGCGAAGGCCATGCCGCTGCCCTAGTCTTCGAGTTCCGCGATGAGGGCGTCGCGCCGTTGGGCGGCGATGCTCTTGGTGTCGGTGTCGCCGGCGAAGCGTGCGCCCTCCTCCGGCACGTCGGCGAGGCCGAAGGAGTGCTCGATGTTCCAGCTCAGCCAGACGTCGTCTCCGACATGGTTGATGGGGCCGAAGTCGCGGTTCTGCGAGAACACGACGACGGTCCCGGCCCCGGGGACGGCGACGAGGTACTGCGTGCTCACGCCGGAGAACGACACGTCGATCACGCGACCGGGTCCGATCGTGTTGCGGCCGGAGTCGGTCTCCGGCGCATCACGGTGCATGGCGAGCTTCTCGGGACGGACGCCGATGGTGACCTCGCCGGTGTGGCGCTGGGCACGGGAGACGGGGACGGCGACGCGGGCACCGGCGACGTCGACCGCGATCATGCTCGAGGTGCTCTCCACGACGGACCCCGTGAAGAGGTTCGACTGGCCGAGGAAGTTCGCGACGAAGGCGGTGCGCGGGAGTTCGTAGAGCGCCTCGGGAGCTCCCATCTGCTCGATCTGCCCCTTGTTCATGACCGCGACGGTGTCGGCCATGGTCATGGCCTCCTCCTGGTCGTGCGTCACGTGGAGGAAGGTCAGTCCGACCTCTTCCTGGATCGTCTTCAGCTCGAGCTGCATCTGGCGCCGGAGCTTGAGGTCGAGCGCGCCGAGCGGCTCGTCGAGCAGCAGCAGGGCCGGACGGTTGACGATCGCGCGGGCGAGGGCGACGCGCTGCTGCTGCCCACCGGACAACTGCTGCGGTTTCCGGGCGGCGAGGTGATCGAGCTCGACGAGCTTCAGGGCCTCGTGCGCCCTGGCCACCGGGTCGCTCATGCGCCGGCGCCGGAGCCCGAATGCCACGTTCTCGAGGATCGTCATGTGCGGGAACAGCGCATAGCTCTGGAACACCGTGTTGACCGGGCGCTGGTGCGGTTTCGTGGCCGTCACGTCCTGGCCGCCGATGAGGATGCGTCCCGCCGTCGGCTCCTCGAGGCCGGCCACCAGTCGCAGGGTGGTCGTCTTCCCGCACCCGCTCGGACCGAGGAGCGCGAAGAACGAGCCTGCCGGTATCTCGAGGTTCAGGTCCTCGATGGCGGTGAAGCCGGGGAAGCGCTTCGGGATGCCGACGAGGGAGAGGTCGGCGCCGCTGTCGGCGAACTGCGAAGCTGCCACGGTCACGCCCCCAGGAGGACGGCCTGGAACTCGGCCTGGTACTTCTGCTCCTCGGCGCCCGTCAGCGTGCGGAACACGTGCGCCTGGGAGAGCGTGTTCTCGTCGGGGAAGATCAGCTGGTTGTCGGCGAGCTCCGGATCGATCGCCGCTGCGGCCTCCTTCGCTCCCACGACGGGAGTGATGTAGTTCACCCATGCCGCGACCTCGGCGGCGACCTCGGGCTGGTAGTAGTAG
The DNA here is from genome assembly GCA_040512695.1 of Leifsonia sp. GTDB lineage: Bacteria > Actinomycetota > Actinomycetes > Actinomycetales > Microbacteriaceae > Orlajensenia. The sequence goes on along the minus strand of JBEVEO010000026.1, from coordinate 830 downwards.
TTGATGAGCTCCTCGGCGTTCGCCTTCCTGGGCGATCCGATCGGGATGACGAAGTTGTCGTTCCAGAGCGTGCCGCCGTCGGTCGGGATCGCGAACTCCCACTTGTCGCCGGCCTCGGCATTGATCACCGTGATGTCGCCCGACCAGCAGATGGCGGCGAGGGTGTCCTCGCTCTTGAGGTCCTCGAGGTAGGCGTTGCCCTTGATGTTGCGCACCTGGCCGTCGTTGACCTGCTTCTTGAGCTCGTCGATCGCGGCCGTGAACTCCTCGTCGCCCCACTCCCCGCTGATGTCGACGCCCTGTTCGAGCATGATGAGGCCCATCGTGTCGCGCATCTCGGACAGGACACCGACGCGGCCCTTCAGCGACGGATCCCACAGGTCGGCGACCGAGGCGAGTCCGCCGGGCACCTTCTCCTTGTTCCAGCAGATGCCGGCGAAGCCGCCCTGCCAGGGAAGGCTCATCTTGCGGCCGGGATCGAAGTCGACGTCCTGCAGTGCCGGCGTCAGGTTCTTGCTGTTCGGGATGTTGGCCAGGTCGAGCGGCTGCGTGTAGCCGAAGCGGATCCAGCGGGCCACCATCCAGTCGGTCAGGCACACGGTGTCCGCTCCGATGTCCTGGCCGAGCGCCAGCTGGTCCTTGACCTTGCCGTAGTAGGAGTTGTTGTCGTCGACGGCGACGTCGTAGTTGACCTTGATGCCGGTCTGCTCGGTGAAGGCGTCGAGCGTCGGGTAGTTGCCGGCGTCGTCCTCGTCGATGTACGCGGCCCAGTTCGCCCAGTTGAGCGTCTTGTCCGTCGCGGACTTGTCGGCTGCCGCGGTGGGCTTCGC
>JBEVEO010000196.1:0-10566 GCA_040512695.1 Leifsonia sp. | reverse complement strand
TCGACCGCCGGAGTCCACGCGTCCACCATGGTCTTGTCGCCGGACTCCGCCTTGCCGCGGAGGACGATCCCGTCCCGCGCAGCCGTCAGCAGTGCGACGAGCGCTGCACCATCGAGTTCCGGCGCGCCGGCGATGGCTGCCGAGGCCTTGAGGAACGCCGTGCCGTACAACGGACCGGCTGCACCGCCGACGGTCGAGATCAGCGTCGTCGCGACGAGCTTCAGGACGTCGCCGGGCGTGGCGTCGTCCGCGAGCTCGTCGAGCTTGGGGACGATCGCCTGGAAGCCGCGATCCATGTTCTCGCCATGGTCGCCGTCGCCGATGTCACGGTCCAGGGTGATCAGTTCGACCCGGTGGTCGTCGATGACCGCCCCGGAGCGGCGGATCCAGTCGATCGTCCAGGCGGTGCCCAAGGCCATGCGTGTCTCCTATCGGCCCCAGCGCAGTGCTGCCGTCTGCACCGGTGCATCCCACAGTTCGGTCAGTTCGTCGTCGAGTCTCAGCACGGAGATGGAGCAGCCCTGCATCTCGAGTGACGTGGTGAAGTTGCCGACGAGTGATCGTGACACGTCGACGCCCCGCGCCGCCAGCACCTCCGCGGCGTGCCGGTACACGATGTAGAGCTCGACGAGCGGTGTGCCGCCCATGCCGTTCACGAACAGGAGCACCTTGTCGCCTGAGCCGAACGGGAGGTCCTCGAGGATCGGTCCGAGCAGACGATCGACGATGGCGTCGGCCGGCTCGAGCTTGATGCGCTCCCGTCCGGGCTCCCCGTGGATGCCGATGCCGATCTCGATCTCGTCCTCGGCGAGGGTGAAGCTCGGCTCTCCGGCGTGAGGGACGATGCACGGTGTCAGCGCGACGCCCATGGACCGCACCTGCGCGTTGACCTTCTCGGCCACCGCCGTCACGGCGTCGAGGTCGTCGCCGCGTTCTGCAGCCGCCCCGGCGATCTTCTCGACGAGGACGGTGCCGGCCACTCCGCGACGACCGGCCGTGTACAGCGAGTCCTTGACCGCGACGTCGTCGTTGGTGACGACGGCGCGCACCTCGATGCCCTCCGCCGCTGCGAGGTCGGCAGCCGTCTCGAAGTTGAGGACGTCGCCGGTGTAGTTCTTCACGATGTGGAGCACGCCGGCTCCCCCGTCGACCGCCTTCGTGGCGGCGAGGATCGGATCGGGGGTCGGCGAGGTGAAGACGGCACCGGGGACGGCGCCGTCGAGCATGCCGTAGCCGACGAAGCCGGCATGGAGCGGCTCATGGCCGCTGCCGCCGCCGCTGATGATGGCGACCTTGCCGCTCACCGGGGACGAACTGCGCACGACGTAGTTGGGGTCGTACTCCGCTCGAACGATGTCGGCGTGTGCTTGCGCGAAGCCGACGAGTGATTCGTGCACCACGTTCTTCGGGTCGTTGATGAGCTTCTTCACGAGCATCCCTTTCCGAACAGGCGTCGGCCACGTCGCACGGCGTGCACATCGACCATGACGCACGGTTGCCCACGCTCAACTTATCCCCCTGACCGGCCAGCGAAAAGGGGCGCGGGGAAATAGGCGCGCCTCATTCCCCCCGGATAGGGCACGGGTTTAGTGTGGCAACCGAGCGCGCGACGATGCGCGTCGGAAGAAGGAAGGTCACAGTGGAAAACCTCGGTGTCGTATTTCTCTCGGAGGTCGTCGGTACGGCGATGCTCGTCCTTCTCGGTTGCGGTGTCGTCGCGAACGTCGCCCTGATCAAGAACAAGGGCTTCAACGGCGGCTTCCTCATGGTCACCATCGGCTGGGGGTTCGCGGTGTTCTCCGGTGTGATCGTCGCCTACAACTCGGGCGCACACCTCAACCCGGCCGTCACCCTCGGCCTGGTCGCAAGTGGCGCGACGGAGTTCGGATCAGCGTCCGTCCCTGTGCCGGTCAATCCCGTCTCGGTCCTCACCTACATCGGAGCCGAGTTCCTGGGCGCCATCATCGGCGCCGTCATCGTGTGGCTGGCCTACCGGCAGCACTTCGACGAGGAGCCCGACGCGGGCAACAAGCTCGGCGTGTTCTCGACGGGTCCCGCCATCCGTTCGTACGGCTGGAACCTCATCACCGAGATCATCGGCACCTTCGTCCTCGTCTTCGTCGTCATCGCCTTCGGCGGCGGCCGGCAGGGCGAGAACGGCGGACTGGCCGCCCTCGGTGCACTGCCCGTCGCGATCCTCGTTATCGCGATCGGCGCCTCCCTCGGTGGCCCGACCGGGTACGCCATCAACCCGGCCCGTGACCTCGGCCCGCGGCTCGCGCACGCGTTCCTTCCGATCAGGGGCAAGGGCGCAAGCGACTGGTCGTACTCCTGGGTTCCGGTCGTCGGACCCGTCATCGGCGGGCTCCTCGCCGGATGGGCATCCCTCGTCCTGCTCCCGATCCTCACCTGATCCACGCGCCCGGTGGGCCGACCGCTCCGGCGCGTCGGCCCCCTCGCGTGCTCGCGTGCGACAACACGACTCGAATCTGACGAACACAAACAGAAGAACAAGAGAGGTGCACCATGGCTGACTACGTCATCGCCATCGATCAGGGGACGACCAGTTCCCGCGCGATCGTCTTCGACAAGTCCGGCTCGATCATCTCGAGCGGACAGCTCGAGCACGAGCAGATCTTCCCGAAGGCCGGTTGGGTCGAGCACGACCCCAAGGAGATCTGGAACAACACCCGTGAGGTCATCGGCCAGGCGCTGAGCAAGGCGAACCTCACGCGCCACGACATCGCCGCGATCGGCATCACCAACCAGCGTGAGACCGCCGTCGTCTGGGACAAGAACACCGGCGAGCCGGTCTACAACGCCATCGTCTGGCAGGACACGCGCACGCAGCCGATCGTGGACCGCCTCGCCGCCGACGGTGGTGTCGAGCGCTTCAAGCAGAAGGTCGGGCTCCCCCTCGCGACGTACTTCTCCGGAACCAAGATCGTCTGGATCCTCGAGAACGTCGACGGTGCCCGCGAGAAGGCCGACGCCGGTGACCTGCTGTTCGGCACCACCGACTGCTGGGTCCTGTGGAATCTCACGGGCGGCGTCGAGGGCGGAGTGCACGCGACGGACGTCACCAACGCCTCGCGCACGATGTTCATGGACCTCGAGACGCTCGAGTGGGACGACGACATCCTGGCCGCGTTCAACGTGCCGAAGTCGATGCTGCCCGAGATCAAGTCCTCGTCGGGCGTCTTCGGCGAGGCCGATTCGCACAGCCTCCTCCGGGAGACCCCGATCGCCGGCATCCTCGGCGACCAGCAGGCGGCCACGTTCGGCCAGGCGGCGTTCGACACCGGCGAGTCGAAGAACACCTACGGCACGGGCAACTTCCTCATCTTCAACACCGGGGAGGAGATCGTCCACTCGAAGAATGGCCTGCTCACCACCCTCGGCTACAAGATCGGCGACGAGAAGCCGCACTACGCGCTCGAGGGGTCGATCGCCGTCACCGGTTCGCTCGTGCAGTGGTTGCGCGACAACCTCGGCATCATCTCGAGCGCGCCCGAGATCGAGGAGCTCGCCAAGACGGTCGAGGACAACGGAGGCGCCTACTTCGTCCCGGCGTTCTCCGGGCTGTTCGCGCCGTACTGGCGGTCGGATGCCCGCGGAGCCCTCGTCGGCCTCACCCGCTTCGTGAACAAGGGCCACATCGCCCGTGCCGCGCTCGAGGCCACCGCCTTCCAGACCCGCGAGGTGCTGGAGGCCGTCAACGCCGACGCCGGAGTCGACCTCGTCGAACTCAAGGTCGACGGCGGCATGATCGCGAACAACACGCTCATGCAGTTCCAGGCCGACATCCTCGGCGTCCCGGTCGTCCGGCCGGTCGTCGCGGAGACCACGGCGCTCGGGGCCGCCTATGCGGCCGGCCTCGCTGTCGGCTTCTGGAGCGATCTCGACGACCTCCGCAAGAACTGGCAGGAGGACAGCCGCTGGGAGCCGAAGATGGACCCGGATGAGCGCGACCGCCAGATCCGCCTGTGGAAGAAGGCCGTCACGAAGACCTTCGACTGGGTCGACGACGACGTCAAGTAGGCCGTCGCTCGACGGCTGAGCGACGAACCGCCCGTCCCGCATGGTGCAGCTGCACCGGCGAGGCGGGCGGTTCGCGTTCTCAGCTCCGCCGGGAGGTCTCGATCCACAGGTCGAGCTTCGCCGTCGCCGCTCCGGAGTCGATCGTCTCCGCCGCAACGGCCATCTTCTGGGCGAACCGCTCGAGGATGTTGGTCTGCACCAGGGCGGCGTTGTTCGCCAGGTCGTACGCGACCAGACCGGCTGCGGCGTTCAGCAGGACGATGTCGCGTACCGGTCCCTCCTCCCCCGCGAACACGGCGCGGACGACGGCGGCGTTGTGTGCTGCGTCCCCTCCGACGAGGTCGGCCATCTTCGCCCGCTTGATGCCGAGATCCCTGGGCTCGATGTCGTGCTCCGTGACGAGTCCGCGTGAGACCTCCCAGACGTGGCTGTGCCCGGTCGTCGTGAGTTCGTCGAGGCCGTCGTCTCCGCGGAACACGAGAGCGGTCGCCCCGCGCGTCCGGTACACGCCGACGAACAGGGGCACGCGTTCGAGCGCCGCGACTCCGACCGCGTTCGCTTCGGCCCTGGCCGGGTTGCACAGTGGGCCGAGGTAGTTGAACACGGTGGGGATGCCGAGGCCGGCCCTGGCGGCGGCCGCATGGCGGAATCCGGGGTGGAACGCGGAGGCGTAGGCGAAGGTGATGCCGGCCTCCCCCAGGATCGACGCGACGCGATCGGCCGGGAGGCCGAGGTCGAGGCCGAGGGCTGCGAGCACGTCGGATGACCCGGATGCGGAACTGGCGGCACGGTTGCCGTGCTTGACGACGGGCACCCCCGAGGCGGCGGCGATGATGGCGGACATGGTCGACACGTTCACGGTTCCGAAGCGGTCGCCGCCGGTTCCGACGATGTCGAGCGCCATCGAATCCACAGGCAGCGGAACCGCGTTGTCGAGGATGGCGTCACGGAATCCGACGATCTCGTCGACGGTCTCGCCCTTCGCCGCCAGGGCCACCAGGAAGCCGGCGATCTGCGACTCCGAGGCCTCCCCCGCCATGATCTCCTGCATGGACCAGGCGGCGTCCGCCACGCTCAGGTCTTCTCCACGCAGGAGAGAGGCGAGAACATTCGGCCACGTCTGAGATTCGAGCATGACCTCCACCCTAGAGCTCCCAGCGTTTCACCGCGGATTCTCAGGACTTGCACCGGTTTCTTAGGTTGACCTAACCACTGAAAAGACCGGACAGACCCCTCCGAATGGGAAAAACCCGTGGTGAATTCGGCCATAATGGAGAGCGTGACGAGCACTGTACTAACGCCGGCGGGCACAACGCCAGCCATCAACCGGCCGAACTCCGTAGCAGTCGGCACGATCGTCTGGCTCGGAAGCGAAGTGATGTTCTTCGCCGGGCTGTTCGCGATCTACTTCACCCTGCGTTCCACCAGCCCGGCGCTGTGGGCGGCGGAGACCGAGAAGCTGAACGTCCCGTTCGCGACGATCAACACGATCATCCTGGTCATCTCGTCTTTCTGGTGCCAGTTCGGCGTCTTCGCCGCTGAGCGCATGCAGCCGCGCCGCACCGGTTGGAAGCCCACCCAGTGGGGCATGGTCGAGTGGTTCTTCCTCACCTACCTCTTCGGCGCCATCTTCGTCGCCGGCCAGGTCTGGGAGTACGCCACCCTCGTCTCCGAGAACGTCGCCCTCGACACCAACGCGTACAGCTCCGCCTTCTACCTCACGACCGGCTTCCACGCCCTGCACGTGACCGGCGGACTCATCGCCTTCCTCCTCGTCATCGGCCGTGTCTTCGCGGTCAAGAACTTCGGGCACAAGGAGGCCACGAGCGCCATCGTGGTCTCGTACTACTGGCACTTCGTCGACGTCGTCTGGATCGGGCTCTTCCTGGTCATCTACGTTCTCAAATAGGAATCAGGAGCGAACACCGTCCCCATGCGAGAGAACACACCCTCCGCGGCCCGCAGCCGCCGCAAGACCGGTCGCCGGCATCCGCTCGCGACCGTCGCTCTGATCGCGATCGGCCTCGCCGTCACCGGCGGCGCGTACGCCTTCGTGAACACGAGCACCGCGTCGGCCGAGACCCAGATCGCTTCGCAGTCCACCATCGAGGAGGGCAAGAAGCTCTTCCAGGCGAACTGCGCCACCTGCCACGGCATGAGCGCGGACGGGACCGAGAACGCCCCGAGCCTGCTCGGCGTCGGTGCCGCCGCCGTCGACTTCCAGGTCGGAACCGGCCGCATGCCCATGCAGATGCAGGGTCCGCAGGCGATCGAGAAGCCGGTGCAGTTCACCGATGAGCAGACCAAGGCCCTCGCCTACTACGTCGCATCTCTCGGCCCCGGGCCCGACATCCCCGACGAGCACCTCACGAACGGCGGCGGCAACGCCGCCAACGGCGCCGAGCTGTTCCGCATCAACTGCGCCATGTGCCACAACGTGGCCGGCGCCGGTGGAGCACTCACCGAGGGCAAGTTCGCGCCCGAGCTCACCGGCGTGACCGGTGTGCACATCTACGAGGCGATGGTCACCGGACCGCAGAACATGCCGGTCTTCAACGACCTCAACATCACCCCGGAAGACAAGCGCGACATCATCACCTACCTGCAGTACGTGCAGGACAACCGCTCCCCGGGCGGCTTCGAACTCGGTTCGATCGGTCCGGTGGCCGAGGGCCTCTTCATCTGGATCTTCGGTCTGGGCGCCATCGTCGCGCTGACCGTGTGGATCACGGCGAAATCCAACTGACGAGGCGTACGGCAATGACACAGCGCGAAAAGGAGAACCATGGCACAGGACGATAACGACGGTAAGGAACTCACCGTCGCCGAGTCGTCGGGCGCCGACCACTACGAGGCGAGCCCCGGAACAGCGGTGGTCGCCCGTGACGCCATCACCGACCCTGGTCTCCTCCCCCACAGGCGACGCGTGACGGATGTCGACCCGAAGAAGGAGAAGCACGCGGAGCGGACGGTCTACACGCTCTTCTACCTCTCCATCGTGGGAAGCATCTGGGCCATCGCCGCGTACATGCTCTTCCCCATCGAGTCGAACAACGTCGGCGACGTGCGCATCAGCACGCTGTCCATCGGCGTCGGCATCACGCTCGCCCTGCTCGCCATCGGCTTCGGAGCCGTGCACTGGGGCAAGTCGCTCATGGTCGACGACGAGGGCGTCGACATCCGCCACCTCACCCGGGGAACGGACGAGACGCGCGCCGCGGCCGTCGAGATCTTCGACGTTGCCAACAAGGAGTCCGGCTTCGGCCGGCGCACCCTCATCCGCAACAGCCTCATCGGTGCGCTGCTGGTCTTCCCGCTGCCCGCCGTGGTGCTCTTCCGCGGCCTGGCGCCGCAGGATGAGAACCCCGTCGAGCTGCTCTCGCACACGATGTGGAAGAAGGGCACCCGCCTCACGCTCGACCCGAGCGGCGTCCCCATCAAGGCCGCCGATGTCACGCTCGGAAGCGCATTCCACGTGATCCCCGAGGGTCTCAACGAGCTCGACCACGGCAAGCTCGAGGAGAAGGCCAAGGCCGTCGTGCTGCTCATGCGGCTCCTCCCCGAAGACCTCCACGAGCTCCCCGACCGCAGGAACTGGTCGTACGACGGCATCGTCGCCTACTCCAAGATCTGCACCCACGTCGGATGCCCGGTGGCCCTGTACGAGCAGCAGACGCACCACCTGCTCTGCCCGTGCCACCAGTCGCAGTTCGATGTCACCAACCACTGCGAGGTCGTCTTCGGCCCGGCCAAGCGGCCGCTGCCGCAGTTGCCCATCGAGGTCGACGCCGACGGGTACCTCGTCGCGCAGAGCGACTTCCTCGAACCCGTCGGCCCGAGCTTCTGGGAGCGATCGTGACCACTGTAATCAGGCCTCAGGCCCCCGTTGAGACCCAGCAGGCCCCTGAGAAGAAGGGCGGCTTCACCGCCGCCGCCGCGAACTACATCGATGAGCGCACCAGCATCTCGGGTGCCGTCAAGGAGCTCGGCCGGAAGATCTTCCCCGACCATTGGTCGTTCCTGCTCGGCGAGGTCGCCCTCTACAGCTTCGTCGTCATCCTGCTCTCCGGAACCTTCCTGACCTTCTTCTTCCAGGCCGCGATGACCCCGGTCATCTACGACGGTTCCTACGTGCCGCTCAAGGGCGTCACGATGTCCGCGGCGATGTCGTCGTCGCTCGACATCTCGTTCGACATCCGCGGCGGCCTGCTGATGCGTCAGGTGCACCACTGGGCTGCGCTGCTGTTCGTGGCCTCCATCGGCCTGCACATGATGCGCATCTTCTTCACCGGTGCCTTCCGCAAGCCGCGCGAGCTCAACTGGGTGATCGGCTTCGTGCTGTTCATCCTCGCCATGGGCGAGGGCTTCACCGGATACTCGCTTCCCGACGACCTGCTGTCCGGCAACGGCCTCCGCATCATCGACGGCATGCTGAAGGGCATCCCCGTCGTCGGCACGTGGATCTCGTTCCTTCTGTTCGGCGGCGAGTTCCCCGGCGAGCAGATCGTGGGGCGGTTGTACTCACTGCACATCCTGCTGCTCCCGGCGATCATCGTCGCGCTCATCGCGGCCCACCTGCTGTTCGTGGTCATCCACAAGCACACGCAGTACCCCGGCCCCGGACGCACCAACATGAACGCCGTCGGCCAGCCCGTGCTGCCCGTCTACGCCGCCAAGGCCGGTGGATTCTTCTTCATCGTCTTCGGCATCATCACCCTCATCGCGTCGTTCTTCACGATCAACCCGATCTGGAACTACGGCCCGTACGACCCGTCGCCGGTGTCGGCCGGCACCCAGCCCGACTGGTACATCGGCTTCGCGGACGGTGCGCTGCGCCTCATCCCGCCGGGACTCGAGTTCGTCTGGCTCGACCGCACCTGGTCGTTCAACATCCTGATCCCGCTCGGCGCACTGGGTGTCTTCATCATCCTGGCGATGGTCTACCCCTTCATCGAGGCGTGGATCACCGGCGACAAGCGCGAGCACCACGTGCTCGACCGGCCGCGCAACGCTCCCCCCCGCACGGCCATCGGCGCTGCCGGTGTCACGTTCTACGCCGGCCTCTGGGCGGCTGCCAGCTCGGACATCATCGCGACGCACTTCAAGCTCACGATGGAGGGCGTGATCCACACCCTGCAGTTCATCGTGATCGTGGGTCCGTTCATCGCCTACTTCGTCGCCAAGCGGGTCTGCCTCGCCCTGCAGAAGAAGGACCGCGAGCTCGCATTGCACGGCTACGAGAGCGGACGCATCGTCAAGCTCCCCGGTGGCGAGTTCATCGAGGTGCACGAGCCGCTCACCGAGTACGAGCGCTGGCGCCTGGTCAGCTACACCGACTACGCGCCGCTCATGATCCGGCCGAACGCGCAGGGCAAGATCACCGTCGCCCAGCGCACGCGTGCCGCACTGTCGCGCTGGTTCTTCGAGGACCGCATCGCCCCGGTGACCGCGACCGAGCTCGAGGCGGCGCACGGCCACCACGGCGGAGGCCACGAAGCCGTCGATGGTGCAGCCCACGACGCCGTGGACCAGAAGCCCGGCCACTGAGCCCGTCCACCCGCGACCGTGAGGCGCCGATGACATCTCCGTCATCGGCGCCTCGTCGCGTCCGGCCATCGCCATGAACGCCGACCTGTCGGGTTGGCTCGCCTGCCCGCACTGCCGGCAGGATCTCGAGTCCGTGGCACCCCTCACGCTCCGCTGCGCGTCCGGTCACTCGTTCGACGTGAACAAGCGCGGCTACGTGAACCTGGTCCCGTCGACGGACCGCATGATCGGCGACACCGCCGCCATGCTCGACGCGCGCGACGCGTTCCTCGGCGCGGGGCACTACGCGCCGATCCTGAACGCCCTGTCCGCCGCCGTCCCCGCCGACGCGGCACGCATCATCGACGCCGGCTGCGGCACCGGGCACTACCTCGCGGGCGTCCTCGCAGGGCGTGACACGGCCTCAGCGGCCCTGGCCTTCGACCTCTCCCCCGAGGCCGTGCGCCGGGCAGTGCGGACGACGGGCGCCGCCGGACTCGTCGCAGACACCTGGGCGCCGCTGCCCATCCGCGACGCGACGGCGGATGCGCTGATCACCGTCTTCGCCCCGCGCAACCTGCCCGAATTCCACCGGGTGCTGCGACAGGACGGCACGCTCGTCGTCGTCGTCCCGTCGGCCGACCACCTCCGGGAACTGCGGGCGGACGGCCGCGCACTCGACGTGCCGGCCGACAAGGCCGAACGACTCCAGTCCGACGCCGGCGCGCTCTTCGATCCGCTGGGCGTCGAGCGTGTCCAGTACCGGATGCACCTCTCCCCCGCCGACGTCGAGGCCCTCCTCGGCATGGGCCCGTCAGCGCACCATCGTGCCGGCGACTCCCCCACGACGGCCGAGGCCGTCACGGTCTCCGTCGACGTCGTGCGACTGCAGCGTCGGTGAACGACGAAGCGCCCCGCCCGGAAGCCGGGCGCGGAGAGATACAAACCCCAACACCGAGCGAAGAAAACCCGGGAGTAAACGGAGCACCCCCCCCCCAA
>JBEVEO010000005.1:0-8537 GCA_040512695.1 Leifsonia sp. | reverse complement strand
ACAGACTGTGCACTACCGGCACCGTCCCGACGGCTGTGAAGGAGACGCGATGCCGCTCTGCGCACGTGGGCTGCGCCCCCATCCTCAGCGCAGGAAACCAAGGCATCAGGTGATGCGGTCTCGATACGCGGCCGACTGCGTGGGGCGCTACTCGACCCACGAACGCGGGCGCTACTCGACCCACGCAGGCGACGTCGCGCTACTCGACCAGCGGGCGCGACGCGCGAACAGCTCGCGGCCCCGACCCGCCGTCGGCCGCCGCGCTCAGCCGAGCAGCTTCGCCTTGGCCTCGCTGAACTCGGTGTCGGTGAGCACCCCGCTGGCGTGCAGCGCCGCCAGCTGATTGAGCTGGTCGACCAGCGCCTCGGATACCGCGGCGGGAGCGACTGCGGATGGCGCGGCGGTCGACGGCGCCGATGGCGCCTGCTGCGCGTACGCGGCCTGCTCCTGCTCGTAGGCTTCGGCCTGCTGCTGGGTGGCGTACTTCTGCTGCTGGTGATGCGAGATCGCGCCGGCTGTCATGGCCGCCGTTCCCGTGATCACCGCGGTGCGGGCGACAGTGCCGATGAGTCCAGGGCGACCGAAACGTCGTCCGATGAGCATGTGGTTCCCTCCGTCCTGGTCTGTCTATCAGCCGACTCTGGGAAATCAGTCGACAAGTGCCGAGACGGCGTCTTCGTGGTCGATCTGCACGTGGAGGGCCACCTCGCCCCCCTGCTCCCGCAGGACCTCGTACAGGCGGAACGCCCACCGGTGCTCGACGGCGAGCACGAGGGCGACGGTTCCGGGTTCGAGGGCCTCGCCGACGATCTCAGCGTCCGAATCGCTCAGCAGATCGCGCGGATCCGGTGCGAAGCGCTCGAAGCCGGGCACCTCCGTGGTCTCGATGTCACGCGCAGACACGACGCCGGCATCGTCCTTCGTCACGACGATGGCGTCGATCACGGCGATCTTGCCGCCATCGACGAGCTTCTCGAGTTCGCTGGCGATCTTCTGGAGGCCGTCACCGACGGGGAACGTCAGCACGAGCACTTCAACAGGTCCGATCGGCATCTGCTCCTCCTTCGCTTCCCACCCAGGGCAACGCTATCGGCCTCCGTACCACCGCGCCACGCCCTCGCGCGGGGAACCGGTAGAATCGAGGCATCCCCCCTCGCTACCCCGGACGGAGATCCTCGGTGCCCACGATCATCGTAGAGACCATGCCCAAGGCCGAGCTGCTCGACCCGCAGGGCAAGGCCGTCGCCGGCGCCCTGGCGCGTCTGGGCAAGAGCACCTTCACGGGCGTGCGCATCGGCAAGAGGTTCGAGATCGAGGTCGCCGGCCCCGTCGACGACGCGACGCTCGCCGAGGTCCGCACGGTCGCAGAGGAGATCCTCTCCAACTCGGTCATCGAGGACGTCGTCGGCATCCACGTCGCCGAGGCTGCGCACTGATGGCCACCCGCGTCGGCGTCATCACCTTCCCGGGTTCCCTCGACGACCGCGATGCCCAGCGCGCCGTGCGACTGGCCGGTGCGGAGCCCGTCGCCCTCTGGCACGGGTCGCACGACCTCGAGGGCGTCGACGCCCTCATCCTCCCCGGCGGCTTCAGCTACGGCGACTACCTGCGCTGCGGTGCGATCGCCAGCCTCTCGCCGATCATGACCGAGGTGGTCTCGGCGGCGAACTCCGGCATGCCCGTGCTCGGCATCTGCAACGGATTCCAGATGCTCACCGAGGCGCACCTGCTCGAGGGCGGCCTCATTCGCAACGACCACGGCTCCTTCATCTGCCGCGACCAGGTGCTGCGCGTCGAGAACACGTCCACCGACTGGACGAGCGACTACGAGGCCGGCCAGACCATCACGATCCCGTTGAAGAACGGCGAGGGCGGCTTCATCGCCTCCGACGAGACTCTCGACCGACTCGAGGGCGAGGGTCGCGTGGTGTTCCGCTACGTCGACGTGAACCCCAACGGATCGCTCCGTGACATCGCCGGCATCTCCAACGAGCGTGGCAACGTCGTCGGCCTGATGCCGCACCCCGAGCACGCGGTCGAACCGGGCTTCGGTCCGGACACGGATGCTGCGATGCGCTCCGGCGTCGACGGTCTCGGCTTCTTCACGAGCGTCATCCAGCGCACCCTGGCTGCCGTCTGACCTGACCCCGGCCGCCGTCGCGAGCCGATCGCGAGTGCACGTCAGTGCACGAGGAGCCGGAACGCCTCGACCGCGGCGAGCAGCACGCACATCGCGACGAGCACGGCCGGCAGCTTCATGTCCGGCAGCGCCGTCCCGGCACGCAGCGCCCGGCGCGCCCGCCCATACCGACGCCGGGCGCCGAGCAGCAGGCCGATCGCGACGGGCACCCCGATCAGGAGGACGACGATCGAGGACGCGCCGAGGTCGGCGGCGGAGACCCGCACCACGATGAGCAGCGCCACGATGAGTGCCGCGACGGTGCGGTTCCAGGCCAGGGCGGTGCGTTCGCCCTGGGCGCCGGGATCGACGAGTCGTTCGTCGCTCATGGCTGCGGCACGAGGAGGGCGACGGCCACACTCACGCCGCACACGATCAGCACGACCGTGACGCCGAGCGAGAGCCATGAGCCGGGAAGCGGCCTCGACTGGCGAAGGGCCCGCTCGGCCGTCGCCCACCGCAGCAGCGCGACGATCGGCAGCAGGATGGCGGCGCCCGTGAGCGTCCAGGTGATCACGGAGCGGATGACGACGTTGTCCGGAACGCCGAAGGCGCTCAACGCCACCGCTGCCGCGAGGAGCCCGAGCGCGGTGCGGATCCACGCCAGGAAGGTGCGCTCGTTCGCGAAGCTGAACCGGGCATCCGGTTCATCGCCCACCCGGTAGACCGAGCGTGGCCAGCGTTCCATTCCCGCCTCCGATCCGTGCAGTGCAGGTCGATCGAGCATGAGACTACCGGGGAGCTCGTGCTGCGGCGCGGTCCCGCGCCTGCCGGCCGGCATGCTGCAAGAACGACGTGAGTGCGGCATGCCGCGCGTCCCGTCGTGCATGATGATGACAGCACCGATCCAGATCAACGCCGATCAAGGAGATCCCATGGCACAGAGCCCGCACGCCCCCGTCGACATCCCCGATTCGTCCGTCTTCGACTACCTGTTCGGCGGGCTCAGTGACACGGAGCTGGACGCGATCGCCCTCATCGACGGCAGCACGGGCGCGGAGACCAGCTATCGCCAGCTGGTCGGGCAGATCTCCCTCCTCGCCGGCTCCCTCGCAAGTCGCGGCGTGGTCGTCGGCGACGTCATCGGCATCCTGTGCCCCAACATCCCGGCCTTCGCCACGGTGTTCCACGGCGTCCTGCGCGCCGGAGCCACTGCGACCACGATCAACTCGCTCTACACCCCCGACGAGATCACGAAGCAGCTGACGGATGCCGGCGCGACCTGGCTGTTCACGATCTCCCCGATGCTGCCGCAGGCCGAGGCCGCGGCCGCCGCGGTGGGGATCCCCGCCGATCGACTCGTGGTCCTCGACGGCGCCGACGGCCATCCGTCCCTCCGCGACCTCCTCGGCGACGGCAGGCAGGCGCCGAGCGTGCAGTTCGATCCGGCCACCCACACCGCCGTGCTGCCGTACTCGTCGGGGACGACCGGGCATCCGAAGGGCGTCATGCTGAGCCACCGGAACCTCGTGGCGAACGTGGCGCAGTCGAGCGGATCGATCGGGCTGGGCGACAGGGGTCTCGGCGCGGGCGACCGGGTGCTCGCGGTGCTGCCGTTCTTCCACATCTACGGCATGACGGTGCTGCTGAACTTCGCCCTCCGCGAGCGCGCGACGCTCGTCACGATGCCGAAGTTCGACCTCCCCGAGTTCCTGCGCATCATCGCAGAGGCGAGGATCACGTGGGTCTTCATCGCGCCGCCCATCGCCGTGGCACTCGCGAAGCATCCGCTCGTCGAAAAGTACGACCTGTCCAGCGTGAACGTCGTGTTCTCGGGCGCCGCCCCGCTCGACGGGTCTCTCGCGACGATCGTCGCCGAGCGCCTCGGCTGCATCGTCTGCCAGGGCTACGGAATGACCGAGCTCAGCCCCGTCTCCCACGCGATACCGGTCGAGTGGAAGGACATCGACCGCTCGAGCATCGGGGTGCTGCTGCCGAACACCGAGGCACGCATCATCGACGTGGAGTCCGGCGCCGACGTCGAGGTTCCGGCAGAGGGCCAGAGCCCATCGGGTGAACTGCTCGTGCGCGGGCCGCAGGTCATGCAGGGCTACCTCGGCAACGACGACGCGACCGGCCGGACGCTGGATGCCGACGGCTGGCTGCACACGGGCGACATCGCCACGGTGACGGCCGGCGGGCACTACTTCATCGTCGACCGGCTGAAGGAGCTCATCAAGTACAAGGGCTACCAGGTGGCACCGGCCGTACTCGAGGCGGTGCTGCTCACCCACCCGGCGATCGCGGACGCGGCGGTCATCGGCGTGCTCGACGACGACGGCCAGGAGATCCCGAAGGCGTTCGTCGTTCGCCAGCCGGAGTCCGATCTCGACGAGGCCGCCGTGATGGAGCACGTGGCCGGGCACGTCGCACCCCACGAGAAGGTGCGCAGCGTCGAGTTCATCGACGTGATCCCGAAGTCGAGCTCGGGCAAGATCCTCAGGAAGGACCTGCGCGCCCGCACCTGACGGCCGGCTCAGGAGCCGGGGTCGGCATCAGGCGTCGAGCCCTGCTCCTGCGCCGCGAGCGATCCCGTCGTGATCGGGATCGCCGACGTGAACAGGCTCGCCCGCTCCTCGGCCTCGGGCGAGCCCGAGAACAGGTGGGACTGCTCGGAGGTCGTCCCAGCCGGCGTCTCGGGCACGTCGACGTCAGCGGCGTCCTCGATCCGCACGCGCTGGTGAGGGATGGCAGACGGCGTCTGCGTCTGGATCCAGTCGACCATCTCCTCGCGCACGTGGCAGCGCAGGTCGAAGAGCGTCGGGGCGTCGCGTGCTGTGACGAGGATGCGCACGCGCACGTAGCCGCCCACGGCATCCGTCACCTGCAGCACCGAGGTGCGGCCGTCCCACAGGTCGGTGCCGGCCATCACGGCGGCGAGGTGTTCGCGCATGCGCTGCGGGGCGATGCGCCAATCGAGATCGAGCTCGACGGAACCGAGGAGCGCGCTGCCCTCCCGGGTCCAGTTCTGGAACGGCTGCGTCGTGAAGTAGGTGCACGGGAGCACGAGGTTGCGCTCGTCCCAGAGGTTCACCACCACGTAGCTGAGCGTGATCTCGCCGATCCTGCCCCACTCCCCCTCGACGACGACCACGTCGTCGACACGGATGGCCTCACTGAACGCGAGCTGCACTCCGGCGAACAGGTTCGCCAGCGTCGACTGCGCTGCGAGGCCGGCGACGACGCTGAGGAGGCCGGCGGACGCCAGCACGCTGGCGCCGACGACCCGCACCTCGGGGAAGCTCAGCAGGATGCCGCCCACGGCGACGACGACGGCCACCACGACGACGAGGCGCCGCAGGATGGCGATCTGGGTGCGGATGCGGCGGGCGACCTTGTTGTCGGCCACGTCGATGCGGTACCGGGCCGTGCTGAGGTCCATGCCGAACAGCACGAGCTCGCAGACGAACCAGGAGCCGACGATGATCATGGCGATGAGGAGCAGATGCTCGACGCCGGCGCGCACCGGGCTGTCGTCGAGCGTGACCACGACGGCGATCCAGAGGCCGGTGATGAACAGGATGAGGCGGAACGGCCAGCGCACCCGCTTGGTGAGCAGGGCGGGCCACTCCTTGCGCCGGCCTGCTGCGCGGACGATCTGACGGGCGATCGCCGTGATGATGAAGGCGCCGGCGGCGATGAGCACCACCGCCAGGCCGAAGCCCCACCAGGACTGCCACTCGAAGTCTGCGAGCACGGATTCCTCCCACCTCTCGAAACCTCAAGCCTAGGGCGGGTCGATCAGCTGTAGAGCTCCTCCGGAACGCGCAGCCCGTAGATGGCCCGTCCCGATCCCCAGATGAGCGCGCACGCAGCCCGGAGCAGGTCGATCTTCTCGTCTCCGCGCTTCAGGATCTCGACGTCGTTGCCGCGCAACCGCACGACGGCTCGACCCACCGTGACCTTGGTGTCGTCGTCGGCCGTGACGACGGTCGGATACGGCAGGTGCAACTGGCGCAGGTCCTCGAGGATGTAGGTGGGCCGCTGGTCGACCGGGGCGGCGATCGCCTGCTTGGCCTTGTCGATGCCCGTGAGCACGAGAGCCGACGGCATTCCGGCACGGTTGGCGCCGAGGATGTCGGTGTCGAGCCTGTCGCCGATGAACAGTGGCGCGCGCGCCCCGAACCGCAACCGGGCCTCCTCGAAGATAGCGACCTCCGGCTTGCCGGCCACGACCGGCAGGCGCCCGACGGCACTGTGCACCGCGGACACGAGCGTGCCGTTGCCGGGCGCGATGCCGCGCTGCTGCGGGATCGTCCAGTCGGTGTTCGTCGCGACCCACGGGATGCCGCCGTCGCCGGTGTCGGCGAGGGCGTAGGACGCCTCGGCCAGCTGTGCCCAGCCCAGGTCGGGCGAGAACCCCTGGATGACGGCGGCGGGGGAGTCGTCGGCGGACCGGGTGACCCGGAAGCCCGCCTTCTCGACCTCGGTGACGAGGCCGTCGCCTCCGACGACCAGGATGACGGATGCCGCAGGCACGAGTCCGGCGAGCAGGCGCACCGCAGCCTGCGGGGAGGTCACGACGTCGGCGGGTGCCACGGAGAGCCCGAGCTCGACGAGGTGCGCCGCGACGGAGGCATCCGTCCGTGACGCATTGTTGGTGATGTAGCCGACGCGCGCGCTCTCCGCAGCGGCGTTCAGCGACTCGACGGCGTATGGGATGGCCGTCGGGCCCGCATAGACCACCCCGTCGAGATCGGCGAGGACGACGTCGACGCCGTCGAGCGGCGTCACGCCGCTACTTCTCCGGCGCAGCATCGAGCGCGTCGCCCTTGGCATCGACGTCGGCTTCGGCTTCAGCTTCAGCTTCGGCTTTTGCGTCGGCCTCGGCTTCCGCATCGGCTTCCGCTTCGAAGTGGACATCGCTGTCCGATTCCTCGTCGGGCGACCGGTCCTCGGCGTACTCGCCGTCGACGTCCTCTTCCTCGTCGTCGAACTCGAGGTCCTCCTCGAGCACCTCGACGAACTCGTCGTCGGCACCGTCGCGAGCGGCGATCGCCGCAGCCGCGCGCTCGGAGCGCTGGCGCCAGAGCGCCGAATCCGCGTCGCGACCGAGGTCCTCGAGCACGTCCGCGTAGGCCGCGAACAGGTCGGGGCTGTAGGAGAAGGCCGTGTTCGGGTCGAGCTGCACGATCTCGAGCTCGGCGAGGGCCTCGTCGAGCTGCCCGAGGTCGAGGCGAGCACCGGACATCGCGATCGCCAGGGCGACCTGCACGTCGGGCGCGAGGGTCGACCGGTCGACGGAACGGCCGAGCTCGAGGGCGCGATCGGGGCGACCGACGCCGCGCTCGCTGTCGACCATGAGCGGCAGCTGGTCGTTCTTGCCGGAGATGCGCCGGAAGGTCCGGAGCTCGCGAAGGGCCAGAGCGTAGTCGCCCGTCGCGTAGGCGGTGATCGCGAGGGTCTCGCGGACGACGGCGATCCGGCCGGCTCGACGCGAGGCCGAGATGACGTGCTGGTGCGCGAGTTCCGGATCCTCATCGATCAGCCGCACCGCCATGACGAGGTGTTTGGCGACCCACTCCGCGTTCTCCTTGGTGAGGGTCTTCAGTTCGTTGCGGGCGACGCGATCGAGCTCGGACGGGTCCACATCGGCAGGCACCCATGGGTCGTCGTGACGGGGGCGGATCATGCGCAGCTCTTCGGCGCGCTTCTCCTCCTCCGTCAGCTCGACCTCGGCGTCGTAGGCTCCGCGATCACCGCGAGCGGGTGCACCCGACCGGGTCCAGAGCTTCTGGCCACCCTGGTCGTCGCGCTTCTCCCACGGCTTCGAGCCACCGCGATCCGAGTTGTACGGCTTCCGGTCGCCATCGCGCGGAGGACGACTACCGCCGGATGCACCGTCGCGCTTCTCCCACGGCTTGCGGTCACCGGAGTGCTGCGGGCGGTCCGAGTTGTACGAGCGACGCTCGCCACTGGGGGCGCCATCGCGCTTCTCCCACGGCTTCGATCCCCCGCCGGATGTGGACGGCTTCCGGTCCGAGCTGTACGGCTTCCGATCGCCATCGCGGGCCGGCTTGCGCGACGGCGCACCGCCATCGCGCTTCTCCCACGGCTTGTCGCCGCCGGCCCCGCCGGTCTTCCCGGAACGCGCCGGCCGATCGTCGTCGCGCTTCGGGGCACGGTCCCTGGGTGGGTAGTCGCTCACGGGGAAATCCTTCTCTTGCGCAAGGCGCGCGAATGCGTCGCGCAGCCTTCCGCCATTATCGCGGGGTCTCTGTTGAATTGCTGTGTTAAGCAGAAAAGGCCACCCGTGGGGGTGGCCTTTTCTAAAGTAAGTCCGGCGGTGTCCTACTCTCCCACAGGGTCCCCCCTGCAGTACCATCGGCGCTGTGAGGCTTAGCTTCCGGGTTCGGAA
>JBEVEO010000275.1:0-2525 GCA_040512695.1 Leifsonia sp. | reverse complement strand
TCGTCGACGAGCAGCACGCGCTTGCCCGCGAGTGAGGGCGCATCGAGCATCGGTCCGGACAGGACCGGCTCGGGAAGGCGCTCATCGACGCCGGTGTAGAACTCGACGTTGATCGATCCGCAGTTCTTCGTGCCGAGCGCGTAGGAGATGGAGCCGGCCAGCAGCAGCCCGCCGCGGGCGATGGCGATCACGACCTCGGGCTGGAAGCCGCTTCGCAGGATCTCCTCGGCGAGTCCGCGTGATGCCAGGTGGAACGCATCCCACGTGAGCACCTCGCGCTCGATCTGGTCGGTTCCGGCGTCGCCCGCATCGAAGGTCATGCACTCGAGACTAGCGACCGAAGACGAGCGGAGTGGTCACGACGACGAAGGCGATGACGTTCACGATCACCGTCGCCCAGAACCGCAGCCTGAAGCTCCTCTTCTGCGTCTTGTGCCGGAACACGCTCTGCGCGACGACGGCCCCGGGCCAGCCTCCGAGCACGGCGACGAGGTGCAAGGTCGCCTCGGGGATGCGGCGTCTGCCTGCGACGGCTGCCCGCTTGTCGATGCCGTAGAGCACGAACGACAGCGCGCTTCCGGCGACGTACAGAGCATCGACGTACAGCGGCACCGACCACAGCAGGAGCACCACGACGTAGAGCACGGCGAAGGCGACGAGCCAGACCCAGCCGGCCGCCTCGGGTCGCCGCGACCGGGACGACCTCGATGCAGCCGACCTCGATGCTGACGACCTTCCGGCTCCCGGATGCCGCTCTCCGACGCCGCGCGAGGTCGAGGCTCCCACGCCCCTCAGCCCTCGCGGACGTGAAGCGGACCGCGAGCCACGAGGTGGGGCGCCGACTGGGCGACGGGCTTGATGACGATGAGGTCGAGGTCGACGTGCGCCGGCCGTTCGACCGCGTCGACGATGGTCTCGGCGACGTCCTCAGCGCTCAGCGGGTGCTCGACGCCGGCGTAGACGGCATCCGCTCGCTCCTGGTCGCCGCCGAAGCGCACGAGGGCGAACTCGTCGGTCTTGACCATGCCCGGCGCCACCTCGATGACGCGGATGGGCTCGCCGTTCAGCTCGAGTCGCAGCACCTCGGTCATGGCGTGCGCCGCGAACTTGGCCGCGTTGTAGCCGCCGCCGCCCACGTAGGCCACGTGTCCGGCGATGGACGTCACCGTCAGGATGGTCGCCCCGCCGCCCTCGGCCGCGACGGTGGAGCGGAGAAGCGGGAGCAGCGCGCTGGTCACGCGCTGCACGCCGAGCACGTTGATCTCGAACATCCAGGCCCAGTCGTCAGGATCGCCGTTCTCGACGGAGTCGAGGCCCTTGGCCCCGCCGGCATTGTTGACGAGAGCGTGCACGGGGCCGGTCGCGGCGAGGTGATCGCGCAGCGCGTCGACGTCGGCCTGCTTCGTGAGGTCGGCGACGACGTACTCGGCCCCGGTCTCGGCGGCGAGCGCCTGGAGCCGGTCGGCGCGGCGGGCGACGCCCACGACCTCCCAGCCGTGGGAGCGGAACAGGCGAACCGTCGCCGCTCCGATTCCCGAACTCGCACCGGTGACAACCACTCGCCTCATCTGCATGCTCATATTCTGACAGCTGCATCGACGCACCCTGCGCGGCATCCCACGCTGCAAGAATGAACGGATGACCGTGACTGCTCCCCCGAACCGGAAGCCGCGTGCCCCGCACCGCGTTCCGCTGTGGGACAACGCCCGCTGGCTCGCCATCGCGCTGGTCGTCGTCGGTCACGGCATCCTGCCGCTGATCGCGGATTCGGATGCCGCCTACGCCGTCTACCTCTTCATCTACTCCTTCCACGTGCCGGTGTTCGTGGCCGTGAGCGGCTACATGGCCAAGGCGACGTCGCCGGGCACCAGGCAGATCAAACGCCTGCTCACCGACATCGTCGTTCCCTACGTCATCTTCGAGACCATCTGGACGACGATCCGATGGCTGCTCGGCGGCCGGTTCGTGCTGGACTACGCCACAGCCAGCTGGACCCTCTGGTTCCTCATCGCCCTCGCCCTCTGGCGCGTGCTTCTCCCCTACCTCGCGGTCCTCCGCTACCCGCTCATCATCACCATGGCCATCTCGGTCTTCGCCGGCTACTTCGCCGCCATCGACGCGACGCTCGCCCTGTCGCGCACCATCGGACTGCTGCCGTTCTTCGTCTTCGGCTGGGCCCTCCGCCAGCGCCAGATCACCGGACGCTGGCTCGCGCTCCCGCCACGCGTCATCTGGCGGTGGCGCGCCGGCGCCCTCGTCCTGTTCCTCGCTCTCGCCGTGACGATCGCGGTGTTCATCGAGCCGCTCCGCGACCTGAAGGTGCGCCGCTTCCTGCTCTACGACGAGCCGTATCCCGTCATCGGCTATCCGGAGTGGTGGGCCGGCGGCATCCGTCTCGGCCTCATGATCTTCGCGATGGTGCTGGCCATAGCGTTCCTGATGCTGTTGCCGCGGAAGCCCACGTGGTTCACCGCCCTCGGCGGAGCGACCATGTACATCTACCTGCTGCACTCGTTCCTGCTGTT
>JBEVEO010000255.1:0-4245 GCA_040512695.1 Leifsonia sp. | reverse complement strand
CCGGGTGGTATTCATCGTCGACTTCGCCGACTGTATCAACCACGACGACTGCATGGACACCCGGATGCGGCCGCGCACGGGTCGGGCGGGTGTGCTGGGGAGGCACCTGCCCTGGGGCGACGGCGACCCGGAGGGCGTCAGGGCGCGGGCGGCCGAGGACATGAAGCGCTCGGCCCGGGTCGCGCGCTTCCTCGGTGTCGACACCGTCGTCGGGTTCACCGGCTCGGCGATCTGGCCCTACGTCGCGATGTTCCCGCCGGTGCCGGCATCCGTCATCGATGCAGGATTCGAGGACTTCGCGAACCGCTGGAACCCGATCCTCGACGTGTTCGACGCCGAGGGCGTGCGCTTCGCCCACGAGGTGCATCCGAGCGAGATCGCCTACGACTACTGGTCGTCGGTGCGGGCGCTCGAGGCGATCGACCGGCGACCGGCGTTCGGGTTCAACTGGGACCCGTCGCACATGATGTGGCAGGACATCGATCCGGTCGGCTTCATCTGGGACTTCCAGGACCGGATCTACCACGTGGACTGCAAGGACACCCGGCTGCGGCCGAGGAACGGGCGCGCGGGCGTGCTCGGATCGCACCTGCCATGGGGTGATCCCCGCCGGGGCTGGGACTTCGTCTCCACCGGGCACGGCGACGTGCCGTGGGAGGACTCGTTCCGGGCGCTGGATGCGATCGGCTACACCGGGCCGATCTCCGTGGAGTGGGAGGACGCGGGCATGGATCGGCTGCACGGTGCACCAGAGGCGTTGCGGTACATCCGGTCGCTGCTGTGGGATCGGCCGTCGACGTCGTTCGACGCGGCGTTCTCGAACCAGTAGGGCCGCTGTGCGGCTGGCGGGTGCACACCGTGCCAGAGTGGAACCCGCCATGGCCACGAAGAAGACACTCACCACCGCCCCTCGACTCGATCGCATCCGGCTGCCGGAACTCTCGGATGCCGACGTCGACGCGTTCGAGTCCCACACCGCGTACGACGCCCTGCGCATCAGCGGTGCCGACCTCGACGGGCTCGACCTCTCGGGAACGACCTTCGCCGAGTGCGCCTTCGAGGATGTCTCGGCGCACGAGGCCGACCTGCGCTCTGCGACCTTCCTCGACACCACCATCGAGCGACTGAACGCTCCCATCCTCACGGCCGCGCGCTCACGCCTCCGCGACGTCGGCATCGACTCCTCCCGCATCGGCTCCGCGGAGTTCTACGACGCCGGCTGGCAGTCCGTGCGGTTCACGAACTGCAAGCTGGGGTTCGTCAACCTGCGCGGCGCCCACCTCCAGGACGTGCAGTTCACCGACTGCACGATCGACGAGCTCGACCTCGGCGGGGTGAAGGCCACGCGGGTCGCCTTCTCCGGAACACGCATCAACACGCTCGACGTCACCCGCGCCGAGTTCAGCCACGTCGACCTGCGCGCTGTCGAGCTCCGGCACATCGTCGGGCTCGACGGCCTCCGCGGGGCGACCCTCACGCCCGACCAGGTGGCGGAACTCGCCACCCTGTTCGCCGAACGTCTGGGCATCACGGTCGAGTCCTGAGCCGTTGCGGCGGGCGGCAGGGGACTAGACCTCGCGGACCGCGCCCTGCTTGATGTGCAGGCGGCGCTGCGCCCGCTTCGCGACGGCCGAGTCGTGGGTCACGACGATGAGCGTGAGCCCGCGATCGCGCCACAGTCCCTCGAGGAGGTCCATGATCTCGTCGCGGGTCTCCTCGTCGAGGTTGCCCGTCGGCTCGTCGGCGAGGAGCACGTCGGGCTCCTTGACCAGGGCGCGCGCGATGGCGACACGCTGCTGCTGCCCGCCCGACAGCTCGCTCGGCAGGTGTGTGCCGCGATCGGCGAGCCCCACCGACGCGAGGGCCGCATCCGCCCGTCTCGTGCGCTCCTCCCGGGAGACGCCCAACGGCTCGAGCGCAGTCTCGACGTTCTCCCGCGCGGTGAGTGTGGGGATGAGGTTGAAGCCCTGGAACACGAAGCCGAGCTCCTTGGCGCGCACGTGGGCGAGCTTGCCGTCCGGCATCCTCGAGAGCTCGGCGTCCCCGAGCATGATCGTGCCGCCCGTCGGCCGGTCGAGGCCGCCGAGCATCTGGAGCAGGGTGGACTTGCCGCCGCCGGTCGGTCCCTGGATCGCGAGCATCTGCCCGGACTCGATGCGCAGGTCGACGGCTGTGAGCGCGTGCACGGTGCGGTTGGACTGGGTGTAGGTCTTGCTGACGTTGCTGAGCGTGTACATGGTTTCCTTCTGGGTCGATGCGGATCAGGCGACGCTGCGGAGGGCTTCGGCCGGGCGGAGGCGCGAGGCCCGCCAACCGCCGAACGCTCCGGCGAGCAGCCCGCCGACGGCGGCGAGGCCGACGGCGACGAGGATGACGCTCACGGTGACGGGCGCGTTCAGCACGACCTCCGTCGTGGCCTGGGCGGCGCGCGCTGCTCCGAAGCCGCCGGGTCCTGCTGCACCTCCTGCGGCGCCACCTGCTCCACCGCCGGCTGCGAAGGCTCCCGTACCGCCCGCTCCGCCGGAGAGGGTCGGGGCGATGATGTTGATCACGAGGATGCCGGCGAGGCCGATGGCCATGCCGATCACCCCGCCGATGAGACCCTGGACGACCGACTCGCCCGCCACCTGGCCGACCACCCGGCGGTTGGACCAGCCGATGGCCTTGAGCGTGCCGAACTCGCGGGTGCGCCGGGTGACGCCCGAGATGGTGAACAGGATGGCGATCAGGAAGGCCGCTGCGAGCACGGCGACCGAGAGCCAGAGGCCGAGGCCGGAGATCAGCGTCGATGCGGTGGCGAGCGAGCCGGAGACGCTCGAGGCGAGGTCGGCCTGCGTGCTGACCGTGGTGTCCGGCAGTGCGGTCTCGATGTCCGCCTGCACCTGGTCGATGTCGGTCGACGATGCCGCCTGCACGTAGATGGTGCTCACCTTGTCGGTCTCGCCCGAGATGGACTGCGCCATGTCGAGCGGGATGTACACGTTCGAGGCGCTCGCCGAGTCCGCCGCGTTCGATGTGACGGTGCCGACGATCTCGAACGACGTGCCCCCGATGTCGATGGTGCCGCCGACGGCGAGATCGGAGCTCGTGGCGTAGTCGGCGTCGAGTACGGCGACGGCCGTGCCGTCATCCGCGGCCTCGAGCGACCGTCCGTCCGACAGGGTGACCGAGGACAACGGGCCGATGGCATCCGCGCTCGGATCCAGGCCGAGCACGGTGAAGGAGTCCACGTCGAACGCGCTCCCGCCAGCGCCGTCCGGGCCGCCGGCCGGCGGCTCGCCGGTCCCGTCGCCGCCGGGCGCCTGCTGGGCGCCGGACGCCTGATCCTGCGAGAAGTCGGGGAGCTGGCCGTCGAAGGTCACGTTGCGCAGCGACAGGGTCGCAGCCGCCGCGGAGACGTTGTCGACGTCGGTGACGGCTGCGAGCGCCGTCGCGTCGAACGTGGTCGTGCCGGGGCCCGTCGTGAGCCGGGACTGGCTCACCGTGGTGGTGCCGTCCGTCGTCGTGCCTGCGCCGGCGTCGAACTGGAAGCGGCCGGGGCCGCCGGTTCCGTCGTCCGTGGGAGCGGTGGCGGCCTGGCTCACCGTGATGTCGGTGCCGACGCCGTACACGGACTCGAGCACGGTGGCCTGCGCGTTCTTGACGCCGGACGAGATCGACGTGACGATGATGACGAGCGCGATGGCGAGGCCCATGCCGATGGCGATGATGGCCGTCTGCTTGCGCCGTCCGGCGAGCTCACGCCGGAGGTAGGTGAAAAACATGCTGCTCCTTCAGTGGGGATGCTGCGACGGTAGGAGCGCCGGCTATCCCGGCCCTATGGCGGGCCTTGGGAGTTCCTATGACGACTTCACAGGCGCGCCACTGCCGGCTCATAGGCGACTCGAAGCCGAGCCCGGATACTGGAGAGCATCATGACGACAGACTTCACCGATCAGGCCGCAGCTCGTTCGAACGCCGGCGGCATCCGCCGTGCCGATGGCACGCCCGTCCGCGTGCTGGTCGTCGACGATGAATCCACCCTCACCGACCTGCTGCAGATGGCCCTCCGCTACGAGGGCTGGGAGGTGCGCACGGCGGCCGACGGCCGTACGGCCGTCTCCGTGGCGCGGGAGTTCCGTCCCGATGCGATCGTGCTCGACATCATGCTCCCCGACATCGACGGGCTGCAGGTGCTGTCCCGCATCCGCGAGGACCGGCCGGATGCCCCCGTGTTGTTCCTCACCGCGAAGGACTCCCTCGACG
>JBEVEO010000239.1:0-3135 GCA_040512695.1 Leifsonia sp. | reverse complement strand
GTCGAAGCGATCCGGGATGCCGGGATCGACGTCGTCACGACCGTGAACGTGCAGCACATCGAGTCGCTCAACGCGGTCGTCGAGAAGATCACCGGCATCGCTCAGCAGGAGACGATCCCGGATGCCGTGGTGCGCAGCGCCGACCAGATCGAGCTCGTCGACCTGGCGCCGCAGTCGCTGCGCGACCGGCTCGCCGGAGGGCTCGTGTACCCCGCCGAGCGCATCGACGCCGCGCTGTCGAACTACTTCCGGCTCGGCAACCTCACCGCCCTCCGCGAGCTCGCCCTCCTCTGGCTCGCCGACGAGGTCGACAGCTCCCTCAAGCGCTATCGCACCGAACAGGGCATCGACGCCAAATGGGAGACCCGGGAGCGCGTCGTTGTCGCCCTCACCGGCGGCCCGGAGGGTGAGACCCTCGTTCGGCGGGGTGCGCGCATCGCCGCCCGATCGGCCGGTGGCGCCCTCCTGGCCGTGCACGTCACCAGTCAGGACGGCCTCCGCGCTGCGCATCCCGGATCGCTCGCCCGCCAGCGTGCGCTGGTGGAGCAGCTCGGCGGCTCCTACCACCAGGTCGTCGGCGACGACGTGCCGCGCGCCCTCGTGGAGTTCGCCAAGGCGTCGGATGCCACCCAGCTCGTCATCGGCGTGAGCAGGCGCAGCCGACTCTCCGCCCTCTTGTCCGGGCCCGGGATCGGGCAGACGGTGGTCCGGGAATCCGGGGACATCGACGTGCACATCGTCACGCACGCTCAGGCCGGCGGGCGATTCGCCCTCCCGCGACTGACCGGTGGCATCACGAGGCGGCGGCGCCTGTGGGGGTTCGCCATCGCGCTGATCGTCGGGCCCCTGCTGACCTGGATCCTCTCCGCCAACCATTCAGACGCCTCCATGGCGAGCGACGTGCTCAGCTACCAGCTGCTCGTCGTGGTCGTCGCGCTGATCGGCGGTTTCTGGCCGGCCATGTTCGCCGCCGTGCTCTCCGGCCTCAGCCTCGACTTCTTCCTGGTCGCCCCGCTGTACCGCATCACGATCAGCGAACCACTGCACCTCCTGGCGCTCGTCCTGTTCATGGTGGTCGCCGCCCTCGTGAGTTACGTCGTCGACCAGGCGGCCAAGCTCGCGCGGCTCTCCCGGCGGCAGTCGAGCGAGGCGGAGCTCCTGGCGACCGTCGCGGGTAACGTGCTGCGCGGCGACGATGCACTCCAAGCACTGGTGTCGCGCACCCGCGAGGCGTTCGGCCTGACCGGGGTGCGCCTCCTCGACGGCGATACCGTGCTCTACGCCGACGGAGAGCCGGCCGACGCCGAGCACACGACCGTCATGCCCCTCTCCGGCTCCGCGAGGCTCGAGCTGTCCGGCCGCGACATCGACGCCTCCGACCGACGGCTCCTTGCTGCGATCGCCGCCCAGATCGATGCAGCGCTCGAGCACACCAGGCTCGCCGCCGCGGCGCAGGAGGTCGGCCCGCTCGCCGCGGCCGACCGCGTTCGCAGCGCGCTCCTCGCCGCGGTGGGCCACGACCTGCGGCGACCGCTGGCCTCGGCGACGGCTGCGGTCACGAGTCTGCGCTCCGCCGGCATCCGTCTCGATGAAGCGGATCGGGCCGCCCTGCTCGACACCGCGGAGGAGTCGCTCGTCGCCCTCGCCGCCCTCGTGACGAACCTGCTGGACGTCTCCCGCGTGCAGGCAGGGGTGCTGGCCGTCAGCCTCCGCCCTGTCGACATCGACGACATCATCCCTCCGGTCCTCGATGAGCTGCAGCTCGCCCCCGGCAGTGTCGAGCTCGACCTCGCCGACGATGTCCCACCCGTGATAGCCGATGCCGTGCTGCTGCAGCGGGCAATCGTCAACATCGTCGCCAACGCCCTGCGGTACGCCCCCGCCGACATCCCGCCGCTCATCACGGCGAGCACCTTCGGCGGCCGGGTACAGGTGCGTGTCATCGATCGGGGGCCCGGTATTCCCGACGAGCGTCGCGACGATGCCTTCGTGCCGTTCCAGCGGCTCGGGGACGTGGACAATCTCACGGGCATCGGCCTCGGCCTGGCGATCGCCAAGGGCTTCGTCGAGGGAATGGGCGGCACTCTCGAGGCCGAGAGCACACCGGGAGGTGGCCTCACCATGGTGATCAGCCTCCCGGCCGTCACCGGTGACCCGACGACGAACGACAGGAGAGGCGAGGCGTGAAGATCCTCATCGCCGACGACGACCCTCAGATCCTGAGGGCGCTGAGCATCACCCTCTCCGCCCACGGTTACGAGGTCGTGATCGCCCACGATGGCCGCCAGGCGATCAGCGCCGCTGCATCGCAACATCCCGATCTCATCGTCCTCGATCTCGGCATGCCCCACCTCACCGGCCAGGACGTCATCCTGGCGGTGCGGGGCTGGAGCGCCGTCCCGATCCTCGTGGTCTCGGGCCGCACCGACTCGGCCGACAAGGTGGATGCTCTCGATGCCGGTGCCGACGACTACGTCACCAAGCCGTTCGCGGTCGACGAACTGCTCGCCCGCATCCGCGCCCTCACCCGGCGCACGCCGACGCAGGCCGACGAGCCCGTCGTGCGCCTCGGTCCGGTCACCGTGGATCTCGCCGCGCACCAGGTGCTGCGGGAGACGGATGGCGCCGAGCCTGCGATCGTGCGTCTCACGCCGACCGAGTGGAAGATGCTCGAGGTGCTGGCCAGGAACCCGCGCAGGCTCGTGACCCGGAACACGCTGCTCACCGAGGTGTGGGGACCGCAGTACACGAACGACACCGGCTACCTGCGGCTGTACGTGTCGCAGCTGCGCAAGAAGCTCGAGGCCGATCCGGCCCATCCGCGGCACATCCTCACGGAATCGGGCATGGGCTACCGCTTCGTGCCCGACGAGGACTGAGGCATTCGATCTGGTTCGCGAGGCCGGCGGGAGGCCGCGACCGACGCGTGCTGAGGCCTGCGCGCAGCACGCCGGCGGAAGGTTCAGGTGCGTAGTCGCGTCGTGAGGGCGGCGGTTTGTCGGGTGCGGGATGCGTGGGCGGGTTGCCAGGTGGGTGGGCCGAGTTCGGGTGGGGGTTGGATCTGTGGGCTGCCGTTGATCATGCGGATGTGCCAGCCGGAGCTGTCGATGGTGCGGTGGTGGTACCAGCACAGCA
>JBEVEO010000237.1:0-2820 GCA_040512695.1 Leifsonia sp. | reverse complement strand
TGCGCAACAACGAGGTACGTGGGCTCGACATCCGCAACAGCACCGTCCAGGGCCGCGACGTGGCGCTCAACACGCTCACGGGCGACGACGTCAACGAGTCCCGGCTCGGAAAGGTGCCGAGCGCGGCGGCCGCCGACACCGCAGCAAGCGCCACCACCGCCGGGAGCCTGAACGGGGTGCGGGTGCTGCCGATCAAGCACCGCAGCGGGAACGTGACGGGTCAAACCATCCTCGACGCGGCCGGGCTTCAGCTTCTTGTTACGTGCGCCGGAGGCGACGAGGATCTGCGAGCGCACACGACGGTCGCGGGCGGCGAGATAGCGGTCATCTCCGACGACGCCGTGACCGCCGACGGTCCGATGGACAACTCCGCGGCGAACCTCGCGCACAATCTCGATGACGACTTCACTGCCGGGGATGACTTCGACGTCGTCGACACTCCCACGGCGGCGGACGACCGTATCTACCAGCTCCAATACCTGGCTGGCGACGGCGCGAGCGTGACCGCCCACATCATCACCGACGACAGCCTGGGTGCGAACAACTGCATCGTGAGCGGGTACGCGGTGGTCGTCCCCTGATGCAGGGCTGAGTCACACCTCCACGACCACAGGCAGGATCATCGGCCGGCGGCGCAGGCGCTCGTAGACGAACTCGGCGATGTCGTCGTGGAGGTGGTCCTGGAGCAGGTCGATCTCCCTGATCTCCTCGTCGGCGGAGCGGACAAGCGACTCTTCGACGGCGTCGCGGAGCTCCCCCACAAAGCCGTCGTCCTCCTCGAGGAACGGCACGCCGCGGAAGATCACCTCGGGCGGCACGACCGAGTGGCCGTCCTGCTCGGAGATCGTGGCGACGACGATGAAGATCCCGTCGGCCGACAGCATGCGCCGGTCGCGCAGGGCCACGTCCTCGATGTCGCCCACGTCGACGCCGTCCACGAAGATCATCCCGGCCTGCTCGCGCTCGCCGAAGCGCGCCCCCGTCGCGTCGATCTCGAGCGGCCGTCCGTTCTCGCCGCGGAAGATCGATCCGTCCGGTATCCCGACCGCCTCCGCGAGCTCGCCGTGCAGCCGCAGGCGCCGGTGGTCCCCGTGGATCGGCATCACGTACTGCGGCCGGGTGAGGTTGAGCATCAGCTTCAGCTCCTCCGCGTAGCCGTGCCCCGACGCGTGAACGGGCACGTCCATGGCCGTGATCACGTTTGCGCCCAGCCGGTAGATGCGGTCGATCGTCTCGTTCACCGCCCGCTCGTTGCCCGGGATCGGCGTGGCGGAGAAGACGACGGTGTCGCCGTCGTGTAGCTCCACCTGTGGGTGGTCCCCGTGGGCCATGCGGCGCAAGGCGGAGAGCGGCTCGCCCTGGCTGCCCGTGGAGATCACCACGAGCTTGTGGTCCGGGAAATCCTCGATCTCGCGGGCCCCCACCAGCTGGCCCTCGGGCACCTCGATGTGGCCCAGCATCCGGCCGATGTTGATGTTCTTTCGCATGGAGCGGCCCACCAGCGAGACCTTGCGCCCCTGCTGTGCCGCGGCGTCGACCACCTGCTGCACACGGTGGATGTTCGACGCGAAGCATGTGACGATGATCCGCCCGCGGCAGCGCGAGAAGACCTCCTCCAGCTTCGGGCCGACGGACGACTCGGACGGCGACATCCCGGGCCGGTCGGCGTTGGTCGAGTCGCCGCAGAGGAGCAGAAGCCCCTCGCGGCCGAGCTCGGCGAGACGGGATACGTCGGCGGGCACGCCGTCCACGGGTGTCTGGTCGAACTTGTAGTCGCCCGTGACCAGCGTCGTGCCGAGCTCGCATGTCAGCGCCACCGCGAACGCGTCCGGGATCGAGTGGGCCATCTTGACCATCTCGATCGAGAACGGCCCGGCCTCGAAGGTCTGGGTGGCCAGCACGTCCTCGACCGGCGCGTCCTTGAGCCGGTGCTCGTCGAGCTTCGAGCGCACCATCGCGGCGGTCAGCGGGCCGCCGTAGACGGTCGGCACGCGGTCGAGCTCGCGCAGCACGAACGGCAGCGCGCCGACATGGTCCTCGTGGCCGTGGGTGAGCACGATCGCGTCGATGTCGTCGGCCCGGTCGCGTAGGTAGGTGAAGTCCGGCAGTACCAGGTCGATTCCGAGCTGGTCGGGCGCCGGGAACATGAGGCCCGTGTCGACCACCACGATCCGGCCGCCGTACTCGACGACGGTCATGTTCTTCCCGATCTCGCCGAGCCCGCCGAGCGGCAGGATCCGCAGCGCCTGTGGGCTCAAACCGCCGCGAGCAGGTTGTGGCGCTCGAGCCCGGCGCGGATCACGGCCTTCTCCTCCTCGTCCGCCTCGACGAGCGGCAAGCGCAGCCCGCCGACCGCGTGCCCGGCCATGTTCAGGGCTGCCTTGACCGGGATCGGGTTGGTCGTGACCGTGAGCGCCTCGTAGAGGTCCTTGAGCGAGTCGTGGATCTCGGCGCGCGCGTCGGGCTCGTCGATCATCCGGCGCATCTCCCGCCCGACGAGGTGCGAGGCCACCAGGATGCCGCCGGTGCCGCCCATGTCGAGCACCTTCGGCAGCACGTCGTCGTTGCCGGCGAGCAGGTCGAGCCCCTCGACCGGCGCCAGGTCCTCGTAGCGTGCCTGCTTGACGGCCCGCACGTTGTCGATCTGGGCGAGCTCCGCGAGCACGTCGTTCGGCATGTCGAGCGCCGTGCGGCTCGGGATGTTGTAGAGGATGATGGGCTTGTCGGTGGCGGCTGCGACCGCCTCGTAGTGCGCCCGCAGGCCGCGCCGGTTCGGCTTCACGTAGTACGGGGTGACCACGAGCATCGCGTCGACCCCGA
>JBEVEO010000236.1:0-19360 GCA_040512695.1 Leifsonia sp. | reverse complement strand
CGTCGAGGGTGGCGTCGATGCTGCCTCCGACGGGGATGTCGGCGAGTTTGGCCACCTCGGCGCCCGACGCTGCCTGGTCACTCTGTTCCGTGGTTCCGCCCGATGCCTCCTGCTGTGGGGCGGTGGTCTCAGGGGCAGCGCCGTCGGGAGTGCTCGTCTCGCCGCCCGGCGCGCATGCCGCGAGGGCCATGGCGGTCATCCCGACCCCGCTGATGGTCAGCGCGGCGCGACGGGTGATCGTCTTCGGTTCGGTCATGTCGGGGAGGTCCTCTCGGTGGCGTTCGGGAGTAGCTTTGCAGTTCTACAGGAGAACACGAGCCAGCCCGGCCGAACGTTCAGCCGAAAGTCGGATTGAACCGGATCCGCCCCTGCTCCGTGTCATCAACAGGAGGTGGGACATGGCCGATGCGCGCGCCGAGCAGTTGCGAGCGCTCCAGGACGAGCATGCGCCCGCCCTCTGGCGCTACGTCGTGCGGCTGACCGGGGATCGGGCTCTCGCCGACGACATCGTGCAGGAGGTCATGCTGCGCGCGTGGCGTCGCCCCGAGGTGCTCGACCAGTCCGAGGGCTCGGCTCGCGCCTGGCTCTTCACGGTGACCCGCAACCTCGTCATCGACGACCGGCGCAGCGCGCGCGCCCAGCAGGAGGTCGGCGTCGAGACGATGCCGGAACTCGTGCAGGCCGATGAGACGGATGCCGCACTCGATCGCTGGCTCATCGAGGACGCCGTCGGGGCGCTGAGCAGCGACCATCGGCGCGTCCTGCTCGTCGTGTACTACGGCGGCCGATCGGTCGCAGAAGCGGCCGCCGAGCTGGGCATCCCGGCCGGCACCGTCAAGTCCCGGCTGCACTACGCCCTGCGTGCCCTGCGACTGGCATTGCAGGAACGGGGGGTGACGGAGCGATGAATCCCGCGACCGACGCCTTCGCCGACTGGGACGCCGCCTACGTGCTCGGCGCGCTGAGCGCCCGCGACCGGCGAGCATTCGAACGCCATCTCGACGGCTGCCCCCGCTGCGCGGCCGGGGTGGCGGAACTCGCCGGCATGCCCGGCCTGCTCGGGCGTGTGGACGTGCACGACCTGCCGGACGCGTCTCCCGAACTGCAGCCGGCCGCGCCGGCGAACCCGCATGGGCCCGCGCGACCCACCCGACGCGTGCTCGTGGCGGCGGGGGCCGTGCTGGCCGCGGCGGCGACCGCGACCGTGCTCGCGATCGGTGGAATCGGATCCGGCAGCACGACGCCGCCGCCCGACGCCGAGACCGTGCAGCTCGCCTCCACGGGCCAGACCGCGCTCAGCGCCGAGGTACGACTCGATCCCGAACCGTGGGGGACGGCGGTGTCGACCCACTGCCACTACGCGGACCGACAGGCTCGCGACGGGGCGTACGGCGGTTCGGATCCGCAGGGAGCGGCAGCAGGGCGGTACGGCCTCTACGTCACCGACAGCGACGGCTCGTCGCGGCTGGTGTCGAGCTGGACGGCCGAGCCGGGCAGCGACGTGCGCGCCGACGGCTCGACCGACGTGCCGATCGGGCAGATCACGCTCGTCGACATCCGATCCATGGACACCGACAGCGTGCTGCTCGAGTCCGCCGTCTCCGTGGGGGACTGAACGAACGGATCGCGTTCCGGACGGGGCCCCAGCGGTGTCAGTGCGGGTCGGGAACCCGGATCATGCCCTCCTGGGCGACCGTCGCGATGAGCACGCCGTCACGGCTGAAGATGCTGCCTCGCGAGAGCCCACGGCCGCCTGATGCGCTGGGGGAGTCCTGCACGTAGAGCATCCACTCGTCCACACGACCCGGGCGGTGCCACCACATCGCGTGGTCGAGGCTCGCGACCTTGAGGCCGCGGGTCGCCCAGGCGATGCCGTGCCTGCGCATCGACGACTCGAGGATCGAGTAGTCGGTCGCGTACGCGAGGGCGGCGCGATGCAGGCTGTCGTCGTCGGGGAGACGGCCCTGGGCCTTCATCCAGACCGCCTGGTGCGCGACACGATCACCCTCGACCGACAGGTAGATGGGCGGCTCGACATGGCGGACGTCGAAGGCCCGTTCGCTCGACCAGTAGCGCGCGATGTCGTGGTCGATGTGACCGAGGACGTCGGCTGTCGTCGGAAGCGACTCCGGATCGGGAATGCCGGTCGGCATCTCGATCTGATGCTCGGCTCCGGCATCCGGATCCTGGAACGACGCGATCATCGACAGGATCGGGAGACCGTTCTGGTAGGCCTGCGTTCGGCGGGTGGAGAACGATCGACCGTCGTGGATCCGGTCGACCGAGAAGGTGATGGGCTGGGTGACGTCACCGGGCCGGAGGAAGTAGCCGTGCATCGAGTGCACTGCCCGGTCGTCCGGCACGGTGCGCGTTCCCGCGATCACGGACTGCGCCAGGACCTGGCCGCCGAAGACGCGGCCGAGCGGCATCCACTGCGACGGACCGGTGAAGATGTCCTCGGCGGTGCGGGCTCCCGTGTCGACCAGGTCGAGGGTGGCCAGCAGGCCGTCGATGGGATTCGTCATTCCAACCTCGTCTTCGCCCGGAGTGGGGGCCGCCCGGATGTCTCACGGAGGCCCTCTCTTCGGTAGTTTAGAGGGCAGATGAGCCAGTCATTCCTTCTCGTGGACCGCCTGTCGGTCGGCGATCTCACCACATACCTGTCCAGAGCCTCACGTGTGGAGGACGGTTCCGTGCGCCTGATCGCGGGTTCCGGCATCCTCGCCGTCTACACGGCGATCCTCTACCCGCGCGGACTCCTCGACGAGACGCCGACGGTGCTCGGCCTCAGGACCTTCGCCCTGGCGGGGTCGACCGCGTTCGACGCCGTGGTTCCGAGCCGCTCCCTGCTCGATCGGCTGGCCCGCGTGGACGGTCTCGGCGGCGACGGTCCGGCCGAGATCGGCCTGCCGCACGAGGTCGGCAGCGTCACGTGGGCGGGCATCTCGCCACCACGCGGTGGCTGGCACGCGCTCGGGACGACGGATGCCGCGGCGCTCGAGTCCGTCGCGCACGCGGGGATCGCCGAGATCGCCGAGGCCGTCCCCACCGGAACCGGGGAACAGCTCGTCACCAGGGCGCGCGCCGAGGTGTGGGGTCGGCCCATCGACGGCCTCGATCATGTGCCGGCCGGCGCAGCGTTCGCCGGGCTCAGCCTCGGATTCCTCAGCCAGGACGACCCGGTGGGCATCTTCGAGACCGGTCCGTGGACGCGTCTGTCCACCAAGCGCGGGCATGTCCTCATCCGCCGCAAGGCCTGGTCGCTGCGGGGCTGATCCTCCGCCGGTCGAGTAGCCCGCGAGCGGAGCGAACACCCGCCGGTGGAGTGGCTAGAGCCTGGCGACCGCGCGACCCGCCTGGCGGCCGCTGAAGAGGCATCCACCGAGGAACGTGCCCTCCAACGCTCGGTAGCCGTGGATGCCGCCGCCGCCGAAACCGCTCGCCTCTCCTGCGGCGTAGAGCCCCGGGATCGGCTCGCCGCCGGCGCGGAGCACCTGACCGTCGAGATCGGTCTCCATGCCCCCCAGGCTCTTGCGGGTGAGGATGTGGAGCTTGACCGCGATGAGCGGTCCGGCCGTCGCATCGAGGATGCGGTGGGGCTTGGCCACGCGGATGAGCTTGTCGCCACGGTACGTGCGAGCTCCACGCACTGCCGTGACCTGCAGGTCCTTGGTGAACTCGTTGTCGATCTCACGGTCGCGGGCCACGATCTCGCGCTCCATGCGCAGGAAGTCGATCTCGACGTCCGGCGAGAGCTTCTTCATGCCCGCGAACAGCTCGGGAAGGGTGTCGGCGACGACGAAGTCGGCTCCCTTCTCCTTGAATGCCTCGACCGGACCGGGCGCCCCGGCCTTCACGCGCTGCGCGAGGAGCTTCAGGTCCTTGCCGGTGAGGTCGGGATTCTGCTCGCTGCCGGAGAGGGCGAACTCCTTCTCGATGATCTTCTGGGTCAGGACGAACCAGCTGTAGTCGTGGCCTGTCGAGACGATGTGCTCGAGCGTGCCGAGCGTGTCGAACCCGGGGAACAGGGGGACGGGCAGACGCCTGCCCT
The DNA here is from genome assembly GCA_040512695.1 of Leifsonia sp. Lineage (GTDB taxonomy): Bacteria > Actinomycetota > Actinomycetes > Actinomycetales > Microbacteriaceae > Orlajensenia. The sequence continues at coordinate 15,309 of JBEVEO010000236.1, read as the reverse complement.
CCGCATCGAACCAGAGCGAGGACGGGCCGGGGAGGATGCGGATGCCGTGCTTGTCCCACACGGGCGCGTAGTTGGTGATGCCCTCGGTGTAGTGCCACATGCGGTCGCCGTTGATGAGATGGGCGCCCGCCGCCTCCGAGATCCCGAGCATCCGGCCGTCGACGTGCGCCGGCACTCCGGACAGCATCGTCTTCGGCGGCTCGCCGAGGCGGGTCGGCCACTGCGCGCGCACCAGGTCGTGATTGCCGCCGATGCCGCCGGATGCGACGATCACGGCCGGCGCCTCGAACCGGAACGCCCCGACGACGTCGCGATTGCTGGCGGCGCCGCGTTCCGCGGTGTCCGGGGCGAGCACGGCACCCTCGACGCCGACGACGGCGCCGTCCTGCACGATGAGCGCGTCGACCCGGTGGCGATGACGGATGCGCACGAGGCCCGCGGCCTCGCCGGCCTTCACACGGTCGGCGAACGGCGCGACGACGCCAGGACCGGTTCCCCACGTGATGTGGAAGCGGGGCACGGAGTTCCCTGGGCCGATGGCGCCGTAGCCGCCGCGCTCAGCCCAGCCGACGACGGGGAAGAACCGCACGCCCATCTCGTGCAGCCACGCGCGCTTCTCGCCCGCTGCGAAGTCGAGGTATGCCTCGGCCCAGCGCCGGCCCCATGCGTCCTCCTCGCGATCGAAACCGGCCGAGCCGTGCCAGTCCTGCCCGGCGAGTTCGCGGGAGTCGGAGATTCCCATCCGGCGCTGCTCGGGGGAGTCGATGAAGAACAGCCCGCCGAACGACCACCAGGCCTGGCCGCCGAATGAGGCCTCTGGCTCCTGCTCGACGAGGATCACCCGCTTGCCGGCGAGCACGAGCTCCGCAGCGGCCGTCAACCCGGCGAGCCCGGCACCGACGACGATGGCGTCGGCGGTCTCGGTGCCCGGGGTGGCCGCGCTCCCCGTGGTGGTCGAAGCGGGCTTCGGCATGGCTGACTCCTTCGTCATGGTCGGCCCGTCGACGAGCTCCGGGACCGCGTGGCTGGTGCGGCTCAGGCGTCGAAGGTGTTGACCATCGCGAAGGCCGCGCGTTCGAGATAATCCCACAGGGTCGCGTCATCGAGGGGAGGAAGCGCGAGCGTGTCGACGGCATGGCGCATGTGGGCCAGCCATCGGTCGCGGGCATCGGGGTTCACCCTGAACGGCTGGTGCCGCATCCGCAACCGGGGATGGCCGCGTTGTGCGCTGTAGGTCCCCGGTCCGCCCCAGTACTGCACGAGGAAGAGGGTGAGTCGTTCCTCGGCCGGACCGAGGTCCTCCTCCGGATACATCGGCTTCAGCACGGGGTCGCCCGCGACGCCGCGGTAGAACTCGTGGACGAGCTTCGCGAACGTCGCGTGGCCGCCGATCTGCTCGTAGAAGGTCGTGGTCACCGGCGTGCCGTTCTCCGAGTCGCGGAGGTGGACCGCTGCCGGAACGGGGGTGGAGTCGGGGGTGGTGGAGTCCATCAGGCTTCCGGTTTCTTCGGGGCGCGCGCCTTGCGGGGAAGGCGCGGGGCTGTGTTCGTGGCCGCGGGAACGGTCGGCAGCGGCTTCGTGCGGGGCGGCTTCGCGCCCTTGACGCTCGCAGCGCCGTCGAAGCCGCTGAGCACGATGCTGTTGAGGGACGGCAGCTTGACACCCATGTCGTCGAGCGCGCGCTTGAGACGCATCCGCAGCTCGCGGGCCACGTCGTCCTTCGCCGACGTGCGCACCTTGATGACGAGGCGGATCACGATGGCCTCGGCCGAGATGGATTCGAGGCCCCAGATCTCGGGCCGCTCGAGGATGCGGCTGCGCCACTTCGGACTCGACGCGAACTCGATGGCGGTGTCGAGCATGCGCTTCTCCACGGCTTCGACATCGGCCTCGTACGGTACGGCCAGGTCGATGATGACGCGGGCCCAGCCCTGCGACATGTTGCCGACGCGGAGGATCTCGCCGTTGCGGACGAACCACAGGGTGCCGTTCACGTCGCGGATCTGCGTGATGCGGATGCCGACGTACTCCACCACTCCGGTCGCGGGCCCCGTGTCGACGACGTCGCCGACGCCGAGCTGGTCCTCCATCACCATGAAGAGCCCGTTGAGGCCGTCCTTCACGATGTTCTGTGCGCCGAAGCCGAGGCCGGCGCCGATCGCGGCCGTGAGCAGCGCGAAGGAGCCGAGGATCTCCGTGCTGATCGTGTTGACGATCATGAGCACGGCCACGATGAAGATGGTCACGTTGACGACGTTCGTGAGCACCGAGCCGAGGGTGCGGGTGCGCTGGACGACCCGGACGGCGGCCAGCGGTGACGCCGCCGCGATCGCCTGGGTGTCGTCGCTGAGCTGGCCCTTCTTGGCGCCGCTGACGATGCGCTTGACCACCCGGTCGATGACGAAGTGCAGGATCCAGCGGATGACGAATGCCAGCACGATGATGATGGCGATCGCGATGGTCTTGCCCCAGAAAGCGGTCCAGAACGCGCCGTCGTACACGGCCCAGAAGTCAGTCCACCAGTTCATAGAGGAGCCAGTCTACTGAGCGTCGGCTGAGTGGTTCATGGCATCGCGCCGCTGCGCTGCGAGCGCTCGCTCGAGCTCGGAGAGCTGCTCGCTGACGCGGCGGACGAGCGCGGGCGGACCGTCGTTGACCGCCAGCCAGGCGCGCGCTGCCTCCGCGACGGCCGGCGTGACGAGCGCGCCTGGGAACAGTCGCGTGACGATGAGCTCGGCCATCGTGAAGCTCCGCTCCGCCCAGACCCGCTGCAGGAGCTCGAAGTACGGCTCGACCATCGGGGCGAGGAGTTCGGCGGGTCGCGACCGGCCCCAGCCCGTCGCGATGCCCCGCACGATGTCGTTGGAGAGCGTCTCGTCGGTCGCGACGGCCGTCCAGGCTGCGAGCTTCACCGCGGGATCGGGGCGCGCTGCCCGCGCGGTCGCCGCGAACTGCCGGCCCTTGGCGGTGTCGTCCGTCGCGAGCACGGCATCGATGTCGGCGTCGTCCGCCCGTCCGGCGGTGGCCAGGGAGGTCACGAGGTCCCAGCGCAGGTCGGTGTCGATCTCCAGTCCCTCGAGCCGTTCGGCCCCGCTGAGCAGGCCGGCAACGAGGTCCAGTTGCCCGGGGGTCGATGCGATGCGGGCGAAGGTCTTGACGAACTGCAGCTGGGCATCGGATCCGGCGGCTGCCAGCTCGGTGAGGGCCCAGAGGGCATCGCCGCTCTCGGCAGCGACCTGATCGGAGGAGGCCGGGTCGACGTACCGCTCGAGTGTGAGCTCGAGCTGGGCGAGCGCCGTCGCGCGGGCGGTGGACTGGGTCTCGTGGGAGACGTTGCCGAGCACGAGGCGCACGAAGTCCTGTGGTGCGGCCTCGGCGTCGCGCGTCGCATCCCAGACGGAGCCCCAGATGATGGCGCGGGCCACCGGGTCCGCGATGTCGCCGAGATGGTGGATCGCGGTCGCCAGCGATGCCTCGTCGAGCCGGATCTTGGCGTACGTGAGGTCGTCGTCGTTCAGGAGCACCAGGTCGGCGCGATGCAGGCCGACGAGCTCCGGCACCTCCGTCCGCGAGCCGTCCACATCGATCTCCACCCGGTGGATGCGCTCGAGGGAGGTCGAGCCGGACTCGGAGTGGCGCAGTTCGTACAGGCCGATCGCGAGGCGGTGGGGGCGAAGCGTCGGATGGTCGGCGACGGCGCTCTGGAGTACCGCGAAGGAGGTGAACGCTCCGTCGCCATCCGTCTCGAAGTCGGCGCGGAGGGTGTTGACCCCTGCGGTCTCCAGCCAGAGCCGCGACCAATCGGTGAGGTCGCGTCCGCTCGACGCCTCCAGTTCGTCGAGGAGGTCGCGGAGGGTCGCGTTGCCGGATCCGTGCGCCATCAGATACCGTCCGATGCCGGTGTGGAAGGCCTCGAGGCCGACCCAGGCGACGAGCTGCTTGATGACGGACGCGCCCTTGTCGTAGGTGATGCCGTCGAAGTTCACCTCGACGTCCTCGAGATCCCTGATCTCGGCGACGATCGGATGCGTCGACGGCAGCTGGTCCTGCTTGGCGGCATCGGTCTTCTCCACCGAGGTGAAGGTCGCCCAGGCATCGGTGTACTCGGTCACCGATGCCGTGGCGATCATCGAGGTCCAGGTGGCGAACGACTCGTTGAGCCAGAGGTCGTTCCACCACTTCATGGTGACGAGGTTGCCGAACCACATGTGCGACAGCTCGTGCAGGATGACGATCACCCGGAGCTGCTTGCGTGCGTCGGAGACCTTCGAGCGGAACAGGTAGGACTCGTTGAACGTCACGGCGCCCACGTTCTCCATGGCGCCCCAGTTGTACTCCGGGACGAAGATCTGGTCGTACTTCTCGTACGGGAAGTCGACGCCGTAGCTGCGCTGGTAGTAGTCGAGGCCCTGTCGCACGGTCTCGAACATGATCTCGGGCTCCGCGTATCGCGCGAGCGATGCCCGGGTGAACAGCCCGAGGGGGATGGTCCGGCCGTCGGGAAGCTCGGCGACGTCGCGCCAGACGGCGTACGGACCGGCGATGATCGCGGCCACGTAGCTCGAGATCACGGGGCCGGGCGCGAACTCCCAGACCGCCGTCCCCTCGGTGACGCCTGCATCGGGCAGCGGCGTCGGGGCGTTGCTGAGCACCTGCCAGTCGCTCGGCGCCGTGATGGTGAACTGGAAGGTGGCCTTGAGGTCGGGCTGGTCGAACACCGCGAACACCCGGTTGGCCTCGGCGACGGCGAACTCCGTGTACAGGTACACGGCGTCGTCGACCGGATCGACGAAGCGGTGCAGGCCCTCGCCGGTGTTCGTGTACGCGGCGTCGGAGACCACGCGCAGCACGTTCTCAGCGGCGAGGCCGTCGAGGCGGATGCGGGTGCCGTCGCTCACGGTGTCCGGCAGGGCGACGCCGTTGAGCTCGATGGCGTGGATGGCGGTCGTCGAGGCCTCGATGAACGTCGAAGAGCCGGGTACGGCCGTGAAACGCACATGCGTCTCACTGCCGAACACGGTGGGACCCCTGGTCAGGTCCAGGGCGACCATGTACTCGTGGACGCGCACGACGGAGGCGCGCTCCTCGGCTTCGATGCGGGTCAGGTTCGCAGCGGGCATGGGCGTGCCTCCGTCGGTGGTGCCGGTCTGGGTCCTGCTAGTCGGTGATCGCGTCGCGTGCCTGCGCGGCGAGAGCCCGCTCGACACCGGCGAGGTTCTCGATCACGAGACGGCGCAGGGCCGGGATCTCGGGGTTGGCGTCGAGCCAGGCCCGCGTCGCGTCGACGAGTTCCTGGTTCGCGAGCGACGCCGGGTACAGGCCGTCGACGAGCTTCTCGGCGATCGCGTATGCGCGGTCCTCCCACACCCGGTTGAGCATGCCGAAGTACTGCTCCACGAACGGCTCGAGAAGGGTCGTGTCCTCGGCGCGCTGGAAGCCCAGCGCGGTGACGCGCACGATGGTGTTCGGCGCGGTGTCCACGTCGATGAGGGAGTTCCACGCCGCCTGCTTCGCCTCGGCCGTCGGGATGGCCGCGCGGGCGTGCGCGGCCGACTGGGCACCGGTCGCCGTGTTGTCGGATGCGAGGCGGGCGTCGATCTCGCCCTCGCCGGCTCGGCCTGCCGCCACGAGGGCGATGAGCAGCTCCCAGCCCAGGTCGGTGTCGATGTCGAGGCCGTCGAGGGCGATCTCGCCGTTGAACAGCGACTCGAGCTCACCGATGTGCGACGAGGACTCGGCGATCGATGCGAAGTACTTGACGAACTGGAACTGCGCGTCGCTGCCGGCCTCGGCCTGCTGCGCGAGCGACCAGAACGTGTCGGCGAGAGCCGTGACGGTCTCGGGGCGGTGGCTCGGGTCGGTGTAGGCGGACGCAGCCAGCACCGCCTGCCCCAGCACGATGCGCAACGTCGTCGACTCGGTCTCCGCCGCGATGTTGCCGAGCACGAGACGCACGAAGTCGCTCGCCGACACCTCGGCGTCGCGCGTCGCATCCCAGACGGATGCCCACACGAGCGAGCGCGCGAGCGGGTTCTCGAAGGCGTCGAGGTGCTCGAGGGCGACCGTGAGCGAGGCGTCGTCGAGGCGGATCTTCGCGTAGGCGAGGTCGTCGTCGTTGAGGAGCACGAGATCGGGCCGGGCGAGACCGACGAGTTCGGCCACCTCGGTGCGCTCACCGTCGACATCGAGCTCCACCCGGTGCGTGCGCACGAGGCGGGAGTCCTGCAGGTCGTAGAAGCCGATCGCGAGTCGGTGCGGGCGGATGGTGGGGTACTCGGCGACCGCGGTCTGCAGCACGCTGAACCCGGTGATGGTGCCGGCGTCGTCCGTCTCGATGTCGGCCCGGAGGGTGTTGACCCCCGCGGTCTCGAGCCACAGCTTCGCCCACTGCGACAGGTCGCGCCCGCTCGAGACCTCGAGCTCCGCGAGCAGGTCGGCGAGGGTCGTGTTGCCCCACTGGTGCTTCTTGAAGTAGGCGGCGACACCCGTGAAGAAGGCGTCGATGCCGACCCACGCGACGAGCTGCTTCAGGACGGACCCGCCCTTGGCGTACGTGATGCCGTCGAAGTTGACCAGCACGTCCTCGAGGTCGTTGATGGTCGCGACGATCGGGTGCGTCGACGGCAGCTGGTCCTGACGGTAGGCCCAGCTCTTCTCCATGGAGTTGAACGTCGTCCAGGCCTCGTGCCACTCCGTCGCCTCTGCGGTGGCGATGGTCGACGCCCACTCGGCGAACGACTCGTTCAGCCAGAGGTCGTTCCACCACTTCATCGTGACGAGGTCGCCGAACCACATGTGGGCGAGCTCGTGCAGGATCGTGACGACGCGACGCTCCTTGATGGCATCCGTCACCTTGGACCGGAAGACGTACACCTCGGTGAAGGTCACCGCTCCCGCGTTCTCCATGGCTCCCGCATTGAACTCGGGGACGAAGAGCTGGTCGTACTTCGTGAAGGGGTAGGCGTAGTCGAACTTCTCCTCGAAGTAGGCGAAGCCCTGACGGGTCTTCTCGAAGATGTAGTCGGCGTCGAGGTACTCGGCGAGGCTCTTGCGGCTGAAGATGCCGAGTGGGATGACGCGGCCGTCGCGGCTCGTGAGCTCGCTCCGCACCACGTGGTAGGGGCCGGCGACCAGGGCGGTGATGTAGCTCGAGATGCGGTGCGTCGGCTCGAACGACCAGGTCTTCGACTCGGCGCCATCGACCGCGACGGGCTCGGGCGTCGGCGAGTTGGAGACGACCTCCCAGTGAGCGGGAGCCGTGACGGTGAAGCGGAAGACGGCCTTGAGGTCCGGCTGCTCGAAGACGGCGAACATGCGCCGCGAATCGGGAACCTCGAACTGGCTGTACAGATAGACCTCGCCGTCGACGGGATCGACGAAGCGGTGCAGGCCCTCTCCGGTGTTCGTGTAGACCGCGTCGGCCACGACGGTCAGCTCGTTCTCGGCGGCGAGGCCGTCGAGCTGGATGCGCACGCCGTCGCTCACGGCCGCTGCATCGAGGGCGACGCCGTTCAGGGTGACCGAGTGCACGGTGCGGGTGATGGCGTCGATGAACGTCGAGGAGCCGGGAGTGGCGGTGAAGCGCACCGTGGTCTCACTGCGGAACGTCTCGGGGCCCGTCGTCAGGTCGAGGGTGACGTCGTAGCTGTCGACGGCGACGAGGCCGGCGCGCTCTGCGGCTTCAACACGGGTGAGGTTCTCTCCTGGCAACGGTGCCTCCTACGGCTACAGCGGTGAATCACGGATTGTGTCCGATCATCCAGCGTAGTCGCCACCGTCCCCGTGATCAGCGCGAGGTGATCGACACGACGCGGCCATCGCGACTCCTGATCGCGGCCGCGCGCAGCCAGGATCGGTCACCAGTCGGAGGGCTTGTAGTCCTTGAGGAAGACGCCGGTGATGTCCTCGCCGGCCTCGCCGCGCACGATGGGGTCGTAGACCCTGGCGGCTCCGTCGACGAGGTCGAGCGGGGCGTGGAAGCCCTCCTCGGCGAGGCGCACCTTGGTCGGATGCGGGCGCTCGTCGGTGATCCAGCCGGTGTCGACGCTGGTCATCAGGATGCCGTCCGAGAGCATCTCCTTCGCGCTCGTGCGGGTGAGCATGTTGAGCGCGGCCTTCGCCATGTTGGTGTGCGGGTGGCCGGGTCCCTTGTAGCCACGTCCGAAGACGCCCTCCATCGCCGACACGTTGACGATGTAGCTCCTGCGGGCATCGGTCGCGGCCATCGCGGGGCGCAGCCGGCTCACCAGGATGAACGGGGCCGTCGTGTTGCACAGCTGCACCTCGAGCATCTCGAGGGGGTCGACATCCTGAACGTGAGCGGTCCAGCTGTTCGCATGGTGCAGGTCGGGCACGAGGCCGCCGGCGTCGATGGCCGTGCGGTCGGCGAGCTTCGCCAGCGAGCTCGATCCCGGTGCCAGCGCCAGCGCGGTGAGGTCGTCGGCCGTCATCGTGCCGGTGAACAGGCCGGACGAGAGGATGGGATGGCTCGCCACCGAGTCGGCGAGGGCGAGCGGGTGCTGATCGTTCGTGTGTCCGAAGCTCACGAGCTCGGGCAGCGGGCCGTCCGGGAGGGGCGACGACTCGGCCTCGACCAGCGGGGAGTACGCGCCGGGGGATCGCCGCACCGTCTGGGCGGCGTTGTTGATGAGGATGTCGAGCGGGCCCTGCTCCGCGACGGAGTCGGCCAGGGCGATGACCTGTGCCGGGTCGCGCAGGTCGATGCCCACGATCCGGAGCCGGTGCAGCCAGTCGCCGGAGTCCTCCATCGCGGCGAAGCGGCGGGCGGCATCCCGCGGGAACCGGGTCGTGATGGTCGTGTGGGCACCGTCGCGCAGGAGGCGGAGCGCGATGTACATGCCGATCTTCGCGCGGCCGCCCGTGAGCAGCGCGCGCTTGCCGGTGAGGTCGGTGCGCGCGTCGCGCTTGGCGTGGCTCATGGCGGCGCAGCTCGGGCAGAGCTGGTGGTAGAACGAGTCGACCAGGGTGTAGCGCTCCTTGCAGATGTAGCAGGGGCGCGCGACCTGCAGCTCGCCGGCCGAGCGGGCGTCCGTCCCGCTGACGAGGTCGGCACCGCGGGTCTCGTCGTCGATGCGGGTGGGTGCGCCCGTCGCGGTCGCGGCGATCACGGCGCGATCGGCGTCCGCGATCTCGCGACGCTTCTCGACCCGACGATTGAGCTTGACCGACTTGAACATCTTGGCGGTCGCACGGCGCACGGCGATGAAGTCCGGAGACTCCTCGTCGAGGGCGGAGATCGCCGCGATGACGCGCAGCGCCGTCTCGAGCTCGGCCGGATCGAGCGCCGGGGGGACGGATGGGGACGGGTCGGAGGGCATCCGAGGATTCTACCGGCGCTGGGCCGGGAGAACCCTGCGTGCGCACCGGCGCCGTCGGCCGGCGCGCGCCGGGCCTCGTTCGGCGTAAATAGACTGGGCGCATGCGCATCCACATCGCCACCGATCACGCCGGTCTGGACTTCAGCGAGCACCTCTCCGCCCACCTCGCCGAGGCCGGCCACGAGGTCGTCGACCACGGGCCGACCGCCTACGACGCCCTCGACGACTACCCGGCCTTCTGCATCAACGCCGCGATCGCCGTTGCCCGCGACCAGCGTGCCGGCATCGAGGCGCTCGGCGTGGTGTTCGGCGGATCGGGCAACGGCGAGCAGATCGCCGCGAACAAGGTCCGCGGCATCCGGGCCGCCCTCGTCTGGAACCTCAGCACGGCCCTGCTCGCCCGGCAGCACAACGACGCGAACGTCATCTCGATCGGTGCCAGGCAGCACACGGTCGATGAGGCGACGACGTTCATCGACGCCTTCATCGCCGAACCGTTCTCGGGTGAGGAGCGCCACGCCCGCCGCATCGCGCAGCTGGCGGAGTACGAGGCGACCGGCGACATCGCCGGCAAGGGCGTCGACGTGGCCGACGAGGCGTAGCGCGCATGCCCGAGGGCCATTCCGTCCATCGCATCACCCTCCAGTTCGCGCGCAACTTCGTCGGCAGGCGTGTGTCGGTGTCGAGCCCGCAGGGCCGTTTCGCCGCGGACGCCGCCCTCATCGACGGGCACACCATGACGGATGCCCGCGCCGTCGGCAAGCAGATGTTCCTCGAGTTCGACAACGACCTGTGGCTGCGGGTGCACCTCGGCATGTACGGGGCCTGGGACTTCGCCGGCGAGATCGAGTGGGACGCCACCATCGCGTCGGCGAACGGACGGATGGGGCAGACCAACCAGCGGGGAACCATCCTCGACTCCGCCGGCGAGAACTCGCTGCACTCGATCGGAGCTCCCCGGCGCACCCGGGTGCGCATGGCCGAGTCGGACACGCTGCGGCCGGGCGAGGGGCCCGACGTCTTCCCGCCGGAGCCTGTCGGCCAGGTGCGCGCCCGCCTGCTCACGGACACGGTGTGCGCCGACCTCCGCGGGCCGACCGCGTGCGAGGTGGTCGACGCCGCCCGCGTCGCCGAGGTGATCGCCACACTCGGGCCGGACGCGATCAACGACGACACCGTCGAGTCCGAGGACCGCTTCGTCGCCTCCGTGGCGAGGAAGCAGACCCCCATCGGACTGCTGCTCATGGACCAGTCCATCGTGAGCGGGATCGGGAACGTGTACCGGGCCGAGCTGCTCTACCGTGCCCGGGTGAATCCGCACACGGCGGGCAGGCTGGTGCGGGAGGAGACGGTGCGCGGTCTGTGGCGGGACTGGGTGCACCTGCTCCGCATCGGGGTGGAGACGGGCCAGATGATGACGATGGACGGTCTCGACGGCGTCTCGTACCGCAACGCCATGGCCAACCGAGCCGACCGGCACTGGGTCTACAAGCGCGAAGGGCTGCCATGCCGCGTGTGCGGGACGCACATCGTCCTCGAGGAGATGGGCGCCCGCAAGCTGTACTGGTGCCCGACGTGCCAGGCCTGAGAATCCGAGAGGGACGTGGGACATGAGACAGAACCCGAGCTTCACGCTCGCGAGCGATGACGGCGTCAAGCGCCTCATCCGCGAGAACCCGTGGGTGAGCATCGTGAGCCGGACGGATGCCGGCGAGCTGGTGGCCTCCCACTATCCCGTTGTCCTCGACGAGACGGCCGACGGGATCGTCATCGAGAGCCACGTCGGTCGCCCCGACGAACTGCTGCACGAGCTCGGCCGGCACGAGATCCTCGTGATCGTGCAGGGTCCCCACGGTTACATCTCGCCGGGCTGGTACGACGGCTCGCCCGCCGTCCCGACCTGGAACTTCGTCGTCGCCCACCTGCACGGTACGCCGGAGATCCTCTCCGACGCGGAGAACCTGCTCGTGCTCGAGAAGCTCGTCGACCACTTCGAGGACCGGATGCCCGAGCCGTTCCGGATGCACCGCAGCATCGAGAACACGGCGTACGCCGAGCGGATCGTCTCGGGCACGGTCGGCTTCCGGATGCGGGTCGACCGATTCGTCGCGAAGGACAAGATGAGCCAGAACCGGCCGGCCGCCACGGTCGACCGCATCATCCACGAGCTCGAGAACGGCTCGGTGTACTCGAGCCGGGAACTCGCTCGGGAGATGCGCCGAGCCCGCGGTGAGACCGTATGAAGCGGGTACTCGCCGGGGCGCGCCTGCTCGGCCGGGACTCCCTCGTCGACATCACGGTCGACGACGAGCGCATCACCGCCGTCGCACCGGCTGGGGCGGGGGCACCCATCGGCGAGCGCGTCGAGCTCGACGGGCGGGTCGTCGTGCCCGGCCTGTGGGACAACCACGTGCACTTCACCCAGTGGACCCTCACGACCCGGCGCCTCGACCTGGCTGCCGCACGGTCGGCGGCGGAGGTCGCTCGACTCGTCGCGGAACGCATCGGCTCCGGCGACACGGACGGCATCGTCGGGTTCGGCTTCCGCGACGGACTCTGGCCGGACGCGCCGGACCGCACGACGCTCGACGCGGTGTCCGGCCCGGCCCCGGTCGTCCTCGTCAGCGGCGACCTGCACAGCGCGTGGCTGAACTCGGCAGCCCTCCACGCCCACGGCTTCGACGACCACCCCACCGGGCTGCTGCGCGAGGACGACGTCTTCGCCGTCGTCCGGGCCATCGGAGACGTGCCGGACGCGGTGCTCGACGGCTGGGCTCAGGAGGCGGCAGCGGCCGCGGCCGCGCGTGGCGTGGTCGGCATCGTGGATCTGGAGATGACCTGGAATCCCGACGTCTGGGTCCGAAGGATCCGGGGTGGGGTCCGCAGCCTCCGCGTCGAGTTCGGGATCTACCGCCAGCACCTCGACGACGCCATCGCAGCCGGTCTCCGCACCGGCGACGTCGTGCAGGGCACCGACGGGCTGCTGCGCGTCGGACCGTTCAAGATCATCACGGACGGGTCGCTCAACACCCGCACCGCCTACTGCTTCGACCCCTATCCCGGACTGACCGGCGACGAGGCGTACGGGCTCCTCACCGTCCCGCCGGACGCGCTCGTCCCGCTCCTCCAGACGGCGCGCGACGCCGGGCTCCGTCCGGCCGTCCACGCCATCGGCGACCAGGCGAACACCCTGGCGCTCGACGCCTTCGAGACTCTCGGAGTCGGCGGTTCGATCGAGCACGCCCAGCTGCTCGGCGGAACGGATGTCAGCCGATTCGCCGCCCTCGGGGTCACGGCCAGCGTCCAGCCGGAGCACGCCATGGACGACCGGGACGTCGCCGACCGCTATTGGGCGGGTCGAACCGACCGGGCGTTCGTGCTGCGCAGCCTGCTCGACTCCGGGGCGGTGCTCGCACTCGGCTCCGACGCTCCCGTCGCGCCCCTCGACCCGTGGGTGGGCATCGCCGCCGCCGTCGGCCGTACGCGCGACGGACGCGCGCCGTGGCATCCGGAGCAGGCCATCACGGTGCAGGAGGCCGTCGCGGCCTCCGCCCGCACCAGCGTCGCCGTGGGCGAGCCGGCCGACCTCGCGATCCTCGATGCGGATCCGCTGCAGGCGGCGACGGACGAGTTGCGCAGCCTTCCTGTCGCAGCGACGCTGCTCGGCGGTCGCTTCACCCACACCGTCCTCTGATCGGGACGCCCGGGGGATAACCCCACCGCGGGTTCGGATGCCGACCGGATGGGACGCCACGGCGCCGATCGCGAGGCTGGAGGCATGCCTCAACCCTCCGCATCCCCGACCGTCCTCCTGCTGTGGCACGAGGATCCCGGGACGACGGGCCGGTTCGTGGTCGTGCCACCCGGCCAGCACGTCACAATGACATCAGGAGACGAACACCATGACCACTGAGACCATCACCGCACCGACGGCGGAGCCGAGCGCGTCGCGGATCTCCGGGTACGGCAGCCTCTGGCGACGCGTGCCGCAGGAGCTCGGATTCCTGCTGCTCACGATGCCGATCGCCATCATCGGCCTGTCGATCATCGCCTCCCTGTTCTGGACGGGCATCGGCACGCTCGTGCTCGTCTTCGGCGTCTTCATCGTGATCGCGAGCCTCTACGTCTCCCGCGGCTTCGGCGTCCTCGAACTGGTGCGGTTGCGCTGGGCCGGACGGCGGGAGATCCCGCAACCGCTGTGGCAGCCGCAGGATCCGCGGGCCGGCTTCTGGGGTCGGTACGTCTTCGCGCCCGTCGCCGACGGCCACTACTGGCTGTACCTGCTGCACGGCATGATCATCGCGCCGATCATCAGCATCGTCAGCTGGGTGATCACGGTGACCTGGGTGTCGATCGGACTCGGCGGAGTCACCTTCTGGATCTGGGCCCGGTACATCCCGATGGGCGACCGGCAGTTCTGGCTGCATGACGTCGTGATCGACTGGATGTTCCCCGGGAACGCGTGGCAGATCGATCCCATGGCAGGGGAGATCGTGTTCGAGTTCATCCTCGGCGTGGTCTTCCTCATCACCCTGCCATTCGTCACGCGTGCGCTCACCCTCATGCACCAGGGCGTCGCCATCGGCATGCTCGGCCGGTGGAGTTCCGAGGAGCTTCGACGCGAGGTCGCCGACCTCAGCGCATCCCGCGGTGCGGCCGTCGCGGCGGAGGACCGCTCGCTCCGCCGCCTCGAGCGCGACATCCACGACGGTCCGCAGCAGCGTCTCGTGCGGCTGCAGATGGATCTCGCCGCCGCCGAGCGCCGGCTCGACTCCGACCCGGAGGCCGCACGGTCGATGCTGTCCGAGGCCAGGCAGCAGGCGCACGACACCCTCGAGGAGCTGCGTGCCCTGTCCCGTGGCTTCGCTCCGCCGATCCTGCAGGACCGTGGTCTCGTGAGCGCCCTCGACTCCCTCGCGACCCGCAGTCCCGTCCCCGTGCAACTCGAGCAGCGACTCGAGCAGGGCATCCGCCTCCCGGGCGAGATCGAGCGGAGCGCGTACTTCATCGCAGCGGAGCTGATCACGAACGCCGTCAAGCACTCCGGCGCGTCGAGGATCCGGATGCACTGCGCCTACCGGGAGTCCACCGCGACGACCGGGGCCTGGCTCGACCTCTGGGTGATCGACGACGGCACCGGCGGAGCGATGGCCGTCCCGGGCCACGGTCTGGCCGGACTCGAGGAGCGGGTGCAGGGCCTCCGCGGAATGCTCGTCATCGACAGCCCGGCCGGGGGTCCGACGACGATCGGCGTGCACATCCCCGTTCCGGATGCCGCGGCGGAGGTCCCCCTATCCTGAGACGGTGACGACCACCACCGACTCGCAGGCATCCACGCAGCACAGTGCGCTCCGGCTGGTCCTGGCGGAGGACTCGGTGCTGCTCCGCGAGGGCCTCGTGCGCCTGTTCGACGAGGCCGGGTTCGAGACGGTGGCGGCGTACGGGGATGCGGACTCCCTGCTCGCGGAGATCGCCGACCTCCGTCCCGACCTCGCCGTGCTCGATGTGCGGATGCCGCCGACCTTCCGCGATGAGGGTGTGCGGGCGGCCGTCGAGATCCGCCGGAGCCTCCCGGGCGTCGGCGTGCTCCTCCTCAGCCAGTACGTGGAGGGTGCATACGCCCAGGAACTGCTGAACGCGGGGGAGGGCGGCGTCGGCTATCTGCTCAAGGACCGGGTCGCATCCCTGGACGAGCTCAAGGACGCCGTCGCACGCGTGAGTGCCGGCGGAACCGTGCTCGATCCGCAGGTGGTGCGCGAGCTCATCGGTCGCCGCGTCGATCCGCTCGGCAGCCTGACCCCGCGGGAACGCGAGGTCCTCGAGCTCATGGCGGAGGGTCGGACGAACAACGCCATCGCCGAGCGGCTCTTCATCGGCGTCGGTGCCGTGGGGTAGAACGTTACGTCCAACTGTCAGAAGCGGCAGCTGGACGCCTCCGGCTCCGCCCACCGCCCGGTGCTCGCCGGTCTGG
>JBEVEO010000216.1:0-8929 GCA_040512695.1 Leifsonia sp. | reverse complement strand
GGGGGGGGGGCCCCCGGCCCCCCCCCACGCCCCCGAATGCAGCGGGGGATTACCCCCGGAAAGTGAGGAGTGCTCAGTCGGAGAGCACGTCTCCCGGCGCGTGGTAGAACCGCTCGTGGTACAGCAGTGGCGCGTCGATGGCGCCCAGTGCGCCGGACTCGATCTGAACGACCACCACGGCGCTGTTGTGAACCAGGATGCGCTCGATGATGCGTCCCTGCATCCACGCGGTGACGTCGTCGAGCACGGGGAGGCCATGGGGGCCCGGTCGCCAGTGGTCGCCGGTGAATCGTTCGGCGGCCGGACCGGAGAACTTCTGGGCCAGGGCACGATTGCGGCGCCCCAGCATGTGGATCACGAGGCGGTCGGTCTCGGCGATCGCCGGCCAGGAGCTCGCCGATCGCGCCATGTTGAACGTCGCCAACGGGGGAACCGCCGACAGCGAGGCGAGCGAGGTCGCCGTGAAGCCGACCGGCGAACCGTCGACGCCCGTCGCCGTGATCACCGCGACACCGGCAGCGTGCCGACGGAACGCCTGCTTGAAGGAGAGCAGGTCTTCCGGCGTCGCGTCATCCGTGAAGGTGATGCTGTTGGGGTCGGGGATCGATTCAGTCATACGAATGCATCAATCATCGACCCGTACGGGCTATTCCCGAAACGCCGCCGTCACGCAAGCAAATAAACTGGCCGGGATGATGCACACGATCGATCTCCGCGGCCGCGACCACTCGACGGCCGAGCTCCTCGCACTGGTCCCGCGCGCCGCCGTCGACGTCGCGGTGGCGAGCGAGGCCGCCGCCGCGCTCATCGCCGCGGTCCGCTCCGGCGGTGCCGAGGCCCTGCGCGCGCAGGCCGACCGCTTCGACGGCGGCCGTCCGCCGTCGATCCGCGTGCCGGCCGAGGAGATCGACGACGCCGTGGCAGCGCTCGACCCGGCGGTGCGGAGCGCCCTCGAGGAGACCATCCGACGGGTGCGTCTGGCGAGTGCCGCACAGGTGCCGCCCGCCGTCGTCACGGAGGTGGCACCCGGTGCGCGCATCCGTCAGCGCTGGCAGCCGATCGCCCGCGTCGGGCTCTACGTGCCCGGCGGCAAGGCGGTCTACCCGTCGAGCGTCGTGATGAACGTCGTGCCTGCGCAGGTGGCCGGCGTGACCTCGATCGCCCTCGTCTCGCCACCGCAGTCCGCCCACGGATCGCGCGTGCACCCCGTCGTGCTCGCCGCGGCCGGCCTGCTCGGCATCGACGAGGTCTACGCGATGGGCGGAGCGGGGGCGATCGGCGCGCTCGCCTACGGCGTGCCCGAGATCGGCCTGGAACCCGTGCAGCTCGTCACGGGGCCCGGCAACGTCTACGTGGCGGCGGCGAAGCGGCTCATCCGCGGGCAGGCCGGCATCGACTCCGAGGCCGGACCGACCGACATCCTGGTGATCGCGGATGCGGACGCCGACGCGCGCCTGGTCGCAGCCGACCACATCAGCCAGCCCGAGCACGACGAGCTCGCCGCGGCCGTGCTCGTGACCGATGCGCCGGAGTTCGCTGCAGCGGTCGCCGCCGAGGTCGAGCGGCAGGTCGCGGGCACCACGCACCGCGAGCGGGTGACCGCCGCGCTCACGGGACCGCAGTCCGCCGCGGTCCTCGTCGACGACCTCGTGCGGGCGGCTGCGTTCAGCAACGCCTTCGGCCCCGAGCACCTCGAGATCCAGACGGCCGACCCGGAGGCCGTGCTCGCCAGGATCGAGAACGCCGGCGCCATCTTCCTGGGACCGTACTCGCCCGTCAGCCTCGGCGACTACGCGGCCGGCTCCAACCACGTGCTCCCGACCGGCGGGCAGGCGCGTTTCGCCGCCGGCCTGAACGCGGCGACCTTCCTCCGTTCCCAGCAGGTCGTCGAGTACACCCGCGACGGCCTCTCCGGCGTCGCCGAGGGGATCGCGGCCCTGTCGGCGACCGAGGTGCTCCCCGCCCACGGCGACGCCGTGACGGCGCGCTTCGCCTGACCGTCGTCCCATCCGCATCCGGGATGCCGTCCACACCCATCCGGGAGGACGGGTGAACGGCGCCTGATCGGCCATGGCGATTCGGTAGGCTGGAGGCACGATGTTCTGCCCCTTCTGCCGTCACCCCGACTCCCGCGTCATCGATTCCCGCACGAGTGACGACGGGCTCAGCATCCGTCGCCGCCGCCAATGCCCCGAGTGCGGTCGACGGTTCTCCACGACGGAGACCGCGAGCCTCTCCGTCATCAAGCGCAGCGGAGTCGTCGAGCCGTTCAGCCGCGAGAAGGTGGTCTCCGGTGTCCGCAAGGCGTGCCAGGGCCGCCCCGTGACGGACTCCGACCTGGCGCTGCTCGCCCAGAAGGTCGAGGAGACCATCCGCTCCACCGGCGCATCGCAGCTCGAGGCCAACGACATCGGCCTCGCCATCCTCTCCCCGCTCCGGGAACTCGACGAGGTCGCCTACCTGCGCTTCGCGTCGGTCTACCAGGCCTTCGAGTCGCTCGACGACTTCGAGTCAGCCATCGAGCAGCTCCGCGACGAGCACGGCCGCCTGCCCGCCCGCCCGCAGGAGTAGCCGCCCGTGTACGCGTTCATCTTCCGCACCTTCTTCGCGCGCATGGATCCCGAGCGCGCCCACCATCTGGGCTTCGTCGTCATCCGGATGCTCGGCTGGCCCGTCATCGGCCCCATCGTCGCTCGGTTCACCCGTCCCACCCGGCCGCAGCCGGTGCGCGCCCTCGGCCTCACGTTCCCGACGCCGTTCGGAGTCGCCGCGGGATTCGACAAGAACGCCCACGCCGTCATCGGGCTCGGGCGACTCGGCTTCGGCCACATCGAGGTCGGTACCATCACGGCCCACGCGCAGCCCGGCAATCCGCGGCCGCGGCTGTTCCGCCTGATCTCCGACCGCGCCGTCATCAACCGCATGGGCTTCAACAACGCGGGAGCGGATGCGGCACGCACGCGGCTCGCGGCGCTGCGCGGCCGGCGCAACCGGCCCGTCATCGGCGTCAACATCGGCAAGAGCCGGATCACCCCGGTCGAGGAGGCCACCGAGGACTACCTCGCCTCCACGCGCCTGCTCGCCCCGCTCGCCGACTACCTCGTCGTCAATGTCTCCTCTCCGAACACGCCGGGCCTCCGCGGCCTCCAGGAGCTCGAGCTGCTCTCGCCCCTGCTCGCCGCCGTGAAGAAGGCGGCCGGTACGACACCGTTGCTGGTGAAGATCGCCCCCGACCTCGAGGACGACCAGATCGACCGGATCGCGTCCCTCGTCGTCGAGCTCGGCCTCGACGGGATCATCGCGACGAACACCACGATCTCGCGCACCGGCCTCAGAACCGCGGCGGACGTCGTCGAGGCGGCCGGAGCCGGTGGCCTCTCCGGCGCACCGCTCGCCGCGCGCTCCCTCGCCGTGCTGCGTCGCATCCGCGCCGTCGTGCCGGACACGCTCTGCGTCATCTCCGTCGGCGGGGTCGAGACGGCCGCCGACGTCGCCGAGCGGCTCGCCGCCGGTGCGACGCTCGTGCAGGGCTACACCGCGTTCCTCTACCGCGGACCGTTGTGGGCCAGACAGATCAACCGCGGCCTCGCCGCCGAGCGCCCCTAGCCTTCCGCGCCTGCTCCAGCGGCTCCTTTCATGAGAAACGGTCCGCTTCCCTTGACCTCGCCGTGAGGGCGGAGGAAGGTGTTGGCCAGCTGCGGTGACGAAGGAGCATGCAGCGGTGTTCTGACACGTCATGAGCGGCGCAACCCCATCGCCGGCCGCGAGAGTGACGCACGGCGCGACCGGTACCGACGCAGGTCGACCGGAGGAAACTCTCATGAGAATCAGAAGAACGCTGCTCGCGGGTGCCGCATCATCGGTGCTCGTCCTCTCCTCGCTGCTCGCCCCTGCCGTGGCCGGTGCGACCACGCCGGGCGGCGGGCACGATCACGGTGGTGGTGGCGACGGCCCCACCTCCTCACTGCTCGTCTCCGGACTGCAGGGTGCCAGCGGCGGCACGATCGGGCCGGACGGTGCCCTGTACGTCGCCGAGGGCGCGATCGGCCAGGTGACCAGGATCGATCCGCGGACGGGGGAGACGTCGCCGCTCGTGACCGGCCTCCCGCCCGCGATCATCCAGATCGGCGGGGCCATCGACGTGGCATTCATCGGCCGCACCGCCTATGTGCTGGTGACGATGGTCGGCGATGACGTGCCGGGCGCGACGACCAATGACCCGGTCGGGATCTACCGGGTCGACGACGCGGACAGCTACACGGTCATCGCCGACATCGGCGCGTGGTCCATCGCGAACCCGCCGCCTGCCGACATCGACATCTTCATCGCGCGCGGCGTGCAGTTCGCGATGCAGCCGGCACGGGGCGGATTCCTCGTGACCGACGGGCACCACAACCGCGTCCTCAAGGTGTCGCTGAACGGCGACATCAGCCAGGTCGTGCAGTTCGGCAACATCGTGCCGACCGGACTGGCGACGCTCGGACCGCTCGTCTTCATGGGTGAGGCCGGACCGGTGCCGTACGAGCCGGCCACCGGCAAGGTCGTCGCCTTCGGGCTGTGGAATCCGCAGCCCCGGGACGTCGCCTCCGGCTACAGCCTGATCGTCGATGTCGAGTTCGGCGCCTGCGGACTCTACGCGCTGTCGCAGGGCGACTCGCCCGGCGCCGTCCCCGAGGGTTCGCCGGCTCTGCCGGACAGCGGCGAGCTGTTGAAGGTCAACCGCGACGGCAGCTACTCGGTCGTGGCGGATGAGCTCGACCTGCCCACGTCGGTCGACTTCAAGCGGGACACCGCATACGTCGTCACCCTCGGCGGCGACGTGTGGAAGATCGACGACGTGTCCAGTGCAGGAAGGCACCACAGGGGAGGAGGCTGCGGAGGCAACGGCTACCACGGCGCCTGGTGAGGGCGGAAGCGCACGCGTCAGCGGATCCGAGCCCCGCGCGGCACGGGTACGGACGCGGCGGGCATCCGACGCGCCCGGACACCGCGGGCCCGGGCGAGCCGCTCAGAACAGGGAGTGGATCCCCGAGGCCACCGTGTAGATGGCGACGCCGGCGATGGCGCCGACGATCGTTCCGTTGATCCGGATGAACTGCAGGTCCTTGCCGACCTGCAGTTCGATCTTCTCCGTCGTCTCGCGCGCATCCCAGCGCTCGACGGTCTCGGTGATGACGGCCGCGAGGTCGTGGCGGTAATTGACCACCACATAGGTGGCGGCATCCGCGATCCAGGCGTCGACCTTGCCGGCGAGCACCCGGTCGGTCGCGAGCCGAGCGCCGACCTCGGTGAGACCCGATGCCGCGCCCTGGCGCAACTCGCTGGCCGGATCGGCGAGGGCGTCCGAGAGGCTCACCTTCACGGAACTCCACAGTTCGTCGGCGAACTCCCGCAGTCGCGGGCTCTCGAGGAACTCGGCCTTGATGGCCTCGATCCGCTCGATCATCTCCGGGTCGTGCTGCAGGCGCTCGGTGAGCTCCTGCAGGTAGTGGTCGATGGACAGGCGCAGGGGATGCTGCGGGTCCTCACGGACCGAGGCGAGCAGCTTCAGCACCTCCCGGTGAGCGCGATCGTCGACGAGCCCGCTGACGAACCCGGGAACCCACCGGGGCAGGCGCTCGGAGACCACGTCGCCGAGGGCATCCGGATGCGCGACGAGCCAGGTCTCCGTGGCGTCGAGCGCCGCGTCGATCGCCGCGCGCTGCTGGTCGGCCGCCACGAGCTGCGAGCCGACCCGCCCCAGCGACGGCGCCCACTGCGGTTCGAACAGGTGGCGCCTGGCGAGCTTCTCGATGACGTCCTTGACGTCGTCGTCGCTGAGGAGGCGGAGCATGCCCTGCGCGACGACGGCGGCCTCGGCGCTGACGCGTTCCGCATTCCGCGGCTCGGCCAGCCAGATGCCGATGCGGTCGGCGACGCTGAAGGTCGCCAGCTTCCCGCGCACGACCTCCTCGGAGAGGAAGTTCTCCTCGACGAACTCGCCGAGGCTCGCGCCGATCTCGTCCTTCCGGTTCGGGATGATCGCCGTGTGGGGGATCCGGAGCCCCAACGGATGGCGGAACAGGGCGGTCACGGCGAACCAGTCGGCGATCGCGCCGACCATGGCGCCCTCTGCCGCGGCACGCACGTAGCCGAACGCCGGATACTCGTCCTGCAGTCCGAACGACACCGCGAAGACGATCGCGGCGAACACCAGCAGGGCGGCCGCGATGCGCTTCATCCGCCGGAGGGCGACCAGCCGGGCGGCGTCTGCCGCATTGAGTGACGTCGGTCGCTGCTGGGCATGGCCATCGCCCACGATCGGCTCGGCTTCCATCGTCATCGCAGCCCCTCCCGTTCGCGGTGCTCTCCGACCACCGTAAGCCCGCAGGTGCGCCGCGTCCGCACTCCTCGGCGGTCGATCGGCGGCCTCCGGTGCCGTCAGTCCGCGCCCGGGGTGCGCTTCAGCGGCTCGTACGAGCTCAGCGAACGACGGAAGCCGCGATAGCCGAGCCGCAGGAAGAGCAGGACCCCAGCGACGGCGACGACGGCGCCCACCACGATGGCGACTGCATTCAGTCCGCTCAGAGTGGCGATCAGCCCGCCGACGAACAGGCCGAGGATGGCCGAGTTCACGACGATGATGACGATCATCGAACTGCCGGCGACCTGGCTGGCGCCCCGCCGGCGGAGGAAGGCGTACGTCTGCCTCATCCCCTCCTCGTCGTCATGGATGGATGCGAAGAAGTACTTCTGCACTCCCGGATCGATGTCGACGTAGGCGCCGCGGAGCCTGTTCATGGCGAGGACGTACATGAGGTCCTCGTCGGCGACGTTGATCACCCTGAGCTGCGTGATCATGCCGATGACCCAGAGGAAGCCGAGGACCGCGAGCGATGCTGGAGCGAACGGCGCGGCGTACGCCGTGGCCTGGCCGAGGAGGCTGATGCTCACGAGGCCGGCAGACACGAGGGTGAAGTAGATCGCGATCCTGGTCAGGACCTCGGCCTGGGCCGTGCTCCGCGAGGCGAGGAGGCCCCAGTGCTCCGTCGCGAGGATCTGGACGCGGACGGCGACGGGCACCGGCGGCGGTTCCGCTGGCGGCACTGCTGGCACGGACGAATCCGTCATGGCCAACATTGTGCTCCTGCCTGCGCGCCGCTGCCAAGGAGCGATGCGCTCACCGCGGACGGAAGTCGGGGTATCCCTGGAACGGTGCAGGCCCGTGTTCGGCGATGAAGGCCGCGTGCACACGTTCGCAGGCGCCGCGGAGCGTCGTGCCGTGGCCGATGAGCACGCCGCGGAACTCTGCACGGAACCGGATCGCGCCATCGACGCGCACGATCGTGACCGTGCCGTAGGCGCGCTCCATCGAGTCGATGAGGATCCAGCGACCCGGATCGGGCTCGAGGGCTGCGAGGATCGGGTGCCAGGCGGTGACGGGATGCTCCTTCGAACGGATGGAGCGCACCGGCCCGCGCGAGTCGATCCTACGTCGCGGCATCCGACACCGCGTAGCGCACATCGGACGAGCGGACGCGTCAGGTCGCGGTATCCGCGGGGTCGAGGCAGACCAGGTCTCCCACTGCGCCGAGCTCGTACGCCGCACTGTCGGAGCCGAACCCCGTGCGCATCGGCTCGCCGGCCCGGACGGCGCCGAGACCCTGCGTGAGCATCACGCCGTCATCGCTCTCGTCGACGTAGAGCCAGTAGTCCATGCTGAGGTGCTCGCAGTCGGCCTGGGTGACGAACTCGACCGCCCAGCAGGATCCATCGAACTCCGTGCACGCCTCGTCGTCGAAGTCGATCCATTCCATGGTGGCCGGGAAGCTGAACAGGGTCTCGCCGGCGGAGTAGAAGGACTTCTCGTCGCCGGAGCCGGCTCCCGTGCCGCCGTCGAAGTCGAGCTCTCCGGCCTCGACGGCCGAGCCGATCGCGCCGGCCACGACGTTCGTCGCGACCACGATTCCCGCACCGATGCCCCCGACGACGAGGACGGATGCCACCACGATGGCTGCCGTCGCCCATCCGGGCAACCGCCGCCGGGACGCGGGAACGGGCGGGAGCGTGCGGAGGACCTGATCGCGCGCGAGCTGGATCGTGGGAAGCCAGGCGGCCGCCTGGGACTGCTCGAGCGAGCCTGCCGGGTAGCGCCAGACGGCGTAGCGGTCGAGTTCGCGGGATGCCGCGTCCTGGACCTGCTGGGCGGTGTACACGGGCCCCGGCTCCAGCCTGAGCACCCTGAGCGCATCGGTGATCTCCACGGCGCGACGCTATCCCAGCGCCGGACGCGTGGGCATACCCGGACGCGGGTGTGTCGCGCGCCGCACTCGGACTGGGGGCGCGGGGAGGGATGCAGAAGGCCCGGACACTCGATGAGCGTCCGGGCCGTTCGGAGGGGATGACGGGAATCGAACCCGCGTGATCAGTTTGGAAGACTGAGGCTCTACCATTGAGCTACATCCCCGAGCGCCCGGCGACAGGCACGACGTCCATCGTAATACAGACTCGGGGCTCGCTCGTGCACAGGCGGAGCCCGCGCGGAACGGGCGGATCGCGGCTCGGCGGAGCCCGGCGACTTCGGCGGATCGCCCCACCTCGGTGCAGTAGACTTTTCGAGGTTCCCCGCGATTCCGTGCGCCATGGCGCGCGCCTTGCGTCGAATCGAAACGAGTTGAGCGGATGACTCGGGGCGTAGCTCAGCTTGGTAGAGCGCCCGCTTTGGGAGCGGGAAGTCGCAGGTTCGAATCCTGTCGCCCCGACCACCGCATCGACACAGACCGTCATCTACAGGAGATCTTCCCCATGCCGACCACTTCGGTTGAGAAGCTCAGCCCGACTCGCGCGAAGCTCACCATCTCGGTGACGCCCGAGGAGCTGAAGCCCAGCATCACCCACGCGTACAGCCACATCGCCGAGGAGATCAACATCCCCGGCTTCCGCAAGGGCA
>JBEVEO010000205.1:0-5511 GCA_040512695.1 Leifsonia sp. | reverse complement strand
GTCGAGGTACGGGTGGATGAGCGAATCCTTGATGGCCTGCCAGATGATGCGCGTCATCTCGTCGCCGTCGAGTTCGACGACGGTGCCTTCAACCTTGATCTTGGACAATGGTGTTCTCCTCGAAAGATGCGGGCCGATCGGCCCCGACAATCCTACCCGAGTCAGGCAACTGTCTTGACATCGAGACAGTTTCGCCTCGGCGGGCGAGTCATCGTCCGCGCAACGACCGACTTTCCGGGGCCACCGGCACACGATAGCCTTGGCCCTATGGGCGAGATCACACTGGAAGAACTGTCCGCGTCGAATATCGCCGCAGCGAACACCCTGAGCCTCAAGCCCGGCCAGGAGCAGTTCATCGCGCCCGTCTCCTACTCCGCAGAGACCACGGTGATCGATCCGGCCGCCGCATGGCAGCGGGTCGCCCGCCTGGATGACCGCGTCGTCGGGTTCATCCACGGCAACTTCGACCCCGACAACGAGCACGAGGAGTTCCGCGCCTGCATCTGGCGCATCAACGTGGACGCCGACGCCCAGGGCCAGGGGGTCGGCCGCTTCCTCGCACGCGCACTCGCCGAGGAGGCTCGGACGCGCGGCTTCGACCGCATCACCGTCATGTGGGAGCCGGGCAGCGAAGGGCCGGAGGCGTTCTTCCACCGCATCGGCTTCGTCGACGTCGACCAGACGCAGTACGGCGACGTCATCGGCGCCCTCGAGCTCTGAGTCCCGTCCGACCAGCAGGCCGACGGATGCCGGAGATCGCCGAGGGCTTCGTCGCCGCCGTGCTCGAGGTCGTCGACTCGATCCCGGCCGGTCACGTCATGACCTACGGCGACGTCGCGGCGACCCTCGGGTCGCGCGGCGCCCGCGTCGTCGGCCAGGTGATGGCGCGCTACGGATCGGACGCGCCGTGGTGGCGCGTCATCCGCGCCGGCGGCCATCCGCCGGTCGATCACGAGGAACGCGCACTCGCGCACTACCGGGACGAGGGCACGCCGCTTGTCACGACGGCCTCCGGCTACCGCATCGCCCCGTCGGCACGCTGGAGCCCATGAACCGTCCCGGGCGGAACCGTCTGCCGGTCGACTCAGCTGAGCGCGGACGTCGGGATCATCGCCCGGATGGTGGTGCCCATGCCGGCAGGACTCTCCACGACGACGACACCGCCGAGGGCCTCGATGCGGTCGACGAGGCCGATGAGCCCCGTGCCGGCGCCGAGATCGGCTCCTCCGCGTCCGTCGTCGGACACGACGACGCGCATGCCGAGGTCGTCCACCGTCAGGGAGAGCCGCCCTCGGGACGCCTCGGCGTATTTCGCGATGTTGGTCAGGCACTCGGCGATGAAGAAGTAGACCGTCGACTCGGTCAGCGGCGGCAGGCGCTCGGGTACCGACACGTCGAGGTCGATCGGCACGGGCGAGCGGGCGACGAGCTCGGTGACCGCCATCCCGAGGCCGCCGACGGTCAGTGAGCTCGGGTGGATGCCCCTGGCCAGTTCGCGGAGCTGCCGCAGCGCGTCCGTGAGCTGGGCGAGAGCCTCCTCGAGGTCGGTGGCGAGCGCGTCGTCTCCGGCGGACTTCGCCTTGGCGACAGCCATGCGCAGGCTGAGGGCGAGCGAGACCAGCGACTGCTGCGATCCGTCGTGCAGGTCGCGTTCGATGCGGCGCCTGGCGATGATGCCGGCCTCGATGATGCGCACGCGCGACTGCCGCACCTCCAGCAGGGTCTCCTCGAGCTCCTCGCGCAGGCGCCGGTTGTCGACGGAGAGCCTCATGGCCGACGCGACGGCATCCAGCAGTCCCTGGTTGTCGGTCAGGGCGGCGTCGTGGTCGATGATGCCGAGGCGTCCGCCGTCCGCGTCGATCGCCATCCGCGCGCGGGAGCGCGGAACGGGCCGGGTCGTGTCGAGGGATTCGCCGTCGGAGTCCAGGTAGCGCCCCGACCGCGGGTCCCACCAGTACACCCGCAGGCGCGGGTCGCGCAGCGTGTCGGCGAGCGCGGGCTGCCAGAAGTCGCGGTCGACCCCGTCGCGGGTGAGCACGACGAGGTCGCTGACCCGGCCGCGGAGGCTCCGGATGTAGACCAGGCCGGCAACGAAGCTGATCGGGATCGACGCCGTCGCCAGGTTGCCCAGGTAGATGAACAGTGCGGACGTCGGTACGCCGAGCGACTCGGAGACGACCTCGTAGGCGATCGCGGCGCACCAGAGGATGAGGGCGATCGGCATGGCGAAGGCGATGGTGCGCGCCGGCGTCGTCCCGCGCGACCAGCGCACGGACACCACGACGATGATGGTGAGGATGAGGGCGATGCCGATGAGCCGGTACCCGGTGTTGATGGCCTCGTACAGGGCGGTGTTCGGCCAGATGACGTAGGCGTTCGGTGCGCAGTCGCAGTCCCGGTTCGGGGTGGGGGCGATCGTGATGACGGCGAGCACCCGGATCAGGCCGCCGACTCCGCCGATGACGAGCGCCCAGATCTCCAGCCGACCGGTCAGCCGTCCCGTCGGGTAGACGGCGACGAGCGATGCCTGCAGCACGGCCCAGACCACGACGATCGACTCGAACAGCGGCCAGATCGCACCGTACGGCCAGGTCGCGGCGATGAAGGTCGGCGGCACCCAGAAGAACGCGATGACGACCATGAGCCTGGCGGGCACCGGCGAGTCGGCCACCTGCCAGGCGAGCCAGGCGCACACGGCGAAGCTCAGGCCGGTGAAGGTGTGCACGATGGAGCGCGTGAGCGTCCACGGCTGCGGCAGGAAGGCCGCCGCGCTGTAGCCGATCACCTCCGTCGTGATGATGAGCGCCGCCGCGAGCAGGACGACGATGAGCCGCCTGACCTGCGTGCGGGTCACGGTTGGCCGAGCAGGCGCAGCACCGCCAGGACACGGCGGTGGTCCTGCGGCGACTCGTCGATGCCGAGCTTCGACATGATGTTGCCGATGTGCGTCTCGACGGTCTTGAGGCTGAGGAAGAGGGTCGATGCGATCCCCTGGTTCGACTTGCCCTCGGCCATCAGCGCCAGCACGTCGCGTTCGCGCGGCGTCAGGACCTCGATCGACGGATTGCCCTTCTGGGCGACCAGCTGTGCGACGACCTCGCTGTCGACGACGGATCCGCCCGCCGCGACGGTGCGGACCGCCTGGACGAGGCGGTCGGGTTCCGCGACCCGGTCCTTGAGCAGGTATCCGGTGCCGCCGCCGGCGCTCATGGCGCGGATCGCGTACGCGGGGGTCGCGTACATCGACAGCAGGAGCACCCCGACCTTCGCACCGGCCGCCCGCAGGCCTTCGAGCGCGACGAGGCCCTCGTCGGTGTGCGTCGGCGGCATCCGGATGTCGAGCACGACCGCATCCACCGCCCTCTCATCGACGACCCGGAGCATCTCCGTGGCCGTGCC
The DNA here is from genome assembly GCA_040512695.1 of Leifsonia sp. Taxonomy (GTDB): domain Bacteria; phylum Actinomycetota; class Actinomycetes; order Actinomycetales; family Microbacteriaceae; genus Orlajensenia. The sequence continues at coordinate 2,112 of JBEVEO010000205.1, read as the reverse complement.
GACGGAGGCGACGATGTCGCAGCCTCCTGCGGTGAGCACCGAGGAGATCCCGGTCCGCAGCAGCATGGCGTCGTCGGCGATGACGACCCTGGTGCGAGGTGCGTCGGGTGGGACCGTTTCCGCGTTCATGAGCGTCCAGCCTGTTCTACCGCGCGCATCCGCGCGGGTTCCGAGTGGTGCCTGATTGAGTTGTCGCCCGCCGCCCTCAGGCGACGAACGCGCGGAGGCCGGCTCCGGAGAGCTCGTCCTTCGGGATGAAGCCGTCGGCGCCGCTCGCCTCGATGCGACTTCCGTAGTCGCTCCGATCACGGCTCGATGTGAGAACGATAGCGAAGGATCCGAGCGCCCGCAGCGATCGGACCACGTCGAAGCCCATGGCATCGGGGAGCATGACGTCGAGGAGCACGAGGTCGGGATGCTCCGCTTCGACGAGGGCCACTCCGCTGGTTGCGGAATCGGCGTCGCCGACGACCTCGAAGCCGTCGGCTTCGAGGAGTCTGCGCACCCGATCACGGAACACATCGTGATCGTCGACGATCACCACCCGAGACTTCATGTCTCCGATTCTCCCCCGGCCCGACGGGCTCGACCCGCCACAGCGCGGAAGATGGGGGCTGGCCCCGAGAGCCGGAGTAGGGGGCGCACCGATGCCGTGTCCCCCGGACGGGAGCAGGATGGCAATCGAACTCGCGAACGAGCGCCGGGCACAGCGGCAGCTCCAGCATGAGGCACATACAACTCGACCCGAACACGGATGTAGCAGCCGGAAGAGTTCACGAGTGGGGGCGGACCTGAACCCGACGGGTCCGCCCCCTCTCTGTTCCGAATGACTGCCACCACCGTCCCGACCGGGACGGCCCGAGTGAGAAGGAGAGCGCAATGGATCCCCGAGTCCGCGCCGAGATCCTCCAGGACCTCCGTACCTATGCCCCGACGATCGAGCTCGAGGAGATCGTGGCCAGCCACGGCTCCCCGCTCATCGTCATCGACCCCGCACGAGCGCGAGCACGCGTGGCCCAGCTCGAGAACGAGCTGCCGTTCGTGCGGCTGAACTACGCGGTCACGGCTCTGCCGCACCCGTCCATCGTCCGCGCCCTCTGGGGCCGCACCGGGTTCAGCCTGTCGACCGTGCGGGAACTGGACCTGCTCGAGGCGGCCGGCGTGCCCGCCGACGGGGCGATCCTCACCCTTCCCGTCAAGACGCCGGCCGACATCGCGCGCTCCTACGCCGCCGGCATCCGCACGTTCATGGTCGACTCGCCTGCCGAGGTCGACAAGTTCGTCGGGCTGGCCAAGGACCTGCGCGTCCTGGTGCGCATCGCCACCGGTGACGCCGCTTCCCCCGCAGCGGGGATCGCGCCGGAGAACGTCGTCAACCTCGTCCGCTACGCGCTCTCCCGCGGGATCAACACCAGCGGCATCGCGCTGCACCTCGGATCCGCCGCGCAGTCGGCGCAGCAGGTCGGCGATGCGGTGCGCCGCTCCATCGCCGTCATCGACGAGGTCGAGCGCCGCCTGGGCGTCCACCTCGACATGCTCGACCTCGGCGGCGGCTGGGGTGCTCCGGCCGAGCTCGCCACGGTCGGCTCGGTCCTGCGCAGCGTGCTCGGTCCCCGAGCCGGGTCGATCACCGTCATCGCGGAGCCCGGACGGTGCATCGCGGATGCCGCGACCCTGCACGTCACGCGGGTCATCGGCCAGTCCACCCGCGACGGCGTCGTCGTGCAGCACATCGACGACGGCGTCGACGGTGCGCTCACGATGGCCGCCTCCGCATCCGAACCCGTCCTGTTCGGCCTGCAGGAGGTGCTCGGAGACACCGAACGCCTGTTCCCGTCGGTGATCGTCGGATCGTCCGGAACCGATCGCGACGTTCTCAGCACCGACGCACTGCTCCCGGCCCTCGCCATCGGCGACATCATCGTCGGTGCCAGGGTCGGGGCGTACTCGCAGGCCGTCGCACTGGGCTCGGCGCCCTCGACCCCGATCGTCGTGACCGGGGAGGTCACCGACACCCGGCCGGCCGCCGCTCCCGCACGGGGACTCGTCGCCGTGGCCTGAGACGGCTGAGACCAGCACCGGAGGGGGGGGCGCGCCCCCCCCCCCCCCCCC
>JBEVEO010000203.1:0-16764 GCA_040512695.1 Leifsonia sp. | reverse complement strand
TCAGCGGAAAGACCGGCGCGGGCGTGGAGGCGCTGCTCGACCGGGTCGTCGAGCTGATCCCGCATCCGAAGGGTGACCCGAACGCCCCGACCCGGGCGATGATCTTCGACTCGGTCTACGACACCTACCGTGGCGTCGTCACCTACGTCCGCGTCGTCGACGGCAACCTCAACCCGCGCGAGAAGATCGTCATGATGTCGACGCGTGCGACCCACGAGCTGCTCGAGATCGGCGTCATCTCCCCGGAGCCGGTGCCGACCAAGGGCCTGGGCGTCGGCGAGGTCGGCTACCTGATCACGGGCGTGAAGGACGTGCGCCAGTCGCGCGTCGGCGACACCGTCACCAACGCCGCCAAACCGGCCGCTACGGCGCTCGCGGGCTACCGCGACCCCAAGCCGATGGTCTTCTCCGGGCTCTACCCGATCGACGGGTCCGACTACCCCGACCTGCGCGAGGCCCTCGACAAGCTCAAGCTCAACGATGCCGCGCTCGTCTACGAGCCCGAGACGTCGGCGGCGCTCGGCTTCGGCTTCCGCTGCGGCTTCCTCGGCCTGCTGCACCTCGAGATCGTCCGTGAGCGCCTCGAGCGTGAGTTCGGCCTCGACCTCATCTCGACGCAGCCCAACGTCGTCTACGACGTCACGCTCGACGACGGCAAGTCCGTCCACGTGACCAACCCGAGCGAGTACCCCGACGGCAAGATCCGCGAGGTCAGCGAGCCGATCGTCCGCGCGACGATCCTCGCCCCGAGCGAGTTCGTCGGCGCGATCATGGAGCTCTGCCAGCAGCGGCGGGGGAGCCTGCGGGGGATGGACTACCTCTCGCCCGAGCGGGTCGAGCTGCGCTACACGCTGCCGCTCGCCGAGATCGTGTTCGACTTCTTCGACCAGCTCAAGTCCAAGACCCGCGGCCCATGGTCTTCTCGGGCCTGTACCCGATCGACGGCTCCGACTACCCGATCCTGCGCGACGCGCTCGACCGGCTCAAGCTCAACGACGCCGCCCTCGTGTACGAGCCGGAGACCTCCGTCGCGCTCGGCTTCGGGTTCCGCGTCGGCTTCCTCGGCCTGCTGCACCTCGAGATCGTGCGGGAGCGGCTCGAGCGCGAGTTCGACCTGGACCTCATCTCGACGGCGCCGAACGTCGTCTACCAGGTGTCCCTCGAGGACAAGTCCGTGGTCACGGTGACGAACCCCAGCGAGTTCCCCGCGGGCAAGGTCGGCGAGATCCGCGAGCCGATCGTGCGCGCGACGATCCTGTGCCCCGCGGAGTTCATCGGCGCGGTCATGGAGCTGTGCCAGACCCGGCGCGGCGACCTGCTCGGCATGGACTACCTGTCCGAGGAGCGGGTCGAGATGCGGTACACGCTGCCGCTCGCCGAGATCGTGTTCGACTTCTTCGACCAGCTCAAGTCCAAGACCCGCGGCTACGGCTCGCTCGACTACGAGCCCACCGGCGAGGCTGCGGCCGACCTCGTCAAGGTCGACATCCTGCTGCAGGGCGAGACGGTCGACGCGTTCAGCGCGATCGTGCACAAGGACAAGGCGTACCCGTACGGCGTGATGATGGTCGGCAAGCTGCGCAAGCTCATCCCGCGTCAGCAGTTCGAGGTGCCGATCCAGGCCGCCATCGGCGCCCGCATCATCGCCCGCGAGTCGATCAGCGCCATGCGCAAGGACGTGCTCGCGAAGTGCTACGGCGGTGACATCACCCGCAAGCGCAAGCTCCTCGAGAAGCAGAAGGAGGGCAAGAAGCGCTTGAAGATGGTGGGCCGCGTCGAGGGTCCGCAGGAGGCGTTCATCGCCGCCCTGTCCGGAGATGTCGAGACCAAGGACAAGAAGTAGGCGACGGGACGCGCCACCCGTGGACGACAGCGGTGACGGCATCGTCGCGGGCATCCGCGCCGTCCTGACGGATGCCGCAGGCCGACTGGCCGCGGCCGGCGCGCGTGACGAGGCCCTCGCCGAGTTCGTGCCCGCCCGTCGGGTGCTGCTCGTGACCCGTCGTGCCGTGATGGTGCCGCTCGGCCGGGTCTGGCGGCTCGGGGTGCTCCTGCTGGACCGGGCGGGCAACCCGTACCAGGAGGGCCTCACCACCCGTGCCGTGGCGCCCGGACGGACGCAGTACCAGTCGGAGTCCGCCGAGGTGCGCCGCGCCTACCGTGATGCCGCGTTCCGCGGACGGTTCCCCGAGGGTGAGACGGTCAACTTCGACGCCTCGCCCATCGAACTCGATGCCCCCGGGCTGCGCTCCTCCCGCGGAGTGCTGTTCGTCCGCGGGGACGATGCCGTCGTGCGCTGGAGCGCGACCGTCGGCGATGACGCGGCGATCCCGTTGGACGCCTACCTGGCCGACCGGGTCGACCTGCTCATCCATCCGCCGCAGGGCGCGTGACCGGGCGGCAGGTCGCTGGCGCTTGTAGGCTGGAGGGATGCGCCGCTCGTCCTTCGTCGGAGAGCCGGTCACCTACGCGGCGATCGGCGGAACCCTCGCTCCCGACCTTCTCGCCTATCCGCCGACCGGTTACCGCGCCGAGGAGCACTCGGTACGGCTCGGAAGCGGTGCGGAACGCTTCGCTCTCGCCTCGTCGTCGCTCATGACGTGGGGGGTGCAGCGCGGAAGCGGCATCGAGGTCGACGACGTGCGTGCAGGCACCGGGACGCAGTACGCCGGCCTGCTGTTCAATGCAGACGGCTCGCCGCGCGCCGACCAGCCGTCACCCCTCGCCGAGGAGCGATACGGCCCGGACGGCAGCCCGTACATCACCGCGGGCATGACCGCCAGGCTCACGCTGCACCTGTGGAAGTTCCCGGTGACGGCGCCGGTGCGCGTCATCTACGTCATCGACGAGCCGGGGCGGAGCGGGTTCGCCTACGGCACCATGGCCGGACATCCCGAGAGCGGCGAGGAGTCCTGGGTGGTCGAGCACCGCGACGACGACTCGGTCTGGCTCACGATCCGCATGTTCTCCCGGCCGAGCACGACGTTCTACCGTCTCGCGTCCCCGGTGCTGCGCAGCGTCCAGAAGCGCTACACCAAGCGCTATCTCCGGGCACTGCACCCAGCAGCGGCCGCCTCCTAGGCCGGCGGATGCCCAGCGCCCTCCCGCTCGCCGATCCCGCTCCGGCCGACGGCCTCCTCCCCGCTTCGGCAGCCGATGGGGCGGCCGATCGCACCTTCGGCGTCTACGTCCACGTGCCGTTCTGCCGGGTGCGCTGCGGCTACTGCGACTTCAACACGTACACCTCCGACGAGATCCGCGGCGTGCGCCAGGCCGACTACGCCGAGCAGGCCGCGCTCGAGATCGCATCGGGAGCCGGGATTCTCGCAGACTCGGGCATCCCGTCGCGCCGGGCCTCGACGGTGTTCTTCGGCGGCGGCACCCCCACGCTGCTCCCGGCCGACGATCTGGTGCGGATGCTCGGCGCGGTCCGCGCGGCCTTCGGCATCGATTCCGATGCGGAGATCACGACGGAGGCCAACCCGGACTCGGTCGATGCCGCCTACCTCGCGGCGCTCGCCTCCGCCGGCTTCACCCGGGTCTCCTTCGGCATGCAGTCCGCCGTCCCGCACGTGCTCGCGACCCTCGAGCGCACCCACGACCCCGAGCGCATCCCCCTTGTCGTGCAGTGGGCGAGGGATGCCGGGCTCGACGTCAGCCTCGACCTCATCTACGGAACCCCGGGGGAGTCCCTCGCCGACTGGGAGCGGAGCCTCACGCACGCGATCGCCCAGGCTCCCGACCACCTGAGCGCATACTCGCTCATCGTCGAGGACGGCACGAAGCTCGCCAGGCAGATCAAGCGCGGCGAGGTCGCTCAACCCGATGAGGACCTGCAGGCCGACATGTACGAACTGGCGGATCGGATGCTCGCCGACGCCGGCTTCGACTGGTACGAGGTGAGCAACTGGTCGAGGGGCGTCGAGCACCGCTCACGGCACAACCTGGCCTACTGGCAGGGCGGCGACTGGTGGGGTGTCGGACCCGGAGCGCACAGCCACGTCGGCGGCGTGCGCTGGTGGAACGTGAAGCATCCGGCGGCATACGCCGATCGCGTGCTGGCCGGCGTCTCGCCGGGGGCCGGTCGCGAGACGCTCGACGCCGACACCCGGGAGATCGAGCGCGTGCTGCTGCTCGCCCGCATCCGCGAGGGGATCTCCGTGTCCTCGCTGCACGTGAACGGCCGTCACGCCGTGGCCGGGCTGATCGCCGACGGTCTCATCGACGCGAGAGCCGCCCTGTCCGGATCAGTGGAACTGACCCTGACAGGGCGGCTTCTGGCGGACGGAGTCGTCAGGCGACTGCTCGCCGACGACTGACGTCGATCCTCAGCTGACGAACTTGATCGCCAGCGGGTAGGTGTAGAGCTCGCCCGCGTTCGCCTTGATCGCGGCGATGATGCTGAAGACGATCTTCACCACGTAGACGGCGAGCACGATGAACAGGCCGACGATGATGATCGAGAGGATCCAGCCCACGACCTCGGCGATGACGAGCGTGATCTGGAAGTTCAGCGCCGTGGCGGTGTGCTCGCGGATGAATGGCCCCTTGTCCTTCAGGACCAGGTAGCCGACCAGCGCGGGGATGATCCAGAACAGGATCCCTCCGACGTGGATGAGCGTCGCCCACAGCTTCTCGTCGGCGGGGCTCAGCTGGGCCGATCCCTGGTAGGGGTTCTGCGGCGGGGGAGGCGGTGTTGCGTCGGACATTCAGACTCCTCGTGATAGGCGGGTGTTGCGTCGGGTCCTCACGATAGCGGCGCTGCGGCCTCTACTTGATGAGGCGGACCGCGAACGGGTAGCGGTAGCCGCGACCGTCCTTGACCTGCAGGTAGGCGATGATCGAGAAGATCACGCCGACGATCCAGGGGATCCAGACGAGGAAGTTCAGGAAGAAGAGCAGCCCGAAGGTGGCGATCCCGATGACGGTCGTGACGATCCACAGGATCAGCCAGGCGCCGAGCAGGGTGAGCTGGAAGTTCAGCGCCTCCTTGGCCTCGACGTTCGTGAACGGCCCGCGATCCTTGAAGACCAGCCAGATGATGAGCGACGGCAGGAACCCGAGGATGCCTCCCAGGTGGGCGAACGACGCCCACTGGATGTCCTCGGCCTGGGTCATCGGCTGCGCGGCCGCCGGCGGGGCGTACTGCGGCTGCTGCGGGGGCGGCGGGGGACCGGCCGGCTGGCCGAGGTTCGGATCCTGCGGCGGTTGTGCGTTCGGGTCGGTCATGATCGTGTCGCCTTTCAGACGTCTCGTTCGGAGGATGCAGCGCTGGCGGCTGCCCGCCCGAGACCAAAGTACTGCCGTGAAACACCCCTGAGCAATGACCCGACCGCGGATGTCCGGTTAGAATTGGCACTCAGTCTCAATGAGTGCTAACCGCGGACAGTCGAGGAGGTGAGCGGGAATGGTGTCGGAACGCTCGCTCGCCGTGCTTCGCGCGATCGTGCACGACTACGTCGCGTCGCGTGAGCCCGTCGGCTCCAAGGCCATCGTCGAGCGGCACTCGTTCGGCGTCTCGGCCGCCACCATCCGGAACGACATGGCGCTGCTCGAGGAGGAGGAGCTCATCGCAGCTCCGCACACCTCGTCCGGTCGCATCCCCACCGACAAGGGCTACCGGCTCTTCGTCGATCAGCTCACGGATGTGAAGCCGCTGTCGGCCGCCCAGCGGCACGCGATCGAGACCTTCCTCGCCGCCTCGGCCGATTTCGACGATGTCCTGACCCGCACCGTTCGACTGCTCTCGCAGCTCACCCACCAGGTGGCACTGGTGCAGTACCCGTCGCTCAGCCGGGCGCGCGTGCGGCACATCGAGCTCGTCGCCCTCAGTGAGACGCGCCTGCTGTGCGTGCTCATCACGGACAACGGACGCGTCGAGCAGCGCACGATCGAGTACCAGGGCGTCGTGGACGAGCAGCAGCTCGGCGACCTCCGCGTGCGCCTGAACAGCGCTCTCGGCGGTCTTGCGATGACGGATGCCGCTGAACGTCTCGCGACCCTGACCGGCGAGGTGCCCCTCGACGCGCAGACGCTGACCTCGGCCGTGGTCCAGGCGCTGGGGGAGCAGGTGCTGGCCCACCGGCAGGACCGTCTCGTGATGGCTGGGGCCGCGAACCTCGTACGCACCGAGAGCGACTTCACGGGGAGCATCTTCCCCGTCATGGAGGCGATCGAGGAGCAGGTGGTGCTGCTGAAGCTGTTCGGCGAGATGGCGGCGGACCAGAACGCCGTCGCCGTGAGCATCGGGCGTGAGAACGCGTCGTTCGGACTGGGTGAGACCTCGATCCTCCTCAGCGGCTATTCGGCCGCCCAGGGCGATCTCGCGAGCGTGGGTCTGCTCGGTCCCACCCGCATGGACTATTCCAACAACATGGCGGCGGTGCGTGCTGTCGCCCGCTACCTCTCGAAGCTCCTCGCTGAGGGCTGAGAGAATTCAGGAACATCCCCCGCGGCCGACTGCGGCGTTCGGGGGCGGAAAGGAATCGGCAGCTTGTGGCTGACCACTACGAAGTACTCGGCGTGTCCCGGGAGGCTACTCCCGACGAGATCAAGAAGGCCTATCGCCGCCTCGCCCGGGAACTGCACCCCGATGTGAACCCCGGCGCGGACGCCTCCGAGCGGTTCAAGCTCGTCACCCACGCGTACGACGTGCTCAGCGATCCCAAGCAGCGCCAGCAGTACGACCTGGGCGGGCAGGGCGGATTCGGAGGGGGAGCCGCCGACTTCGGTGGGTTCGGCGACATCTTCGAGACCTTCTTCGGTGGAGGCGGCGGCACGGGCCGTCGTGGTCCCCGCTCGCGCCGTGAGCGCGGGCAGGACGCCCTCATCCGTGTCGAGGTCGACCTCGACGAGATCATCTTCGGCACCCATCGCGAGATCGAGGTCGACACCGCCATCGTCTGCGAGACCTGCCAGGGATCGTGTTGCCAGCCAGGCACGCACCCGGTCACCTGCGACATCTGCCATGGCACCGGCAGCATCCAGCGCGCGGTCCGCTCCCTCCTCGGGAACGTCATGACGTCGAGCCCCTGCGGAACCTGCCGCGGCTACGGCACCGTGATCGCATCGCCCTGCGTCACGTGCCAGGGCCAGGGACGCGTGCGGGCACGCCGGACCGTCCCCGTCGACATCCCGGCCGGAGTCGACACCGGAGTGCGCCTGCAGATGCCGGGCAGCGGTGAGGCCGGCCCGGCCGGCGGGCCGAACGGCGACCTGTACCTCGAGATGAAGGTGCGCCACCACGACGTGTTCAGCCGGAACGGCGACGACCTGCTCTGCACCATCGAGGTGCCGATGACGGATGCGATCCTCGGATCCACGACGACTGTGCACGCGCTCGACGGCGACGTCGAGGTCGAGCTCAAGCCGGGTGTTCAGAGCGCTGAGATCATCACGGTCAAGGACCGCGGGGTCACGCGACTCCGCGGCAACGGCCGCGGCGACCTGAAGATCGGCGTGCAGGTCGTGACCCCGATGAAGCTGAACGGCAAGGAGCGCGAGCTGATCACGCAGTTCGCCGCCATGCACAAGACGCCGAAGCCCGCGCTGACGCACTTCCAGCAGGGCCTGTTCGCCAAGCTCCGCGACCGCTTCCTCGGCTGATCCGCTCGACCATGAGCTCGCTCTACCTCAGCGAAGACCTCGAACCCGACACGGTCGGGGACGCCGTCACGATCGGCGGGGCCGAGGCGCGGCACGCCGTCACGGTTGGACGCACCCGCGTGGGGGAGACCCTGTCGATCGGCAACGGTCGCGGACTCGTGGTGACGGGTGCCGTCGTGGCGGCATCGCCGTCCGAGCTGTCCATCAGCGTCGGAACCGTGCAGTTCGTGGAAGCGGCATCGCCGAGGCTCGTGCTGGTGCAGGCCCTGGCGAAGGGGGATCGCGATGAGCTCGCCGTCCAGGCTGCGACCGAGCTCGGTGTCGACGCCGTGGTTCCGTGGGCGGCGTCGCGCTCCATCTCCCGCTGGGATGCCCAGAAGGCCGTCAAGGGCCGCGATCGCTGGGCGACGATCGCCCGCGAGGCCACCAAGCAGTCGATCCGGCCCTGGCTGGCCGAGGTGCGCCACCTCGCGACCACGAAGCAGCTGGCGACGCTCGCCGGGTCGACCAGGATGCTGCTGCTGGAGCCCACGGCGGAGCGTGCGCTCACCGAGGTGGAGCTCGATGACGGCGACGCGGACATCGTGATCGTCGTGGGCCCGGAGGGCGGCATCGCGCCGTCGGAACTGGATGCGCTGGGCGACGCCGGCGCCGTGCCCGTGCGGCTCGGCGCATCCGTTCTCCGCACGTCGACGGCCGGGCCGGCCGCCATCGCCGTCCTGAACGCCCGGCTGGGTCGCTGGTAGGACGGCCATCGACGGCCGCCACGCCTTAAGATGGAACCATGAGCGCCGCACCGAGCATCTTCAGCCGCATCGCCGCCCGGGAGATCCCGGCGACGATCGTCGCGGAGACCGATCGCGTGATCGCGTTCGAGGACATCGCCCCTCAGGCGCCGGTGCACATCATCGTGACGCCGAAGACCGAGCAGTACCGCGATGTCGTCGAGCTGGCCGCCGGCGATCCGGCCCTGCTGGCGGAGATGGTCGCCACGGCACGCGACCTCGCCGCCGAACGGTCCAACGGCGACTTCCGACTCGTCTTCAACACCGGTCCGGATGCGGGTCAGACCGTCTTCCACGTGCACGCGCACGTGCTGGCCGGCGGCCTCGAGGAGGGTTCGCTTGGATCCGAGTGACGACGGTCTCGCAGTCGCCGAAGCACGGCTGCACGTCGACGGCATCGCGATGGTGCGACTGCTCGGGCCGCAGGACCGCCTGCTGTCGACGATCGAGAAGCAGTACCGCTCCGTCGACGTGCACGTGCGCGGGAACGAGGTCACCCTCCGTGGCCCGGTCGACGATGTCGAGGCGGTCCGCCGCCTCATCGAGGAGTTGCAGCAGATGGTGCGGAACGGTCAGAACCTGAGCCCGGTCGAGGTGACCACGTCGGCGCGGATGCTCGACGCCGATGCGACATCGAGCCCGTCCGACGTGCTCGGCCAGGCCATCCTCTCGACGCGTGGACGCAGCATCCGACCCAAGACCCTCGGCCAGAAGCAGTACGTCGACGCGATCGACCACAACACGATCGTGTTCGGCATCGGCCCGGCCGGTACCGGCAAGACCTACCTCGCCATGGCGAAGGCCGTGCAGGCCCTCCAGCGCAAGGAGGTCAACCGCATCATCCTGACCCGCCCGGCCGTCGAGGCCGGCGAACGGCTCGGCTTCCTGCCGGGAACGCTCACCGACAAGATCGATCCGTACCTGCGACCGCTCTACGACGCGCTCAACGAGATGATGGACCCCGAGCTGGTTCCGAAGCTGCTCGCAGCAGGCACCGTCGAGGTCGCTCCGCTCGCCTACATGCGCGGACGCACCCTCAACGACTCGTTCGTCATCCTCGACGAGGCGCAGAACACCACACCGGAGCAGATGAAGATGTTCCTCACCCGCCTGGGCTTCGGCTCGAAGATGGTGGTGACGGGCGACATCACGCAGGTCGACCTGCCGGCCGGGGCGTCCGGCCTGCGCATCGTGACGCGCATCCTCGACGACATCGACGAGATCCACTTCGCCAGGCTCACGAGTGAGGACGTGGTGCGCCACACCCTCGTCGGGCGGATCGTCGACGCCTACAGCGCGTTCGACGAGAAGAAGCAGGCCGCCCGCTTCGAGCGGGAGCAGGCGGCGGAGTTCGCCAACCGCGCCGAGCGTCGCGGGTCTGCACCGCACGATCGCCTGCCCAAGCGCAGCAACCGCTAGATCGGACGAGTGAGGACACCGTGAGCATCGAGATCAACAACGAGTCGGCCGTCGAGGTCGACGAGGTCGCCCTGCAGCGCCTCGCGGTCTACGCCCTCGACGCCCTGCACGTGCATCCGGACGCCGACCTCGCCATCGTGCTGGTGGACGAGGGTGCCATGGAGCAGCTGCACGTGCAGTGGATGGATGAGCCGGGCCCGACCGACGTGCTGAGCTTCCCCATGGACGAGCTGCGACCGGGCACGGAGGACAACCCGGCGCCGGCCGGCCTGCTCGGCGACATCGTGCTGTGCCCCCAGGTCGCGCAGTCGCAGGCCGAGACGGCCGGCCACGGCCTGACGGACGAACTCCAGCTCCTGACGACGCACGGCATCCTGCACCTGCTCGGGTTCGATCACGCCGAACCCGATGAGGAGAAGGAGATGTTCGGCATCCAGCGCGACATCCTGGTCGGCTTCTCCCTGCAGGAGCGTCGCAGCTGACCGGCATGATCTGGTTCTTCATCATCGCGGCGTTCGCACTCGTCGCCTTCGGTGGTCTCATGGCCGCGGTCGACGCGGCGATCTCCTCGCTCTCGCGGGCCGACGTCTCCGAGCTCGCCGAGGGCTCCCGCGCCGAGCGATCGCTGCGCGCCATCGCCGCCGACACCGGCGCCCACGTCAACGCCGTCAACTTCGTGCGCATCATCGCGGAGACCACGTCGGCCGTGCTGGTCACCCTGGTCTTCGCCTTCACGATCGAGAACGTCTGGATCGCGCTGCTGCTGTCGGCCCTCATCATGACGGCGATCTCCTTCGTGCTCGTCGGTTCGAGCCCGCGCAGCGTCGGCCGGGCGAATGCGCGCACCGTGCTGCGCCTCGCCGCCCCCGTCGTCCACCTGATCCGCGTGGTGCTCGGCCCGATCGCCAACGCCCTCGTCGCGCTCGGCAACCGGGTCACCCCGGGCCGGGCCAGGCTCGTGACCTTCTCCTCGGAGCAGCAGCTGCTCAGCATGGTCGACGAGGCGACGGAGCTCGACGTGCTCGAGGAGGACGACCGCGAGCTCATCCACTCGATCTTCGCGTTCGGCGACACCGTGGTGCGGGAGATCATGATCCCGCGCACCGACATGGTCACCATCGACGGCACGGCCGACCTGAGCGAGGCCATGGGCCTCTTCCTCAGCACCGGCGTCTCGCGCATCCCGGTCGTCGCCGACGAGGTCGACGACATCATCGGCATCCTCTACCTCCGGGACGTCGCCAAGCTCAGCCACGAGCGGCCGATCGACGCCGACGGCATCGTCGTGGCCGAACTGGCCCGCCCGGCCCTGTTCGTGCCGGAGTCGAAGAAGGCCGACGAGACCCTGCGCCAGATGCAGACGGAGTCGAACCACCTCGCGATGGTCGTCGACGAGTACGGCGGCATCGCCGGTCTCGTGACCCTCGAGGACCTCATCGAGGAGCTCGTGGGCGACATCTCCGACGAGTACGACCGCGAGGTCGTCGAGATCGAGGACCTCGGCGGTGGACGCTACCGCGTCGCCGCCCGCCTGCCGGTCGACGAGCTCGGCGACATCTTCGGCCTCGAGCTCGACGACGACGACGTCGACTCCGTCGGAGGGCTGCTGGCCAAGGCGCTCGGGCGTCTCCCCGTGCCGGGTTCCACCGCGACGGTGAGCGGCCTCACGCTGACGGCCGATCGCAGCGAGGGCCGCCGCAAGCGCATCAGTACAGTGATCGTGGAGCGCGACCAGGCGCTCATCGACGTCCAGACGTCTTTCGCACCGGAGACGGGCGAGCAAGGAGAAGGCCATGCCTGACAACGACTACCGCGCGGGATTCGTCTCGTTCGTCGGCCGCCCCAACGTGGGCAAGTCGACGCTGACGAACGCGCTCGTCGGTGAGAAGGTCGCCATCACGAGCTCGAAGCCGCAGACCACCCGCCGCGCCATCCGCGGGATCGTGCACCGCGAGAACGGGCAGCTGATCCTCGTCGACACTCCGGGCATCCATCGTCCGCGCACCCTCCTCGGCGAGCGGCTCAACAAGCTCGTGCAGACCACTCTCGGGGATGTCGACGTGATCGGCATGTGCTTCCCCGCCGACGAGCCGATCGGTCCCGGCGACAAGTTCATCAACGAGCAGCTGAACGATTTCCCCCGGGCCAAGAAGGTCGCGATCGTGACCAAGGTGGACGTCGCATCCAAGCAGAAGGTGGCAGCCCAGCTGCTCGCGGTGAGCGAACTGCGCGAGTGGGACTCCGTCATCCCGCTGTCGGCCGTGAGCGGCGAGCAGCTCGACATCCTCGTGGCCGAGCTCCTGAAGCTCCTCCCCACGTCGGAGCAGCCGCTCTACCCCGACGAGGCCGTCACCGACGAGGGCCTCGAGGACCGCATCGCCGAGTACATCCGCGAGGCGGCGCTCGAGGGCGTCAGCGACGAGCTCCCGCACTCGATCGCCGTCACCATCGACGACATCCTGCGCCGTGAGGACAAGGACCTCGTCGAGATCTACGCCAACCTCTTCGTCGAACGGGACAGCCAGAAGGGCATCATCATCGGCAAGGCCGGCAGTCGCCTCGCGGATGTGGGCGCCAGGGCCCGCGCTCAGATCGAACCGCTCGTTGGTTCCAAGGTGTTCCTCTCGCTGCGCGTGAAGGTCGCGAAGGACTGGCAGCGCGACCCGAAGCAGCTCGGCAAACTCGGGTTCTGATGCGCTCAGCTGCGAGACTCGCCCCGGCCGACGGGGCTCCGGCTGCGGCGTCCGATCGTCTCATCCGTTCGCTGCCGACGCGGAGCATCGTCTTCGACCTCGTCGCCGCGGGTCTCCTCCTCAGCGTGTCGCTCCCCGTCACGCTGACCCAGGGGCCGGCCGCCGTGATCGCCCTGGTCGTGCTCTGCGCGGCACTCGCCATCCGCCGGATCTCCCCGGCCCTCGCCATCGCCGTGGCGTGGGCCGGCGCGATCATCCAGATGGTCACCCTGTCGGACCCCGGCTCGGCCGACGTCGCGATCCTCGCGGTGCTCTACGCGACGGCCGCCTACGGTTCGCGGGCGATCCGCTGGGTGGGACTCGCCTCGGCCGGCCTCGGCGCGGTCATCGCGACCCTGTACCTCGTTGTCGTCCAGCCTGCGCTGCGCCCGGAAGGAGGGACGGTCGGACCGCTGCCCGACGGGTCGCGCACCTGGTTCGTCATCGCGTTCTTCGGCATCTCCGCGCTCGCCCTCCTCGGCCTGTCCTGGACGCTCGGCCTCCTCGTGCGCACGGCACGGAACGCTCGCACGGCGAGGGTGGAGGCCCGCATCCGGCAGGAGCGCGCCCAGTACGAGGTCGCCGTCGAACAGGAGCGCACCCGCATCGCCCGCGACATGCACGACGTCGTGGCCCATTCGCTCGCCGTGGTCATCGCCCAGGCCGACGGAGCGCGGTACGCGGCGGCGGTCGATCCGGCGGCGCAGTCCTCCGCCCTGGCCACGATCGCCACGACGGCGCGTGCAGCCCTCGTGGAGGTGCGCCTGCTGCTGGCCGAGCTGCGCCATGACGGGGTGGACGGGCCCCAGCCGGTGCTCGACGACATCGACCGTCTGGTCGAGCAGATGCGCGACGCCGGCATGCACATCGTCGTGCGCCGTTCCGGCGAGCGCAGGGCACTCGGAGCCGGACACGAGATCGCCGCCTACCGCATCGTGCAGGAGGCGCTGACGAACGCCTTGCGGCACGGTGCCCCCGGTTCGCCCGTGCTGCTCGACCTCGCCTGGACGGACGGTGCACTGGAACTCGGGATCGAGAACGCCGTCGACCCGGTCGATGCCGGCACCGCCCGTTCCGGCGCAGGGAGCTCAGCGGTCGGCCACGGCCTTCCCGGCATGCGCGAGCGTGCGGCACTGGCCGGCGGGAGCGTCGTCGCTTCCCCGGTAGCCGACGATCCGGGGCGCTTCAGCGTCGTGGCCACGATCCCGGTGCCGGCGACGGACGGGGCGGCATCGTGACCGACCGCATCCGCGTCGCCCTCGTCGACGACCAGGCCCTGTTCCGGGCCGGCATCCGCATGCTGGTGTCGTCCCAGGCCGATCTCGAGTTCGTGGGGGAGGCGGCGAACGGACGGGAGGCGGTGCTCCTCGCGCAGTCGAGCGCGCCCCACGTCATCCTCATGGACATCCGGATGCCGGAACTCGACGGCATCGCCGCGACCGCGGAGATCCTGGCCGACCCAGCCCCCGGCGCCGAGGTGCCGCGCATCATCGTGCTGACGACGTTCGACCTCGACGAGAGCGCCGCGCGTGCGATCCGGGCCGGCGCGAGCGGCTTCGTGCTCAAAGACGCCGAGCCGGAGTTCCTCCTCGCCGCCATCCGCACCGTGCATGCCGGCAACGCCGTCATCGCGGCGTCAGCCACCCGGCGGCTGTTCGAGGAGTTCCGGTCGTCACCGCCCGAGCAGTCGGTGCCTGCCGCGTTCACGGATCTCACGCCTCGGGAGCGCGAGATCTTCGTCCTGGCCGCCGGCGGGCTCAGCAATGCGGAGATCGCCGGTCGCGAGTTCCTCTCCGAAGCCACGGTCAAGACGCACATCTCCCGCATCCTCGCGAAGCTCGGCCTGCGCGATCGCGTCCAGCTCGTCGTGTTCGCCTATGAGAACGGCCTCGTCGACTGATGTCATCCCTCCGATGTAGGCGGAACCGTCCTGCAGCCTGATTCGCGTCGCCGCCGCCGCCCGTAGCGTCGAAGGCATGCAGATCCAGACCTCAGACCTCGGGCTCGTCGCCCGCGTCGCACAGCTCACCAAGTCCTTCGGCCAGGGAAGCGGGACGGTCACCGCACTCGACGACGTGTCGATCGGCATCCGTCGCGGCGAGTTCACCGCCATCATGGGGCCGAGCGGATCGGGCAAGTCCACGCTCATGCATGTGATGGCCGGTCTCGACTCGCCCACATCCGGCGAGGTCTGGCTCGGTGACACCGAGATCTCGCACCTCGGCGACAGCCAGCTGACGCTGCTCCGCCGTCGCCGCGTCGGGTTCGTGTTCCAGTCGTTCAACCTGGTGCCGACGCTCGACGTGCGCGGCAACGTCATGCTCCCGTTCGAGCTCGACGGGCGACGCCCGACGGCGTCGGAACGCGAGTGGATCGAGCGCCTCTACGAGACCCTCGGGCTGCAGAGCCGACTGACCCACCGGCCGCACCAGCTCTCCGGCGGCCAGCAGCAACGGGTCGCCATCGCGCGTGCGCTGGCCACCCGGCCCGACCTCGTCTTCGCGGACGAACCGACGGGCAGCCTCGACTCCCGCACCGGACGCGAGGTGCTCGCGCTGCTCGCCACCGCGGCGCGCGAGTACGGTCAGTCGATCGCGATGGTCACGCACGACCCGATCGCGGCCAGCCACGCCGACCGCATCCTCCTCCTCGCCGACGGCCGCGTAGTCGACGACCGTCCCGGCGCCACCGCCGAGGAGATCTCCCGCCTCATGCTCGGCATGGAGGCCGCAGCGTGAGCGCCGGGATGGCCCGCCTCACCGGGCATCCCCGCGACCACGTCTCGAGCGTGGTCGTCGCGGCGCTCAGCGCCACCTTCGGCGTCGTTCTGCTCGAGGCCACCGGCCTCATCGCCACGGTCGTGGACTCCTCGGGCATGACGGAGGGCTCCGGCACCGTCCGCGCCATCCTCTCCGTGGTGACCACCGTCTTCACGCTCATCGCCGTCTACGTCGGCGCGATCGTGACGGCCAACACGTTCTCCACGATCATCGCCGGCCGCGTCCGCGAGATCGCCCTGCTCCGGCTGATCGGCGCCCAGGCGAAGCTGGTCCGCCGCAGCGTCGCAACGGAGGGCCTCATCGTCGGGCTCATCGGAGCGGGCATCGGGCTGGTCCTCGGAGTACTGGTCGCCGTCGTGACCGTGGCCGTCGGCATCGCCCAGGGCTGGCTGCCGGCACTCGAGTACGCCTTCCTCGACCCGGCCATCCTGCTCCCCGCCGGCGTCGTCGCCATCACCACGTGGGCGGCGGCCTGGATCGGCTCCCGCACCGTCACGACCGTGACACCGCTGGCGGCGACGGGCGCCTCCGTCGAGGCCACGCGGGAGGAGTCCATCCGTCGCCCCGTCCGCAACGTGCTGGCGATCCTGCTCTTCGTCCTCGGCATCGGCCTCGTCCTCCTGGGCGTCGCCGTGGGCCTGGTCTCGGTGTTCGGGCTGCTCATCGCCTTCGCCGGGGGAGTGCTCTCGTTCACGGGCATCATCGTCGGCGCGCACCTGATCATGCCGCCCGTGCTCACCCTGGTCGGGCGGATGCTCGGCGCCCGCCCGCCGGCCAGACTCGCCGCCGCGAACGCGGTGCGCTTCCCCGATCGCAGTTCCCGGGCGACCATCGGCCTCGTCATCGGCGTCACCCTCGTCATCATGTTCGCCGTGGCGATGCAGAGCTACAGTGACATGATCGTCTCGCAGTTCGCGGACGACCCCATGGCCCTGGCCGCGATCGACCAGACGCTCACCGTCACCACGGCCATCTTCACCGGCCTGGTGGGCTTCTCCGCGGTGATCGCAGCGGTCGGCATGGTCAACAACCTGTCGCTCAGCGTGCTGCAGCGCACCCGGGAACTCGGCCTGCTCCGAGCGCTCGGGTTCACCGGCCGCCAGGTGCGCTCGATGATCCTCGCCGAGAGTACGCAGATGACCGTCGCCGCCGTCGGGCTCGGCCTCGTCCTCGGGGTGTTCTACGGCTGGGCCGCAGCGCAGTCGATGCTCGGATCCGTCGTGCACGCCGTCGTCGCCCCCTCGCTCCCGTGGGGCATCATCGGCATCACCGTGGCGGCGGGCATCGTGCTCACCCTCGTCGCCTCCGTCGCGCCCGCCCGGCGCGGGGCCACCATCTCCCCGGGGGTCGCCCTCGGCGGAGCGGAGCGTCGCCACTCCGCCGCCGCGCCCCCGGGGGGCGGCGCGGGGGCGGCCCAGCCGCCCCCCCCCCCCCCCCCCCCCC
>JBEVEO010000198.1:0-4130 GCA_040512695.1 Leifsonia sp. | reverse complement strand
TCGTCGAGATGGATGCCGACGGATCGCATCAGCCCGAGGAACTCGCGCTGCTCATCGCCGCGATCACCGATGGCGCCGACCTGGCGATCGGTGCCCGGTGGATACCGGGCGGCCGCACCGTGCACTGGCCGTGGTACCGCAAGCTCATCTCACGGAGCGCGACGGCCTACGCCCGGGTGATGCTTCGCTCGCACCTGCACGACATCACTTCGGGGTATCGGGCATTCCGGGTGCCGTTCCTCGCCTCCCTCGATCTCGACGGGCTGCAGAGCGCGGGCTACGCGTTCCAGATCGAGGTCGCCTGGCGTGCGGAACGGGCCGGCGCCGACATCCGTGAGGTGCCGATCACCTTCGTCGAACGCCACGACGGCACCTCGAAGATGACGACGGGCATCGCGCTGGAGGCCATCGGCCAGGTCACCCGGTGGGGGCTCAGCCGTCGCTCGGCGTCGGCTCCGGCGTCGGGGCGGGTTTCGGCGCCGCCTTCCCCACCACGATCATGATGGTGGAGCCCGGGGCCACAGCGGTGCCGGGTGCCGGGTCGATCGAGATCACCCTCCCGACGGCTTTGGGGTCCGTCGTCTCCTGCTCGCTGGTCTTCACCGTGAAGCCGGCGTTGCGGAGCGTCTTCGCGGCGCTCTGAGGGTCCGAGTCGACCTGCGGCACGACGACGAGCGCGCCATTCGACGTGAACGCCGTGATGAGCGAGCCGCGGGGCGCGGTGCCCGACGGGTCGGTTCCGACGACCTGCCCTGCCGGCAGCTCGGAATCCTTCGAGCCTCCGTCGGCGAAGCCGAAACCGGCATCCTCGATGATCTGTTCGGCCTCGGCGATCGACTTGCCCCGCACATCAGGAACATCGCGCGTCACCGTGACGAGGCTGCTGCCGTCGGGCTCCGGGAACTCTCCGCCCGGATACTTCGCATTGGCCGTCGACATGATGCGTGGCCAGATCTCGTGCCGGATGACGGCCGCCTCCGTGCCATTGAAGTAGGTGTCGCGGAGGTTCACGTGGCCGCTGGCGTTGTAGACGCCGACGGTAGTGGCGACGCGGGTGCTCGCCCCGCTCATCCAGGTGGCCTCGGCGTTGTCGGTGGTGCCGGTCTTGCCGATCATCGGCGAGTGCGGCTCAGTGCGGTAGTCGGAGGTCGAGCCCGTGCCGTTGCTCATGACCCGCTGCATGGCGTAGGCCATGGCCGAGGTGATCTTCGGGTCGACCTTCTGTGCGCAGTTCGCCGACGGCACCGTGATCTCCTCGCCGTGGCGCAGCACCTTGTCGATCACGATCGGTTCGCACACGACGCCGTTCGCGGCGACGGCCGCGAAGGCCGCAGCCATCGTGACGGGGGCGATCTCGTTCGTACCGAGGATGGAGGCAGGTCCCTGTTGCAGCGGGTTGCCGTCTGCGCGGTGCACGCCGAAGGCCTCGGCGGTCTGGCGGATGCCGCAGAGGTCGAGTTCCTTCGCCATCGCGACGAAGCCCGTGTTCTCCGAATTCTGCGTGTTGTACAGGGCCGTCCACGTGCCACCGCTTCCACCCTCGTCATTGCGCGGGCTCCACGACGGGTCGGACACCGGTCCGTTGCAGCTGTCGTTGAACGTGCCCCAGTCGGAGCGTCGGTAGGCGTTCACGTACTCATTGAGCGAGTGCCCCTCCTTGATCCACTCGCCGAGGGTGAAGATCTTGTAGGTCGATCCCGGCTGGAAGCCGGCCGACCCGCCGTACTCGCCGTCGGTGTTGTAGTTCACGGCGCTGTACTCGGGATTGGTGAGGACTTCGGGGTCATCGGAGAACATCTTGTTCTGGGTCATCTCGAGTACGCGTCCGGTGCCGACCTCGACGGACACGCTCGACGCACCGACGTCGATACCGGGCGCCGTGCGCGGGACCAGCTCGCTCATGGCGCTCTCGGCGGCTCCCTGAAGACTGAGGTCGATGGTGGTGAAGACGTCGAGGCCGCCGCGCTTGAGGAGATTCATCCGCTCAGCCTCGGTCGCGCCGAAGGCCTCGTTGTTCCGGATGGTCCAATAGACGTAGTCGCAGAAGTAGGCGGAACCGCCCGCACTCGTGCACCCGGTGCTCGGTTCGGTGATGACGGGGGCGATGGGCGCCGCCACGGCTGCGTCGTGCTCCTTCTGCGTGATCTTGCTGTACTCGAGCATTTTGTCGAGGATGTAGTCGCGCCGGGACTTCGTGCTGGCGTAGCCGTTCTCGGCACCGTTCTTCGCATTGTCAGGCTTGTCGAGGCGGAACTTCTCGGGATTGTTGACGATCGCAATCAGCGATGCCGACTCCTCCAGGGAGAGCTCGGCAGCGTTGGTGCCGAAGTAGTAGTTGGCAGCCGACTCGATGCCGTACACGCGCCCACCGAAGAACGCGATGTTCAGGTAGCCGAGGAGGATCTGGTCCTTCGTGTACTTCTTCTCGACGCCGATCGCGAGCCGCATCTCCTTGAGCTTGCGGTCGGGGGTCTGTTTGATTGCGGACTCGACGGCGGCATCTTCCTCCTCCGGAGTCTTCGCCGTGGCGACGGCCTGCTGTACGCGCACATTCTTGACGTACTGCTGGGTGATCGACGACCCGCCCTGGATGTCGCCGCCCGAGACGCTCACCAGTGCCGCGCGCAGGGTGCCCTGGATGTCGATGCCGCCGTGTTCGTAGAAGCGCGGATCCTCCCCGGCGACCGCGGCATCCTTCGCGTACTGCGAGACGTTCTCCCACTCCACCTCCTCGCGGTCCTGGTCGAAGAACGAGGCCAGCAGGTAAGGAGCGCCGTTGTCGACCGTGGCATAGATGTTGGTCTTCTCGGCGAGGTCGTTGATCTCGAGGTAGCCAGGAAGCTTCTCGAACATCGAGATGCTGCTCGCTGCTGCCAGGCCTCCGATGGCCAGTGCCGGAGTGACGGCGACGGTGGCGAGTACTCCGACCGCGATGCTGAGGCCGAGGAAGGCCAGAAGGGCGCGGCCGCGTGATCCGCCGGAGCGATCGTCAGCCACACTCCACCCCTTCTCCTTCGCAGACTGCGCCGATGGTCTCGGATCTGCAGCGGGCACCCACCGACCCCCATGGACGCAGTGCTCCTTCCGACTCTGACAGATGGTGCCCGAAACAGCGGGATTGGATGCGCGATCGTGATGCGCGCCGCGGCTCGGCTCAGTCGCCGGAGGCGCGCAGATAGGCGAGCTGGGCGCGCACCGACGCCTCGGCCGCCGGCCGCACGGCGGCATCCGTTCCGGCATAGACCAGATCGGTGACGGCAGCGGCCGAGGCCTCGGCGCCCAGCTGCTCGAGCGCTTGGCGCACCTCGGCGAGCCTGCCTGCCCGGTGGGCGAGGTAGGCGGTGGCGACGGCGGCCAGGTCGTCGAGCTCGGGGCCGTGGCCGGGCAGCACGCGTACAGGCCCCAGCGCCTGCAGCCGCTCGAGCGTGCGCAGGTAGGGGCCGAGGGATCCGTCGGGGTCGGCGATGATGCTCGTGCCGCGACCGAGCACCGTGTCGCCGGTGAGGACGGCGTGGTCAGTATCGCCCAGCAGCTGGAAGCAGGCGGAGTCGGCCGTGTGACCGGGGGTGGCGAGCACACGCAGGCGCACTCCGGCCGTGTCGATGAGCTCACCGTCGACCACCGGCGAGGCGTCGCGGCAGAAAGCCGAATCGATGGCGCGGACGGGGGCTCCGGTGAGCGCGACGAGGGCGTCGATGCCGTCGGCGTGGTCGGCATGGTGATGGGTCAGCAGGATGAGCTCGACCTGGCCTGAGGATGCGAGGGCGGCGAGGTGGGCGTCGTCGTGCGGTCCGGGGTCGATCACGATGACGGATGCCGAGCCCGGGGCTGCGACCACGTAGGAGTTCGTGCCGTCGAGGGTCATCGGCCCGGCGTTCGGGGCGAGCACGCGGCGCACGATGGGGCTCATGGCAGCAGCGTAGGGCACGGGGTCGAGGGTGGGCGGAGGCTGGGGCGCTTCGGCCGCGGACTTCGTCCGGGCCTCAGCGAGCGGGAAGGTGGGCGGGCCTCAGCGAGCGAAAAGGTGGACGGGCCTCAGCGAGCGGGAGGGTCAGCGGGCGGCCGGCGACCCGATGCGTGCGACAGCCCGTGTCAGAATCGGCTTATGGCTCCGAGCGTCGATCCGTCGT
>JBEVEO010000153.1:0-2552 GCA_040512695.1 Leifsonia sp. | reverse complement strand
AGTCGATCACGGCGGCCGCGAGCAGCAGGGCGAGCGGATTCGTCTCGTCGACATTGCTCACCCCGAATCGGGTGCGCGCCCATCCCGGATCGAGCCGGTCGAAGCCGCCCCAGCCCTCGTGGTCGAAGAGCAGCATCGCGACCTCGACATCCGTCGGAGCCATGATCCGGTCGCGAACGGATGCCGCAGCCTCATCCTCCACGCCGTTGAGTGCGTCGACGAGGCCCTCGCTGATCGGGCCGTGGAACTCATCGCCGTCACTGAGTCCGCTGATGATGGGTTCGCTGAGTTCGAGGCCATCCATCACGCTGCGCGCGTACGGGATGCGCACCGAGAGCAGGCCGTCGTCGAGGGAGCCGACGGTGACGGCGAGGGCCTCGGACACCCGCGGGTCGCCGACCTCGAACCTCGACTCGATCGTGGCGGACGCCCGCGTCTCGGGGTCGAGCCCGACGGCGATCCAGGTGTCGCTCGTGATGGCGATGGCATCTGCGTTCAGGTGCTTCGTGATGTGGTGCAGCACCCCGAGTGCGCGTTCGTCGGGGACGACGGCGAAGGACGCGTACGGCCGCGAGTCGAGGTAGAGATCGGCGTACAGCGGCATGAATCCGTTGTCGTACGGGGTGTCGGCGAGCCTGCGGCAGGCCGCACGAGCCTGATGCCTCGCCATCGTCTCGATGTCGAGCCTGTCGTCCGCGGGCACTGAGCCGGCTGTCATGCCGGGAGTCTACGAGCGTGACAGCTCGGAAGTCCGGCTGCCGCGCCGTCGAAGCCGATCGTCGACCCGGGGAATGTCACTCGCATCGTGCGTCGAGACGTCGTCCGCAGGTATCGTCACGCGCTCACGCGAGCGTCGAGGTGCGCGGTCGCCGTCGTCGGCGCCGACTGGGGCCGACGAAGCGAGAGCACGACGTTCGTCATCGCCGCGGCGAGGCAGGCTGCGAGCACCATGTGCAGGCCGACAAGGAAGGGCGGTAGCCCGGTGCGTGCCTGGATCAGGCCGACGACGATCTGCGCGACCTCGACGGCGAGGAGGAGGAACACCGTCCCGCCGCCGGGGATCTTCGCCACCAGCACGGCGATCAGCATGGCCACGGTGAGCGCCAGCGTGACGTAGGCGGGCCAGGAGTGCACATGCTGCAGCACCTCCGGGTCGAGTCCGTTGCGCGGGGCATCCGCGTCTCCCGCGTGCGGGCCAGACCCCGTGGTGATGATGCCGACCAGGATCGTGATCGCCACGACGGCGCTGGTGATGTGGGCGATGATCGCGTACCACCGCGGGACGGCGAGAGCCCGGGCGCCCGGAGCGGCGTAGACCCGGTGCACGAGTGCCGTGGCGAGGCAGACCAGAACGATCGAGACCACGAAGTGCAGGCCGACGACGTAGGGGTTGAGACCGGTCAGGACGCTGAGGCCGCCGATGACGCCCTGGGCCGGGATGCCGAGGCCGATGAACAGGGAGAGCCGGAAGAGGTCGCGGCGTTCGGCGCGCATGCGGATGACGAGCAGGAACATCGCGATCGCGATGAAGACGAGCACGAAGGTCATCAGGCGGTTGCCGAATTCGATCACCCCGTGGACGCCCATCTCGGGAGTGTTCACGAGGGAGTCCGCCGTGCAGGTGGGCCAGGTGGGGCATCCGAGACCGGATGCGGTGAGGCGGACGAGCCCGCCCGTGCCGATGAGCACGATCTGGGCGATCAGCGAGAGCCAGGCGAAGACGCGCACGCGGCGATCGATCTGCGTGGGGAGCCAGTTCAGAAATCGCGACACGTCGGGGAGGTCCTGTTCTTCGTACGGCAGACTCACGGGCTGCGCCGCTGCAACGTCACCGCGGGTGCCTGTAGAATCAATTGGTTGGAGAACCGCGTGTCACCGGTGTCAATCAGTCGGCACACGCTCTTTCGGTTCCTTCGACAATTCTAGGTACGCACAGAAGCTGCCCCGCACAAATCAGACCTCGTGACCGTTCGTATCCACATACGCGGAAGGGGAATGAGCCGGATTGATAGCCGGTCGTCATGGGTAGGAAAGAGGGAGACATGTCGGACGTTCTCATCGACCGCCCCGAACTGGAAGGGCTCGGTACCTACGAGTTCGGCTGGTCGGATTCCGACGCTGCAGGCGCATCCGCCCGGCGTGGGATCTCGCCGGAGGTGGTTCGCGACATCTCGGCTCTGAAGCAGGAGCCCGAGTGGATGCTGCAGCGGCGCCTCAAGGCGCTCCAGCTCTTCGAACGCAAGCCGATGCCCACCTGGGGTGCCGACCTGTCGGAGATCGACTTCGACAACATCAACTACTTCGTACGGTCGACCGAGAAGCAGGCCCAGACCTGGGAAGACCTGCCCGACGACATCAAGAGCACCTACGAGAAGCTCGGCATCCCCGAGGCCGAGCGCCAGCGCCTCGTTTCCGGCGTTGCCGCCCAGTACGAGTCCGAGGTCGTCTACCACCAGATCAACGAGGACCTCGCCCGTCAGGGCGTCATCTTCATGGACACCGACACGGCGCTCAAGGAGCACCCGGAGTTCTTCGAAGAGTACTTCGGCACC
>JBEVEO010000150.1:0-3001 GCA_040512695.1 Leifsonia sp. | reverse complement strand
ACGAGCTCCTCGGCGTTTTCTTCGATCACGTCCGCCAACTTGAGCAGCGCCTGCTGCCGTTCGCTCGGCGTCGACCAACGCCACTTCTCGAAAGCCGCGCCGGCCGCCTGGAATGCCAGGTCCACGTCGACCGCCGACGAGTTCGGCGCTGTCGCGTAGACCTCGCCCGTGGACGGATTGATGATGTCCATCAACTCCCCGTCGGCGGCCTGCTGGACCTCGCCGTTGATGATGTTGTGGAACGCCTTCTTTTCCGACATCGCGTACTGCCCTCCACGCAAGCGAGGGTGCGCCTACTTGACGTACCCGATGGGGATGACCGTCGGTGTCTCCGGCGGCGATTCGCTCTGGTACTGCGAGCGGATGCCGGTGATGTATTGGCGGCAGCGCTCGGTGAGACCGTCGGCGGTCTGCATCCGACCTTTTGTGACCAGGATGCCGAGGTCGGCACCTTTGAAGCGGTAGTCACCCGGGCCGTATACACGCATGTAGAAGCACTCGTCTTCATGGGTGACGTCGTGCCAATCGTTTGTCACCCGGACGAACCTCAGCTTGCCATCGTCCTCGAGATGCCAGGTGCCGGTGCGCGGCGCTTCCAGGATCCGCTCCACCGAGTCGATGGGCTCCTTCATGATCAGCTGCGCCCAGACGTCGACCGCGGCGAGTTCGCGCCACCGCTCGTTGATCTCGTCGATGTCGACCTCGTAGTCGACGTCCATGAACTCGAGCAGATGGAACAGGAAAAGCGGGATGTCGGCGTAGGCGCCGGCGGTCACATTGGTCATCGATGACGCACCGGAAATGCGCGGGTTGAGCTCGCCGAGGTAGACGTTGTCCGAGTCCAGGTCGACCAGGACGTCCACTTCGAAGAATCCCTTGTAGCCCTCCTGCCGGAGGCGGTCGCCGAGCCGACGCACGTGTTCGATCGCGATCGCCCGATGCGCCTCCGACAGCGCCTCCGGGAAGAGGTCGTTGCCACACCAACCACCCTTGTACGGGGTCAGTTCGGGATAGCCGGTGAGGTCGGTCATGAATGGCCCGACCACGGTGCCGTGCCGGGTGTTGACTGCCTCCACGGCCGCGGCACGGTTGCGAATCCGCCGCATCACCTTCAGCTCTTCATCGATCATGTGCTCGGCGTTGGCATCCCAGTCGGCCTCGGCCTTGATGAAGAACGTGGTCTTGCCGGAGTCTCCGTACGGAGTCTGGACGACGAGGTCAGAACCAAGCCCGGCATCGGTTGCGAGCGTTCTCAGCTCGGGGAAACTCTCCGCCCGCCCGAGGACGTTGGGCACCGACGGCGCGCCGGCCTCCTCCCCGAGGCGCGTCGTCACGATCTTCGAGTCCAGCCGACGGCGCAGCGAGTCCGGCGGCAGGATCAGCTCGTAGCCCAGCTCGGCACAGATCTGCTCGGTCTCCTCGTCGAAGAACACCATCGCGACCATCGGTGCCACACCGGAAGACCGGACCCGGGAAGCGACGTGGGCCCGCACCTCGGCATCGCGGAGCAGGTAGTTGTTGATCTGCTCACTGCTCTCGAACTCGACGTACGGCTTGTTCTTCGGCGTGAAGACTCGCGGATGGGTGCCGTCCCACGAGTCGTAGTAGACGAGGTACTGGAAATTGCGCACCCATCGGTCGATGCCCAGCAGGTTGAACGCGGTCGGCCCGACGAAGAATATCGGCCGCGTGTTTGTCCGGAAGAAGCTCCGGATCTCTGAGATCGTCTTCAGCTTCGGCGCACGGCGACCCTCGGGAACAGAGTCGATCTTTTCGCCTCCCATGCCGCCTCCTCGGGGTATCGTCGCATGGCAGTTGGTGGTCGTCCATCCTCTTGTGCAGGTGCGTGCGAGACGAGCGGCACGGGCCCAGATCTCGGGCAGGAAGGGGTCTCTGCCGTGGCAGAACATCCACTTGAACCATTGACCGCAGACGAGTTCCAACAGACCGCGGCCATCCTGCGCCGCGACGGCCACGTCACCGACACGTTCCGCTTCGCCTCGATCGAGCTGCGCGAGCCGGACAAGGACGACGTGCTGGCGTGGCGCGCGGGCGACCCGGTACCCCGGACCTCCTTCGCGGTGGTGTGGAACCGCTCGGACAACCGGACCTACGAGGCGACCGTCGACCTGACCGGTGATGCTGTGACGTCGTTCGTACACGTACCGGATGTCACGCCGAACTTCACCGTTGACGAGTTCCACGAGGTGGACGAGACGCTGCGCAAGCACCCCGACGTGATCGCCAAGTTGGCCGCACGCGGCTTCACCGACCTGAGCTTGGTGCTAATCGACGTGTGGACCTACGGCAAGGCACTGATGCCTGAGCAGTACCGCGACCGACGCCTCGGCTGGTGCGACCTGTGGGCTCGCGAGACGCCCGACGGCAACCCGTACGCCCACCCGATCTCCGGGCTCAAGCTGATCGTCGACGTGAACACGCTCGAGCTGCTCGAGATCGAGGACCACCACGACTACGGCCAACCGGACGTCGACGGGGAGTACGTCCCCGGACTCTGGACCGGCGAGCAGCGCTCCGACCTCAAGCCGCTGCACATCACCCAGCCCGAGGGCACGTCGTTCACGGTCGACGGCACCGAGCTGCGCTGGCAGAACTGGTCGATGCGCCTCGGCTTCAACTATCGCGAGGGCCCGGTCATCTACCAGGTTGCGTACGACGACCACGGCGTCCGGCGCGACATCGCCTACCGGATGTCGTTCGCCGAGATGGTGGTTCCGTACCGGGATCCCACGTTCGACCATTACCGCCGGACTGCGTATGACATCGGCGAGTGGGGCCTCGGGTTCATGGCCACCTCGCTGGAGCTCGGCTGCGACTGCCTGGGCGAGATCGTCTATGTCGACGCGGTGCTGCACGACTCCTCGGGTGCTCCGTACGACATCAAGAACGCCATCTGCCTGCACGAGGAGGACAACGCCGTCCTCTGGAAGCACGTGGACGCGGTCACCGGCGCCGAGGTCCGCCGGCAACGCCGGATGGT
>JBEVEO010000140.1:0-8462 GCA_040512695.1 Leifsonia sp. | reverse complement strand
CCCATCCGTCGACCGAACCCACGGCCGGCACGCTCGAACGGTGGCCCTCAAGTGAAACTCACCGACCGCGTTGACGCCGTTCGCCGGGACGGCGCGCAACCTGTGATCGACAGGACGGCGTTTCAGCGCCCTGTCACTCCGGCAGGTGCTCCGGTGCCGAGCCAGCCTCAGTCAAGCGCACCGTCCGCCGACGGACCGGTGACCGCTCCCGTTCAGCTGGATCCTGCCCCGTCGTTCGTCCCCGCCGCGCCGGCAGTCGACCCGTTGTTCGAGCTCAAGGAGAACGCGGCCCAGGCGCTGTTCGAGCGGCTCGGCACGCGCCTGAACGACCCGAACCTGTCCGAAGACCAGCTGCACGCGTTCGCACGATCAGAGCTGGGCACGATCGTCGCGGCGGAGAAGACGCCGCTGAGCGCGGACGAGCGCACCCGGCTGATCGAGGAGATCGGGGCAGACGTGCTCGGCTTCGGGCCGCTCGAAGCTCTGCTGGCCGAGGACTCCGTCACGGAGATCATGGTGAACGGCCCGGATCAGATCTTCGTCGAACGTTCCGGCCGGCTCCGCCTCGACCCTGCCCGGTTCTCCAGCGAAGCGCAACTGCGGAG
The DNA here is from genome assembly GCA_040512695.1 of Leifsonia sp. Lineage (GTDB taxonomy): Bacteria > Actinomycetota > Actinomycetes > Actinomycetales > Microbacteriaceae > Orlajensenia. The sequence goes on along the minus strand of JBEVEO010000140.1, from coordinate 7,857 downwards.
AGTCATCGAACGGATCGTCGCGAAAGTGGGCCGACGAATCGACGAGTCGTCTCCACTCGTCGACGCACGCCTCGCTGACGGCTCCCGCGTGAATGCGATCATCCCTCCTCTCGCCGTGGATGGATCGTCACTGACCATCCGGAAGTTCGCACGCGAACCCTTCACCGTGACGGATCTGATCCGATTCGGAACGATGAGCCCGGACATCGCCACGGTGCTGGACGCGTGTGTGAAGGCGAAGTTGAACATTATCGTTTCGGGAGGAACGGGCACCGGCAAGACGACACTTCTCAACGTGCTCTCCGGTTTCATCCCGCAGGAGGAACGGATCATCACCATCGAGGATGCCGTCGAGCTCCAGCTGCAGCAGGATCACGTCATCCGCCTGGAATCCCGTCCATCTAACATCGAGGGCAAGGGTGAGATCACCATCCGCGACCTCGTCCGCAACTCTCTCCGGATGCGCCCTGACCGCATCGTGATCGGGGAGTGCCGCGGTGGCGAAACGCTCGACATGCTCCAGGCCATGAACACCGGACACGAAGGCTCGATCTCCACCGTGCACTCGAATTCACCACGCGATGCGATCTCTCGTCTGGAGACGCTCGTCCTGATGTCCGGAATGGAGTTGCCACTGAGGGCGGTCCGGGAACAGATCGCCTCGGCGATCGACGTGATCGTCCAGATCAGCCGACTCAAGGACGGCAGCCGCCGAATCACACACGTGACCGAAGTCCAGGCGATGGAGGGAGACATCGTGACCCTCCAGGACGCATTCGTCTTCGACCACGCCGCCGGCATCGGCCCCGACGGCGCCTTCCTGGGTGCAGCGGTCGCAACCGGGGTTCGGCCGCGATTCGTTGATCGTTTCAGCGAACTCGGCATCCCGCTGTCCCCGCACCTCTTCCAGGCCGACCTGACCACCAGGGGTGTGCGATGAACGAGATCCTCTTGGTCGTCGGGGCGCTTGCCGGTCTCCTCGCAATCCTCACCATCGTGTTCTTCGTGATCGCGCCGCCGGCGCCGCGCATCCCGGTCGAACGTCGACGCGCGCCGGGCGACGTGCAGGCATCCGGTCTGACACGGCTCACCGACCGGACCGTCGGGGTCATCGACGGAGCCATAGAACGGGGCGGCAGGGCGCCGTTCAGCGCGAGCCAGCTCGAACAGTCGGGCATTCGGATGAAGCCATCCGCCTTCCTCATCATCGTGACGGCAACGGGCCTCGTACTCGCGCTCGCCGGCCTCCTGCTCACCCTCGGTACCTTCTGGATGATCCCGGTCATGATCCTCTTCGCCGCGCTTGCTCCTGCCGGCGCAGCGGTGATCCTCAGCGTGAAAGCGTCAAAAAGACGCGCGAAATTCGGTGACCAGCTCGATGAGTCGCTCACGCTCCTGGCCGGAGGACTTCGCGCTGGACACAGTCTTCTCCGCGCCGTCGACGCAGCCTCGCAAGAGACTGAGTCACCGACGTCCGAAGAACTCGCGCGAGTCGTCAACGAAACGCGTCTCGGTCGTGACCTGGGCGACGCCCTGAGCAATACGGCGTCACGGATGCGGAGCGACGACTTCGAGTGGGTCGCACAGGCCATCGCGATCAACCGGGAGGTGGGCGGCAACCTGTCTCAAGTTCTCGACCAGGTCAGCAAGACCATTCGTCAACGCAACGAGATCCGGCGACAGGTGAAGGCCCTCGCGGCTGAAGGAAAGCTGTCGGCGTGGATACTCGTCCTCCTGCCGGTCGTCGTCTTCCTGTTCATCCTTCTGGTGCGGCCGTCGTACCTGGAAATCTTCTTCAGCAACATTCTGGGGATTCTCGCCCTGGTGATCGCCGTCATCCTGCTCATCGTCGGGTCATTCTGGATGATGGCCGTCGTCAAAGTGAAGTTCTAAGGAGTCGTCATGATCCCCATTCTCGCGTCGCTGGCCATCGCCGGCGGATTCGGCGCCCTGATCGGACTCCTCATCGCAGGGGGGCGCAGACAGGTCGCCGTCGCGGCCGAGGAGGCGACCGTGCTGCCTGCGGCGCCACGGTCTGCCGGCGCTTCGCTGCGCGCGCGGACTCCGAAGGGCTACCTGGCGATGTTCGAACGCCACCTTGCTCTGGCCGGTCGACCGCCCGCCTGGACGATCGACCGCATCCTGATTGCCAAGCCCGTCATCGCAACCGTCGGCGCCCTGGTCGCTCTGCTGTGGATTAGCGGCGACCCGGGACCGATTCGTTTTCTTGGCGGCCTCGCTCTCACGACCCTCTGCTTCTTCCTTCCTGACCTCCTCCTCTACAACAAGGGACTGAACCGGCAGGAGGAAATACAGAACGCCCTCGCCGATACCCTCGATCAGATGACCATCGCGGTGGAAGCCGGGCTGGGTTTCGAAGCAGCCATGGCCCAGGCTGCCACGAACGGAAAGGGCCCGCTCGCTGAGGAGTTCATCCGCACATTGCAGGACATGAGCATCGGACGGGCGAGAAAAGACGCGTATCAGGCTCTCGGCGACCGCACATCGTCTCCCGACCTGCGCCGGTTCACCCGCTCCGTTGTGCAGGCTGACACCTACGGGATCGCAATTGCGTCGGTGCTGCGCGTTCAGGCGGCGGAGATGCGTGTGCGGCGGCGACAGCGGGCAGAGGAACAGGCGATGAAGATCCCCGTCAAGGTTCTGTTCCCGCTCATCTTCACCATCCTGCCCGTCCTCTTCATCGTGCTCCTGACCCCGGCCGCGCTCGGCATCCTCGCTGCCTTCACCTGAGTTCTACGCCGCAAGGTGCGGTTGCAGTCGGGCCACGAGTTCGCCACGGCTCCGCACGCCGACTTTCGCGAACACAGACTTGAGATGGTCCTGCACGGTGTTCTGCGTGAGGAAGAGGCGGCTCGCGATAAGCGTTGTCGGATGCCCGGCGATCACCTCGCGGCACACGTCCTGTTCGCGGGGTGTGAGGCCGTATGCGACGAGCAGCATCGGGATGAGCTGGTCCCCGGCGGCAGGGGTGATTGAGACGGCGACCTGATCGTCGTCCTCGCCGCCGACCAGCGTGCTGGCGTGCATCAGCGCCCAGTGCCCCTGCCCGTCGCGGATCCGGGCACGGAAGGCGCCCGAGGCAGAACTCCGGGCTCCGCGCCCCAGGATCCGCATGAAGACGAGAAACCGTCCAGGTTCGACGTCGTCGAGGCTTTCCTGCCACCGGCGCGCCTCGGCGGTCGCCGATCGCAATTCGCCGTTGGATCCGAGCACGACGATGGCCGGACGGGCGGCGGCTGTACTGTCCGAGATCTCGGAACGCACCGCGAGGCGGGTGGCACTGGCGATCGTGGGAGCAACCGCTCGAAGGTACTCGATCTCCCGATCGGTGAAGTCGGAACCGGATCGGACGAGCCCAGCGGCACCCCAGCAGGCACCGTCGGCGACGAAGAGGATGCGTAACTCTTGCCTGACGCCCAGCGGCCGCCACACGTTCCGGTACCTGGCGCTGCGATCATGGTCTTTCAGCGGCAGGTCGGAGAGGCGGGCCACGTCCTCCCTGTGCCTCGCCATTCCGGCGAAGGTGTGCGGCTCTTCCGGCGAGTACTCGGCATCGGCCAGCAACGGCTCGTACTGGGACGGGATCCGGGGCTCACCGCTCGCCATCGTGCTGATCACGAGGTTCTCCGGATCGATGGTCGCCCAGCACGTGAGTTCCGTGCGGACGTCGTGGCCGACGACCCGGATCGCTTCGGCGTGCAAGTCGCCGAGGCTCAGCCCGGAAGCCGCCAGATCTGCGATGTCCCGGCGGGCGTGGTGTGCGCGTTCCTCCCACATGGGCCCAGTATCCCACCCGGATCAGCGTTGCGACATTCCCTGATTTCTGGGATTTTCCGCGCAGAACCCGGGTTCTACCGTTGGCGACATGAACTACTCACCTCAACACACCCAGGCGGGCGATGGAGTCGAACTCCACGCTCCCGATGCCTCCGTCATCGTCAAAGTGGACAGCGCACACACCGACGATTCCTATGAGATCTTCGAGGTCACCGCGCCCCGGCTCGAGCCCACGCCCCTGCACCGCACCGGATGGGCCAAGACCTACTACGTGCTTCAGGGCCGCATCGTCGTCCAGGTCGACGACGAAGGCTTCGACCTCGGGCCAGGAGCGTCCATTGCGATCCCTCCGAACGCGTTGCACACCTTCACCGTGCTGACGCCGACAGCCACGTTCCTGGTCTTCAGCCTGACTGGTGCGATGGGCAGGTTCCACGCCGATCTCGACGCGTCGGTGCCCCGCGACCGCCCGCTCGACGAGACCATGGACGACATCCTGCAGGTGCTCAGCCGCCACGACGTGACGTTGCAGGGAGCGGAGGCGTTCCGATGACCGTTGTCGTGTGGGTCTTTGCCCTCATCGCGGCGGCGCTGCACATCCTCGTCTTCGTCTGGGAGGCGCTGCTGATCACCCGCCCTGGGGTCTACAAGGGGGTTTTCTCCCTCGAGGCAGCCGACGTCCCTGCCGTCCGTCTCTGGGCATTCGGCGTCGGCTTCTACAACCTGTTCCTCGCCTTCGGCACCATTTTCGGCGTCGGAGCGTGGATGGCAGGCAACGAGGTCGTCGGGCAGACGCTCGTCGTCTACACCTGCCTTTTCATGTTCCTCTCGGGCATCGTCCTCTTCATCGCCGACCGGATGGCGCTCGGCCGCAAGCGGGGCACAGGGGTCGGGGGAGCACTCGGCCAGGCCGTCCCACCGCTGATCGCGCTCATCGCCGCGGCCCTCTGAGCCACGACGGTCATAACCCCGCTGCAATCGATCACGTCACGAGCCCGGTCTCCAGCGAAGCGCCGACGCCGAGAAAGCGCCCGAAGCGACCGACGGCGTCATGGAGTGCCGTGGACTCCGACTCGCTGAGTTCGCCGAAGAGCGCCGCCTCGACGACGGCCGACCGCCCGGTGAGGGTCCTCTTCCACGTTCCGACGGTCCGGCCGTCGATGACGATCGAGCGCTCGATCGTTTCTCCTCGGGCACCCGGCTGAGCAAGCACGACACGCAGGTCTTTGTAGGCGACGATCGTCTCGTCGTACATCGGGATCAGAAATGCTCCACGCAGACGTTCTCCCACCTCGGGCACCTCAGATGCGGAGCGTGCGGAGTACCAGGCCGTGCCCTCGCCATCGACCACGGAGTCGAGCCGGTCGTCCATCTCGGCGAGCGTCGCCCGGGTCTCGGAAACCGGCAGGCTCGACCACGCGGTGAAATCACGGACGGTGGCTGGGCCGTGGCTGCGGAAGTACCGCCAGACGAACTCGGTGAACGCCGACTCCCGCGACCGGTCGTCGAGGGCGCCGGAGGGCACCCGGTCGTCGAACAGGGCATACGTGTGCTGCCGCCCGCGGCGAGGCCCGTTGCAGATGAGCTCCTCGAGTTCCGCGTGCATGAGGATGTAGGCGAGTCGCGGCCCGTTCGCCACGATGCCGGCCAGGGCCAGGGCGTCGGCGAGCTCAGTCCTCGTTCGGGGTTCGGAATCGGCGAGGATGCCACGAAGCACCTCGTCGGCGCGCACGAACACGTCGGCGTCGAGCTCCGCCTGCCGGTACCAGTAGGCGTTGAGCGCGTGGACGCGTGGACGGGTCAGCCGGAGGATCCACCGGGCGTCCTCGCGAGCGAGAAAGTGCCAGGTCGGTCGAAGGACGTGCGTTCGGACGATCTCCCCGCGTGCGAAGGCGGCCTCCACATCGGCGTCTGTGCAGTCCCGGACGCGTTCGGCCAGCGACCACTTCGCCTCCGCGAACTCCTGCGCCTGCACCGCACCCAGCCAGCCGACCACATCCGCCACGCTGTCGAACGGGTCCCCGGCCAGCCGTTGGGTGACCAGCCTGCGGCGAACGACGTCGAGCGGGTCGAGGCGGCGCGGCGGGGGAGCGGGATCGCTCATCGGACCGTCAGGACGCTGCGGCCTGCGGCTTCAGCACTACTTTGATGCAGCCATTCTCCTTCTTCTGGAACATCTCGTACATGTCCGGGGCTTTGTCGAGTGGCACGCGGTGCGTCACGAGATCCTCGACACCCAGCGGGTCCGAGGGGTCTTCGACAAGTGGAAGCAGTTCGTCGCGCCAGTGCTGCACATTGCACTGCCCCATCCGGATGCTCACCTGCTTGTCGAAGAGCGACTTCATCGGGATCGGATCCGCCTCACCTGCGTAGACGCCGCTCAGAGAAACGGTGCCTCCACGGCGGACCGAATCGAACGAGTTGTACAGCGCTTCCAGACGGTCGATTCCTGCCGTGTTCATGAGCTTCCTGGCGATGCTGTCCGGCAGAAGGCCGACGGCGTTCTGCGCCAGCGTCGCTCCCGGGCTGCCGTGGGCTTCCATTCCGACAGCTTCGACGACGGAGTCCGCACCGCGCCCGTCGGTGGCGTCGCGCAGTCGCGCCACCACGTCATCCGTGAGGTCGAAGGTCTCGATTCCGTAGCGCTCAGCCATCTCACGGCGTTCGGGCACCGGTTCAACCGCGAGAACGCGGTGTCCCAGATACTTGCCGATCCTGCTCGCGAACTGCCCGACCGGGCCAAGCCCCATCACGATCAGGGTGCCGTCATCGGGCAGGTCGGCGTACTGCACGCCCTGCCACGCGGTCGGCAGGATGTCACTCAGGAACAGGTACCGCTCGTCGGGGAGATCGTGACCTACCCTGGTGGCGTTGAAGTCAGCCAGCGGAACGCGCAGGCGTTCAGCCTGACCGCCGGGAGTCGAGCCGTACAGTTCGCTGAACCCGTAGAGCTGTGCGCCTGTGCCCTGCTCGGTCATCTGGGTCGTTTCGCACTGGGAGTGCAGGCCGCGGGAACACATGTAACAATCACCACACGCGATAACGAACGGAATGACCACACGATCGCCGGGAGAGAGTCGTGTGACAGCCGACCCGACTTCCTCGACGACGCCCATCGTCTCGTGGCCGAGCACGTCGCCCTTATCGAGGAATGGGCCGAGCGTCTCGTACAGGTGGAGGTCCGACCCGCAGATGGCCGCTGACGTGACCCGGATGACGACATCCGTGGGTTTCTCGATACGAGGATCCGGGACGGTTTCGACGGAGACGGATCGCTTGCCTTGCCAGGTGAGTGCTCTCATGGGTCCTGTCTACGCCTGGATTCCCTTCACCGTCGAGCACCTTGACGACCAGGCGTGCGGCAAGTAGCGTGCTGGCCACGCCGACGCAACCTGCTCGCCCTGATTCCTGAACTAACTAGGCTGCAAGCATGAGCGCTGACATCGACGAACGCCCGAAGACCCCGAAGCCGACTCTTCGCGAGCTGTGGACGGACCGGGTCGGTTACCTCGGAACCCGCAGCATCCAGCTGCTCGTCGTGATCATCCTGGCGAGCGTGCTCGTCTACGCGATGGTGCAGCTCAAACTCGTCGTCATCCCTCTGCTGATCGCGCTGATCGTCGCCGCTGCCGCTTCTCCGGTGATCCTCTGGCTCCGTCGGTTCATGTCCGATCTTCTGGCCGCGTGGGTCACCCTGCTCGGTGGCACGATCGTCTTCGGCGGCATCATCACCATGATCGTGTTCGCCGTGCGCGACCAGTGGGACGAACTCGCGAAGTCAGCGGTGAAGGGCCTCGACCAGCTCCTGACCTGGCTGCAGGAAGGCCCGTTGCCGATCGACGAACAGCAGATCGAGGATGCCCGTGACGCGACGATCGAGTTCCTCACGAGCAGCCAGTTCGGTACCGGCGCCCTCGCCGGGGTGTCCGCTGCCGCGAACTTCGTCACCGGACTGCTCCTGGCGGTCGTGATCCTCTTCTTCTTCCTGAAGGACGGCGACACGATCTGGAACTTCTTCCTCAAGCCGCTGCGCGGCGAACGGCTCGCCCGCGGCAAGCG
>JBEVEO010000106.1:0-5438 GCA_040512695.1 Leifsonia sp. | reverse complement strand
GCACATCCGGGCGTTTCGCACCCCCAATGAGAGGGGGTCGCGCCCGAGGAATCGCCGTCGCCCCTCCGACGGATGTCGGTGGCGCGACGTACCGTCGTTCTCATGAGCACGATCGCGATCATCACCCCCACGGACGCCCGCCGCTTCGCGTGCCCCGACTGCGGTTCCGGCGCGACGATCCAGATCATCTACGGCATCCCCGACGCCGTGCTGCGCGAAGCGGCCGAGGAGGGCGACGTCATCCTCGGTGGCTGGCTCGGCGAGACCGATGCGCCCACCCGGCACTGCCGCGGCTGCGGTTCCGAGTGGCTCGAGGCCGACGACTACATCGAGCGCCTGCACGCCGACTGACCGTCCGGCATCGCAGGCTTAGGCTGAGGCGATGACGGATGCGCCGATCACGCAGAACATCCCGCTCACGCCCCAGAAACGCTGGCGTGCCTACTGGGTCTGCGTGGCGGTCGCCGCTCTCACGATCCTCGACCTGTCGAAGGTCAACGTGGCCCTGCCGTCGATCGAGGCGGCGTTCGGCGCGAGCTCCACCGAGCTGCAGGTGATCGTGTCCGGCTACGTGCTCGCCTTCGGCCTCACCCTCGTTCCGGCCGGCCGCTTCGGCGACGTCCGGTCGCGCAAGGCGTTCTTCATCGTGGGACTCTCGCTGTTCACGCTCGCGAGCGTCGCCTGCGCCCTCGCGCCGACGGCGACGTTCCTGCTCGTCGCCCGGCTCATCCAGGGCATCGCGGCCGGCATCCAGATGCCCCAGGTGCTCGGTCTCATCCAGCAGCTGTTCCAGGGGGCGGAGCGCGCGAAGGCCTTCGGGCTGTTCGGGGCCATGATCGGCATCGCCACCGCATTCGGCCCGACCCTGGGCGGCCTGCTCATCGCCATCGGCGGCGAGGCGGACGGCTGGCGCCTGATCTTCTGGATCAACCTGCCGCTCGGCGTCGCCGCCCTGGCGCTGGCCATCTGGCTCCTGCCGCAGACCCGGGAGCGTTCATCGCGCGCGGTCAACGTCGACGGGGTGGGCATCCTGCTGTTCGGCGTCACCGTGATCGCGCTGATGTGGCCGTTCCTGCTGACAACGGGTGCGCCGACCGACGACCCCCGGCGCTGGTGGCTGCTCGTGGTGTTCGTGCTGGGCGTCGTGGCCTTCATCGCCTGGGAGCAGCACTACGCCGCGACGAAGCGCGATCCGCTCATCCCGCTCGCCCTGTTCTCGATCAGCTCGTTCCGCAACGGGTCAGCGCTCATCTCGGTCTACTTCGCGGCCCTGCCCTCTGCCTTCCTGCTCACGACGCTCTACCTGCAGCAGGGACTCGGGCTCGCCCCCGTGTTCGCCGGCATGGTGTCCATCGGCTTCGCCCTCACGAGCGCCCTGTCGTCGTGGCGGGGCGGGACGCTCGTGGCCCGGTACGGCCGCGCTCTCGTCGTGTGGGGACTCGTCGGGGTGCTCGCCGGGGCGGGGCTGCTCGTCGCGGCCGCCGTCCTCACCCCGCCCGAGCTCACCCCGTGGTTCATGGCCGCGGCGATGCTGGTCGCCGGCACCGGCGGCGGGTTCGTCGTCTCGCCGAACCAGACCCTCACGCTGCACGACATCCCGGTGCGGCAGGGCGGACTCGCCGGCTCCGTCGGCCAGCTCGGCCAGCGCATCGGCACCGCCATCGGCACGGCCGTCTCGCTCTCGCTGTTCTACTCGACCCTCTACCGGGAGCAGGGCACAGGAGAGACCACGGTGGATCAGTACCACCACGCCTACGGCTACGGGATGCTCGCCGTCGCGCTGTTCATCGCCGTCGCCTTCGCGATCGCCGTGCTCGACCTCGGGTCACGGCGGAGGCGCGGACGCACGCCAGCCGACTCCGTCGACTGACGTCGTTCAGCCGACGGCGCTGAGCGGCGACGCGTCCCGGTCCGGTCTCGCCGTGCGCAGGCGTGCCACGATCGTGACGATGAGCACCACGACGACGGCGGTGATCGCGGCGATGGCGGTCGCGGGCGATTCCGGTTCGGCCGCCAGCCGGGCGATCGCCACCCAGCCGAGGCCCCAGCACAGCGATGCCGTCGGAGCGAGCCTGCCCTCCCCCCACAGGGCGAGGCCGACGCCGACGAGCCCGGCGACGGCGATCACCACGACCGCCCAGACGGTCGCGTCGACGCCGAAGCCGTCGAAGCCGACGGCCACGAGTGCCGCCGTGATGTTCGCGGCCGTCGCCACGCAGACCCAGCCGAGGTAGAGGCCGAGCGTGCCGTCCGTGACGACGGCGTCCACGATGCCGTCCGAGCGGTGACGGCGGAGCAGGATGAAGCACCGGATGAGCACCAGGAGCAGCGCGATGATGACGGGAACGCTCACCCAGAGCTGGTCGAACTGGATGCTGAGGATCCAGGCGGCGTTGAGGAGCAGCGATGCGGCCACCCAGTAGCCGATGGCGCGCTGCCGCTCGGCCGCGCGCTGGGACGGGAGGAACTGCCAGACCGCGTAGGCGAGCAGGCCCGCGTAGATGACGCTCCAGATGCCGAATGCTCCCGACCCGGGGGCGATGAGGGTCGCGTCGGCGGCGAGGGCCCCGCCCGCGGCCTCCTGGATCGGCGTTCCGCCCGCTGCCCCCGACCCGATGAACGAGCCGACGACGGCGCTCACCGCCACGGTGAGCTGCCTGGCCAGGTCGGCGCCGCGCCCGGTCGCCCGCCGATCGGCTCGAACGGTGTCTGAACTCGCCATCTGCCGGTCCCCCTCGCCACTGCTCCCCGCCAGCCTACGGCGCTGTACCCCGCAGGCCCCCCGGAATCCCAGCGGATGCCCAGCCACGGCAGGCTGGCTGCATCCGGAAACGTACCCCGACGGTCAGCGGCCGACTGTGACGGCGATGGCCCGGTGATCGGAGCCGTTCCCGTCGAGCACGTGCAGCGATGCCGCATCGATGCCCCGCACGAGGGCGTGATCGAGGGCGACCACCGGAATCGACGACGACCACGTGAAGGGGAACCCGACGGCGTCGGATCGCACCAGGCGCGCCTGATCGAGCACGGGCGCGAGCACATGGTCGTCCGTCGCGGTGTTGAAGTCGCCCACCACGACGAGTCGCTCCGACTCGTCGGCCGCGAGGGTCGATGCGAGGTTGCCGAGCATCGTGTCGCGGTCCTCGTGCTCTCCGGGCCGGAACGAGGACAGGTGCACGGCGAAGATGCGGGTGGTCCCCTCCGGAGTCTCGACGTCGACGCTCAGGGCCCGAGTCCAGCCGAGGCCGAGGTCGAGCCGCTCCCCGTTCGAGAGCGGCGTCCTGCTCCACACTCCGACGGTGCCGACGAGGTAATCGTGCGGGTAGCGCTCGGCCAGGGTGTCGGAGACCTGGTCTCGGATGTCGGCGCTGAGCTCCTGGAGAACGATCACGTCGGGGTCGCGATCCGCCAGCCGGGCGACGATCCCGGCGGCGTCGCCATTCCCGGCCTCGAGGTTCTCGCTCACGATCGAGATGGTGTCGTCTCCGGTCACCGCAGGCACCGGGATGGCTGCCGGGAGCACCACGAAGCCCCAGGCGAGCGCGACGACGACGGCCCCGATCGCGGCGGGGCCGGTGCGCAGGATGACGGCCGAGACGACCAGGGCCAGCACGACGATGCCGAGCCAGGGGAACACCGTCTCCACCATCGACAGCACGCCGCCGAACCCCGGGAGGAAACGGTGGAACACGAACAGGCCGGCGAGGGCCAGGCTCCAGATCAGGACGGAGATGCCGGAGGCGCGGCGGCGGCGGGAGGTCACCGACCGATCATGTCAGCCGGTCCGGTCGCGAACTTGCGAGAGGCCTGAGTGCGCACCCGCGACTCAGGCGCTGGCCGCAGCCTTCTTGTCCTTCTTCGCGAAGGTGACCTCGGCCTGCTCGAGCGCCATGCCGCGGGTCTCGGGGATCTTGAGGAACACGAAGATGCCCGACAGCAGGGCGAAGGTCGCGTACATGCCGTAGGTGAAGGTGAGCGAGAAGGCGGCCAGCGCGGGGAACGACACCGTGATGAGGAAGTTCGCGATCCACTGGGCAGCCGCCGCGGCGCCGAGCGCCTTGCCGCGGATGCGGCTCGGGAAGATCTCGCCGAGGAGCACCCACACGACGGGCCCCCACGACGCCCCGAACGAGATGACGAAGATGTTGGCCGCCACGAGGGCGATCGGTCCCCAGGCGCCCGGGAGTGAGACGTCGCCGTCCTTCGTGACGGCGAAGGAGAACGCGATCGCCATGACGGCGAGTGAGACGGCCATGCCGGCCGAGCCGCTGAGCAGGAGCGGGCGCCGGCCGAGACGGTCGACGAGGAGGATGGCCACGATGGTGACGAGCACGTTCGTGACCGACGTGATGACGCTGATGAGGAGCGAGTCCGACTCCTGGAAGCCCACCGCCTTCCACAGGGTCGTCGAGTAGTAGAAGATCACGTTGATGCCGACGAATTGCTGGAAGATCGACAGGATGAGGCCGATCCAGACGATCCCCTTGAGACCGAAGCGGGGACCGCGCAGGGTGGCCTTCGCACCCTCCTTGTCCTCGTCGATGGCCTGCTGGATGTCGGAGATCGAGCGATCGAGGTCGTCGGGCTCGACGAGGGTGGCGAACACCGCGCGGGCCTCGTCGGTGCGGCCCTTGGTGAGCAGGAAGCGCGGCGACTCCGGCAGCCGGAGTGCGATGACACCGTAGACGACCGACGGGATCACGCCGACGAGGAACATCCACCGCCACGCCTCGAGGCCGAACCAGAGGGTGTCGTCGGCACCGCCTGCCACCCCCGCGAGCAGGGCATCCGAGAGCAGGGCCACGAAGATGCCGATCGTGATCGCGAGCTGCTGGAGGGAGGCCAGGCCACCGCGGATCTGCCGGGGAGAGATCTCGGCGATGTAGGCGGGGGCGACGACGGATGCGATGCCGATTCCGAGACCGCCGATGACGCGCCAGAAGCCGAGGTCCCACACCGAGAAGGCGAGGCCGGCCCCGATGGAGCTCGCGAGGAACATGATCGCACCGAGCAGCATGACCTTGAGGCGGCCCCAGCGGTCGGCGAGGGTGCCGGCGACGTAGGCGCCGACCGCGCACCCGAGGAGGGCGATCGCGACGACGAAACCGGTGATGACGTCGTTGAGCCCGTAGTCGGCCTGGATCGAGTCGACGGCTCCGTTGATGACGGAGGAGTCGAAACCGAACAGGAAGCCGCCGACGGCCGCAGCCGTGGCGAGGCCGATGGCGCGGCGGCGCAGCTTGCCCGTCGGCGCCTTCCCGGAGGTCTCGGTTGACTTGGCGCTCTCACTGGACATGGTGACGACTTCCCCTCGATCGATCACATCGTATGCCCGTGCACGAACGGCGGCCCGACCTCGGGGGTGGGGTTGATTCGGGCGCGCGGAAGGGCTAGGGATGCGACCGGCCCGCCGTCCGTGCGCCGGCCCACGATGCATC
>JBEVEO010000179.1:0-3637 GCA_040512695.1 Leifsonia sp. | reverse complement strand
CAAGAAGCCGCCGACCGTCATCATGCTCGCGGGCCTCCAGGGCGCCGGAAAGACCACCCTCGCGGGCAAGCTCGCGAAGTGGCTCAAGAAGGACGGCCACACGCCGATGCTCGTCGCGGCGGACCTCCAGCGTCCCAACGCCGTGACCCAGCTCCAGGTCGTCGGAGAGCAGGCCGGAGTCGAGGTCTACGCACCGGAGCCCGGCAACGGCGTCGGCAACCCCGTGAAGGTCGCGAAGGACGCGGTCAAGGAGGCCGAGCGCCGCCAGTTCGACACCGTCATCATCGACACCGCGGGCCGCCTCGGCGTCGACGCCGAGATGATGCGTCAGGCAGCGGACATCCGCAGGGCGACCGACCCCGACGAGGTGCTGTTCGTCATCGACGCCATGATCGGACAGGATGCGGTCGCCACCGCCAAGGCCTTCCAGGAGGGTGTGGACTTCACCGGCGTCGTGCTCTCCAAGCTCGACGGCGACGCGCGAGGCGGCGCGGCACTGTCCGTGGCCTCCATCACCGGCCGGCCCATCATCTTCGCGTCGACGGGCGAGGGCCTCGACGACTTCGAGCCGTTCCATCCCGACCGCATGGCCAGCCGCATCCTCGACCTCGGTGACATCCTCACCCTCATCGAGCAGGCGCAGTCCGCGTTCGACGAGGAGGAGGCCCGTCAGGTCGCCGAGAAGTTCGCGACCGACTCCTTCACCCTCGACGACTTCCTCAAGCAGATGCAGCAGCTGCGCAAGATGGGCTCCATCAAGGGCATGCTCGGCATGCTTCCGGGTGCCGGCGCCATGAAGCAGCAGCTCGAGACCTTCGACGAGGAGGAGGCGCGCAAGGTCGCCGAGAAGTTCGCGACGGACACGTTCACCCTCGACGACTTCCTCGGCCAGATGCAGCAACTGCGCAACATGGGCTCGATCAAGAAGATGATGGGCATGCTCCCCGGCGCGGGCGCCATGAAGCAGCAGCTCGACAACTTCGACGAGAAGGAGATCGTGCGCACCGAGGCGATCATCCAGTCGATGACGAAGCAGGAGCGGGTGAACCCCAAGCTCCTCAACGGATCGCGGCGCCTGCGCATCGCCAAGGGTTCCGGCATGACCGTGACGGACGTCAACCAGCTCGTCATCCGCTTCGAACAGGCGGCCAAGATGATGAAGACCGTCGCCAAGGGCGGCGTGCCGAACGTGCCCGGCATGGGTCCGATCCCGGGTGCCGGGTTCAGCGGCGGCCGCGGCAAGCAGCAGCAGAAGAAGAAGGGCTCGAAGTCGGGCAACCCCGCGAAGCGGGCGGCGGAGAACGCCGCCATCGCATCGGGTGCGAAGCCGGCGACGGATGCCGCAGCGAGCGGCGGATCGGGCTTCGGCCTCACCGGAGGCAAGGGGGCTGCCCCGGCCGCCCCGAGTGCCGAGGAGATGGCGGCGCTGCAGAAGTTCCTGCGCTAGGCGCACGGCGTCACAGGTCCGATCCGACCGGCAAGCACCCATAGGCTGGACGGATGACCTCAGCGACAGACGCCAGGGACCGATCCGTCCGCATCGGCGTGCAGGTGCAGCCGCAGCACGCGCACTATCCGAAGATCCGCGACACCGTGGCGGCCCTCGAGGACCTCGGCGTCGACATCCTGTTCAACTGGGACCACTTCTACCCGCTCAACGGTCCGAGGGACGGCGAGCACTACGAGTCGTGGACCATGCTCGCCGCCTGGGCCGAGCAGACCAGCCGGGTCGAGATCGGCGCCCTCGTCAACTGCAACAGCTACCGCAACGCCGACCTCCAGGCCGACATGGCCCGCACCATCGACAACATCAGCGACGGCCGCTTCATCTTCGGCACCGGCGCCGGCTGGTTCGAGCGCGACTACGACGAGTACGGCTACGAGTTCGGAACCCCGGGCACGCGCATCAAGGCCCTGGCCGAGGCGCTCCCGCGCATCGAGGAGCGCTGGGCCAGGCTCAACCCGCCGCCCGTGCGCGACATCCCGATCCTGATCGGAGGCGGCGGCGAGAAGAAGACGCTGCGCATCGTCGCGGCGCACGCCGACGTCTGGCACAGCTTCTCCGATCCGGCGACGCTCGAGCGCAAGCTCGGCATCCTCGGCGAGCACTGCGCGGCCGTCGGCCGGGACCCGCGGGAGATCGAGATCTCGGTGGAACTGCGCAGGCAGAGCGAGGCCGACGTCGACGAGCTGTACGGCCTCGGTGCACGCCTCTTCACCTACGGGATCAGCGGCCCCGACTACGACCTCACGCCCGTCCGCCGGTGGCTCGCCTGGCGCGACGCCAAGAACGCCTGATCGAACCGCACGAGAGAGAGACTTCCATGAGCACGGGCAACGCCGACTATCGAGACTCGGGCCTCGAGTTCCCCGCCGACTTCCTCTTCGGATCGGCGACGGCTGCGTACCAGATCGAGGGCGCCGCCTTCGAGGACGGCCGTGGCGCGTCGATCTGGGACACCTTCAGCCACACGCCGGGCAAGGTCTGGAACGACGACAACGGCGACGTCGCCGATGACCACTACCACCGGCTCGAGGCCGACCTCGACCTGATGGCCCGGCTCGGCCTCGAGGCCTACCGGTTCTCGATCGCGTGGCCGCGCATCCAGCCGACCGGACGCGGCCAGGCCAACGAGGCCGGCCTCGCCTTCTACGAACGGCTCGTCGACGGCCTCATCGCCCGCGGCATCCGGCCCATCGCCACGCTCTACCACTGGGATCTCCCGCAGGCCCTCGAGGACGAGGGCGGCTGGACGAACCGGGCCACCGCCATCGCGTTCGCCGACTACGCCCGCATCGTCGGCGAGCGCCTCGGGGACCGGGTCGAAGTGTGGACGACGCTCAATGAGCCGTGGTGCTCCGCCTACCTCGGCTACGGATCGGGCGCCCATGCTCCCGGCGTCATGGACGGTGCCGCCGCTCTCGCCGCCGTGCACCACCTCAACCTCGCGCACGGTCTCGCGCTGATCGCACTCCGCGAGGTCGTGACGAACGACCCCGGCTTCTCCATCACCCTCAACCTGCACGTGATCCGGCCGTCGGGCCCGACTGGGCCCGAGGCGGCCCGCCGGATCGACGGGCTGGCCAACCGGGTGTTCCTCGGACCGCTGCTGCACGGCGAGTACCCGGCGGACGTCCTGGAGGACACCGCGGACGTCACCGACTGGTCGTTCGTGCTTCCCGGGGACACGGAACTCATCCGGCAGCCCATCTCCGTGCTCGGTGTGAACTACTACTCGACCGTGACGGTGCGGATGTGGGACGGCGTCTCTCCCAAGACGAACGCCGACGGGCACAAGGACGTCGGCGGATCGCCGTGGCCGGGATCGACGGATGTGGAGTTCCTCGAGCAGCCGGGCCCGTACACCGAGATGGGCTGGAACATCGATCCGTCCGGACTCGAGGAGCTGCTGTTCTCGCTGCACGAGGAGTTCCCGGAACTGCCACTCATGGTGACGGAGAACGGCGCATCCTTCCCCGACGTCGTCACCGAGGAGCCGGCCGGACCCGCGGTGCACGACGTCGACCGCACCGACTACCTGCGCAGGCACTTCACCGCCGCGCACCGGGCCATGCAGCGGGGGGTCGACCTGCGCGGCTACCAGGTCTGGTCGCTCATGGACAACTTCGAGTGGGG
>JBEVEO010000094.1:0-15982 GCA_040512695.1 Leifsonia sp. | reverse complement strand
GGCGCGGTCTGCGACGGGATTCCGTCCGGGGCTGGACGTGAGCATGCATCGGCTTGTACCGTGAGTGAAGACGTCCATCGAGGGGGGTGGCCAGCATCGACGCCGTTCATCGCTTGCGCCTGTACCCCATTCGTCGCCTGATCCTGGGCGGTGTCCTCGTCTCCGGAGCCCTCGGCGTCGCGGGATTCTTCTTCGGCTCCTCGTCGGCATCCGCCGCGGAGCCGGCTCCCGTCGCCCCGGTCACCTCGGCCGTCTCGTCGCTGCTCCCCGTCCTGTCGGACACCGTCACGACGATCGTGGACGACGTCGCCGAGGCCGCACCCGTGGCCTCCGTGGTCGTTCCGGTCGCCGGGGCTGCTGACACCGTCGTGGACGCGATTCCGGTGGTCGGCGACGCGCTCGGGTCCACCCCGGCGAGTTCGGTGCTCGTCCCCGTGGCGACGGGCGTCGATTCCGCACTGGAGCTTCCCGGTGAGGTGCTCGACGAGATCGCCGCCCTGCCGGCATCACCGCTTCCTCCCTCGCAGCCCGACGGATCCGCCGACTCGATCGGGGCGACCGTCCTCAACTCCATCGCCCCCCTCGCACCCGGATCGGCCGTGGTCGCCGCCGATCGCGAGACTCGAGCTTCCGACGTGGCCGGCCCTTCCCGTGCCAGCGTCCCCGCCGTCGACGCTGTCGTCGTCGGCGTGGCGACGTCGTCGCCGCAGGGCCACCATCCGTTCACCCCACGCGACGCCGGCACACCGCCGGCCGTTCCGCCGGGCTCGTCCACCTCGGGCGGATCAGCAGCGGCATCCCCCGGTGCGCCCGGAAACGCGGCAGATTCCGGCGTCCAGGCTCTCATTCCCGACCGCAGTACCGACCTTCTCGACCTTCCAGCCGACGACCGCCTTCCGGCGTCGGCCGTGGCCGAGCACGACACGACCCCTGGCTGAGTGGGATCCGTCCGCCGTTCGGCGGAACGCGATCCGAAGTCTCCCGATCGGGAGCAACCAACACTCAATCAAGGAGTTCCTCATGAACACGTACGTCTCCAGAGGGCTGTGGCTCGCCCTCTTCGTCGGCGGTCTGACGGTGGGCGGGGCCTGCGCGGCCAACGCCGCCGAGACCGACGGCACCGATGCGATCGCCTCGGGCACCCAGAGCGGGCTGTCCCTCTCCGTTCCTGTGACCATCGTCGGAGATGCGATCAGCGTCCTCGGCGATGCGGTGTCGACGGATGCCGCTCCCGCGGCACCGGTTGCGGCGGCGCAGGCACCCGCCTCAGCACCGCTCACCACGTCGGGATCCGACGGGATCGCTTCCGGAACGCAGGCGCCCATCACCGTCGACGTGCCGGTGACGGTCACCGACACCGCCATCAGCCTGCTCGGTGACGCGTCGTCCTCCGGAGGCTCCGATGCGGCTCAGCCGGCATCGGCGGCACCCGCGGCGGGCGCCAGCACCAGCGGCGAGGGTGGGATCGCATCCGGAACCCAGGCCCCCATCGCGGTGAACCTGCCGATCACGATCGGCGGCAACGCGATCAGCGTGCTGGGCGACTCGGAGTCCACGAGCGGCACGGCTCAGCCGGCATCGGCGGAACCGGCGCCGGCGCCCGCTCCTCTCGTCACGGACGGGTCCGACAGCATCCTCGGAGGCACCCAGCTTCCGATCGGGGTCGCTGTTCCGGTGAACGTGAGCGGCGACGCGATCAGCGTGCTCGGTGATTCGAGCACGTCGGGTGGGGCTGCCGCCCCGTCCTCGTCGCCCGGAACGCCGGGGGCTTCGGCTCCCACCACGTCGGGTGAGGACGGCGTGCTCTCGGGCACGCAGGCGCCGATCGCGGTGGCCGTTCCGGTGAACGTGAGCGGCGACGCGATCAGCGTGCTCGGTGACGCGACCACCGGCGGGACCGTCACGCCGGTGACCCCTGTGACGCCGGTGACCCCGGTCACGCCTGTCACGCCGGTGACCCCGGTGGCGCCGGTGACCCCCGGTGCCCAGGCCGCGTCCGGGTCGTCCACGACGATCGCCGGCACGGCCACCGCAGCACTCGGCTCCAGCCCCGTGGCGCTCGCGTCGACGGGTGCCGGCGTCGGCGTGCTGCCGACGATCGCGCTGCTGCTGCTGGTCGCGGGTGCGGCGCTCGCCGTCGTCCGCCGGCGCACTGCGACGGTGATGCTGCGCTGAGCGCCGCCGTCACCGGCTGAAACGCCGGGGCGGGGAGCAGTTCGGGTCTGCTCCCCGCCCCGGTCTTCGCGCGCGTTCACGCAACCGGGCGCCCCCGCCGATTCTGCTCTGAGCGGATAGGGATGACGCACGCCGCCCGGCGAACTAGCCTCGCGTCATGGGCAACGTCATCCCGATCCGGCCGATGCCGTCACGACACGATGAGCACCGCGAGGCCGAGCGAGCGCGCCGCCAGCCGCTGTGGCGCGACCTGGTCGGCGCCTTCCTCCGGCAGACGCGCACGGAGCAGGAGCGCATCCTCGCCGACGTGGCCGGAGCCGCCGGCGTCTCGACCCAGTACCTGTCCGAGATCGAACGCGGCCGCAAGGAGCCGTCGTCGGAGATCCTCGGTGCCGTCGCCGATGCCCTCGGCCTCACCCTGCACGACATCGCCGCCGGAGTCGGTGCCATGATCGAACGCCAGGATGCCGAGCGGATGCGCCGGTTGCTGTCCCTGCGCCGGTGGCCGTCCTCCGTCGATCTCGGCCGCGTGGACAGCCTGCCCGAGGTGCCGGGGATTCCCGGCTCGCCCGAGGCGCCCGAGCCCCCGGAGACGCCCTTCGGGCCGGGGACGCCGAGTGAACCGGAGGAGCCGAACGGTCCGCTGACGCCCGCCGAACCCGACGTGCCGCTCACGCCGGACGAGCCCGTCGTACCGCTCGACTCCTACGGCTTCCACGCCGGGCACGAGGTCGTCCTCGTCGCCTGAGCCGCCCCGCTGGTCGAGTAGCGCGCGACGCAGTCGCACGCGTATCGAGACGCTTCACGCAGCGCCCGCCTCACCGCACCGACGCGCCCAGGTCCAACGGCGCCGCGGCATCCGACCGGGTCCACGGCAGCGCCGTCGACCCCGCCCGCTGCACCGACACCACGTGGTCGGCGAGCCCGTAGGCCACCGCAGCAGCCGCCGGCAGGATGAGGTCGCGATCGGTGTCGCGCCGCAGGGTCGCCACGTCGTGGCCGGTGTCTGCCGCGAGCACCTCCTCGAGCTCGGCGCGCACGCGCATGACCTCGTCGGCGTGCAGGATCAGATCGGGGATCGAGCCCTGCCCCTGCGTCGACGGCTGGTGCAGGATGACGCGTCCGTGCCGCAGGATGGCGCGCGAGCCCGGCGCCCCGCCGGCCAGCAGCACGGCGGCAGGGCCGGCCGCCTGGCCCACGCAGGTCGTGGCGACGGCCGGACGGATGTGCTGCATGGTGTCGTAGACCGCGAGCATCGCCGACGGGGATCCGCCGGGGGAGTTGATGTACAGGTTCACCGGCGCATCCGTGCTCTCCGATTCGAGGTGCAGCAGCTGCGCGATGAGCACGTTGGCGACGCCGTCGTCGATCTCGGTGCCGAGGTAGACGATGCGCTCCGAGAGCAGGCGGCTGTAGACGTCGAGCGAGCGCTCCACGTTGCCGTGCCGCTCGATGACCGAGGGGATGGTGTAGCCGGTCATGCGCGGGGTCCGATCGTCGCGGTGATGGCGCGCGGATAGATGTCGGCCATGCCGGTCACCACGCGGTCGATGAAGCCGTACTCGCGGGCCTGCTCGGCCGTGTACCAGCGGTCGCGGAGCGAATCGAGGGCGATGCGCTCGATCGGCTGGCCGGTGTTCTCGGCGGTGATGGCGAGCACCGTGTCGCGGGTGTGGCGGAGGTCCTCCGCCTGCAGCTCGACGTCGACGGCCGTCCCGCCGATGCCCGATGAGCCCTGGTGCATGAGGATGCGGGCGTGCGGCAGGGCGTACCGCTTGCCCGGCGTGCCGGCGCTGAGCAGGAACTGGCCGGCGCTCGCCGCGATGCCGACGGCGATCGTGGTGACGGCGTTGGGGATGGCGCGCATCACGTCCATGATGGCGAGCATCGCCGGCACGGATCCGCCGGGCGAGTTGATCCAGAAGGCGATGTCGGCGCGAGGATCGTCGGCGGCGAGCATCAGCAGCTGGCTGCACAGCCGGTTGCCGATGCCCTGGTCGAGCTGGTCGCCCAGCATGACGACCCGCTCCTGGAAGAGCCGGGCCGCGAGTTCGTGGTCGATGGGATGGATGACGGTGTCGGTGCTCATGCCATCCACCATCCGGCGATCGGATGCCGCTGTGCCAGCGATCCTGCCGAGGGCAGTTCTGCCTGCGGCGGCTCTGCCCAGGGCGGAGCGGCTCGTGACCCTCCCGCTGGCCGAGGTCCGGGCGCAGCCCGCGACCGATGCCCGCCGAACCGGATTCACGGTAGCGTCTGAACCACACTCTCGGGGATGGGGCAGATCGATGACGGGCACTCGACCGCCGCACCGCGCCGTGCGGACCACCACCGCGGCCTGCATCCTCGTCCTCTCGATCGCCATCCTCTCGGCGTGCGCGCCGTCATCCGCACCTCCCGCGACGAGTGCTCCCTCCGCGGATTCGACGCCACCTCCCGGCCCGACCGCCGAGCCGGTCGCCACCGAGCTGACGTGCGACCTCGTGATGCCGTCGGCCAGCCTGGCAGCACTGCTCGAGGCCGAGATCCCCGCTGCGGAACCGCCGGCGCCGGAACCGGATTCCATCCCCGGCACGCTGCACTGCCTCTGGAACGATCCGCAGCTCGAGGAGGGGCCCGCGCTCGCCGTCGCGGTGGAGCCGAGCGGTGCCGACGGTCTCGACACCGAACTCACCACCGGTGGCTATCCGTACGAGATCGATCCGACGGCCGGCGACGGCACCTGGATCTTCTGCTCCGACGGCCTCGTCACCTACTGCGAGTACCGCGCCCTGACCGGCGAGGACGTCATCGCGGTCAGCGTCGCCCGCGGGCCGGGCGACGGCGAGCTCGAGCGGCTGCGCCAGGACGCGGGGCCCCACGTGCGCGACATCATCGCGCGGGTCGCGGCGGCGCATCCGGCCTAGTGGTTCCTGCCGACGGCGTTCTCCGGGTGCTCGCCCTGACGAATGCAGGATGAGAGCGGCCATGAGTGCATATCGCAGTCCTAGCCGCTCTCTCATCCTGCAAACGGAACGGACCGGAGCGTTGTGCCGCCCCGGAGAACTCCCGTGCGGCTGTCGATCCCGCTCGATCCCGTTCGACGCCATGATGAGAGGGAGGTTCCGGCTCCCAAGGCCCGCAGCAGAGAAGGACTGGTCATGCGCACGCTCATCGTCACCGAATTCATCACTCTCGACGGCGTCATCGACTCCCCCGGTGGCGGTTCGCATCCACGGGCGGGGTGGAGCTTCAAGGAACTCCCGTTCGTGGAGGAGGCGTACGAGCTCAAGGGCTCCGAGCAGCTCGAGGCCGGCGCCATGCTCCTCGGTCGCGTGAGCTACGTCGACTTCGCGCCGATCTGGCCGACGATGCCGGAGTTCGCCGAGTACAACGCGATGCCGAAGTACGTCGTCTCGACGACGCTGACGGAGGAGCCCACCTGGAACAACACGTCGATCATCCGCTCGCTCGACGACGTGGCCGCCCTCAAGGAGGGCGACGGCGCCCCGATCATCGTGCACGGCAGCGCGACGCTGGCGCAGGGTCTCGCGGCCGCCGGGCTCGTCGACCGGTACCACCTGCTGGTGTTCCCGCTGCTGCTGGGTGCGGGCAAGCGCCTGTTCGCGGACGATGCAGCCGCCTACGCGAAGCTCGAGCTCGTCGACCAGGCCGCCTACACCAACGGCATCGTGAAGGCGGTCTACGACGTGGTCCACTGAGGCGGTGGCGCGCGACCGAGGTCTCAGATCGTCTGCCGCAGTCCGCCGTCGATCACGAAGTCCGACCCGGTCACGTTGCCGAGCTTCCCGCTCGCCAGGATGAGGATGAGGTCGGCGACCTCGGCGGGCGTCGTGAAGCGGCCGGTGACCGACTCGGCGGCCGCCCCGGCGCGCACGGCGTCGGGGTCGAGCCCGCTGGCCCTCGAGACCGTGTCGGCCACGCCGCCGCTGCCGAGCCAGAGGTCGGTGGCGACCGGCCCGGGGCTGACCGAGTTCACGCGGATGCCGGCCGGGCCGAGCTCCTTCGACAGCGCCTTGGAGAAGCTCAGCAGCCCGGCCTTCGCGGCGCTGTAGTCCATCACGAGCGGATCGGGCAGCAGCGAGTTCTCCGACGTGACGTTGACGATCGCGCTGCCCGCGCGGAGGTGCGGCAGCGCCGCCCGGCAGATGCGCACGGCCGCGAGCAGGTTGAGCGTGAACGTGCTCTGCCACATGTCGTCGTCGATGCTGAGGAACCCGCCCGGACGCGCCGGCGCCGATCCGACGTTGTTCACCACGATGTCGATCGGCCCGCCGGCGGCCTCGATGAGCGCCGCAGCGCCATCCGCCCTCGACAGGTCGACGCTCACGAAGCGGAAGCGCGGCTCGTCCGCCAACGCGCGGGTCTCATCGGTCTCCCGGCGGGATCCGCCGATGACGAAGGATCCTTCGCGCAGGAACGCCAGCACCGTCGCCATGCCGATGCCCTTGCCCGCGCCGGTCACGACGACGGTCTTGCCAGCCAGTTCGAGGTCCATGTGCACACGCTAGGGCCTGGGGCGGCCGCCGGAACAGGCCCCGGCGTGTCTTGGCGCCCGTGAGGGCTCGTCGCCTACCCGCGCAGCGCGTAGAAGCGGAACGACGCGAACCCGTCGATGGGGAGCACATCCACCGCCGCGAAGCCGGCCCGGTGCGCGTACCCCTCGAGGGTCGACCGGCGCATCACCGTGCCGGTCGCCTCGGACGGGGTGTGCGAACGGCCATCGGGCAGGCAGACCAGGATGCTGAAGCCGTACATCACCCGCTCGACCTCGTCGCCGGGCGCCGTGAAGGCGTCGGCGACGGCTTCGTCCATGACCACGACGAGGCCGCCGGGGGCCAGGGCAGCCCTGGCCGCCTCCAGCACCGGTACGGGCTGGGGCATGTCGTGGATGCACTCGAACGCGAAGACGATGTCGAAGGTGCCGTCGATGGCGGCACCGTCGCTGAGGTGGAAGCCGATCCGGTCGGCGACGCCGGCGTCCGCCGCGTTCCGCCGGGCGAGCTCCACGGATGCCGCATCGACGTCGAATCCGTCGATGCGCGCCTCGGGGAACCCGAGCGCGATGGCGATCGACGCGTGGCCGCCGCCGAAGCCGATCTCGGCCACGCGGACGCCGGGCCGGGTCAGGATGCCGGCGAGTTCGGGGACCGAGAGGAGCGCATCCGCCAGCTGGCGCTCGAACCAGGGCCGGTTGGTGTCGGCCTGGGCCTCGCGCATGTCCTCGCCGTAGGCCTCCCAGCCCACGCCGCCGCCAGTGCGGTAGGCCTCGAGCAGGTCGGGCATGCGCACAGCCGCCGCCGTGATGGCGCGAGCGAACGGCGCTGCGTACGAGAGGCTGCGCTCATCCGTCAGCACTTCGGCCACGGCCGCCGACATGCGGAACGTGCGGGTTCCGGGGTCGTCTCCGTCGGCCTCGAGCAGGCTGTAGACGGCCTGCTGTTCGAGCCACTCGCGGGCGTAGCGTTCGTCCGTTCCGGTGGCATCGGCCAGCTGCGATGCGGTGCGCGGTGCGCCGTCGGCGAGCGCGCGATACCAGCCGAGGCGGTCGCCGATGTGGATCGACAGGGTCTGCATCATGCCGAGTCCCGCCGAGGAGACGCGGGCGGCGACCTCGTCGACGGTGGGGGAGCCGGCATCGTCGATCGTCATCGCGATCACGCTACTCCTCGTCCGCGACCGGATGAACACGGATGCGGAACCGTCCTCCGAACAGGACGGCCCCGCATCCGCGCGTCTGCGATCAGCGGCCGATGGCCTTCATCGCGTTGATGATGCCCGATCCGTAGAACCCGTTGCTCGCCGTCGTTCCTTCACAGGTGTGCGTGTCGGTCACGACGACACCCGTCGGCAGCGTGCGGGTGTACGTGAACGCCGCAGGCACGGGGCACGCGGTCTTCACGGCGCTCTGCTTCAGGCGCGCTTCGACCGCGATGGCCGGCAGGTACTTGCCGCCCCGGATGACGTCGGGCAGGCCGTACCGGCTCACGATGAGCGCGGCGACTCCTGCGGCGTGCGGCGACGCCATCGACGTGCCCTGAAGGTACTGGTAGTACCCGCAGGTCGTGCCCTTGGCATCGCAGCTCTTCACCGCCCAGGGGACGACCACGTTGCCGTCGGCGTCGATCGCGCCCTCCTCCGCAGCCATGTTGGCCGGGTAGGCGGCGAGGATGCCTGCCGCGTAGTCGCGCGTTCCGGCTGCGGTGTCGTAGACATCGCCACCGGGGGCTGCGACGTCCACGTAGCCGTTGCCGTAGTCGGAGTAGTACGCCTTGCGGCCCGACGGACCCGTGCTGCTGACCGCGATCACGCCGCGGGCCTCGGACGGCATCGAGACGCAGCTGGCCGGGTCGAGCAGGTCGCGGGTGTACGCCACCTCACCGGGAACGTCGGCGAAGTCGGGGCTCGAGTCGTCGCTGATCGCCTTGGTGTAGTCGGTCGCACCGTTTCCGGCCGCCGAGACGAGCGTCACGCCGCGCAGGCGGGCGAAGTCGAGCGCACGCTGCATCGCCGTGATGATCGTCTGCTGCTCCTGCTGGTCCGCGGGGGAGTCGGCCGGGTGGCTCGTGCAGTTGAACAGCCACGGGTCGACGTAGTAGCTCATGTTCACGACGTCGACGCCGAGCTTGCCCGCGTAGGTGAGCGCGTCGATGGAGGGCTGCAGGAAGAAGTATCCCGAGTCCTGGCCGGCGCGCAGGTTCACGAGCCTCACGTCGGGAGCGACGCCCGCGATGCCGATGCCGTTGATGGGCGAGCCGATCGTGGATGCGACATGCGTGCCGTGTCCGTTCTCGTCGACGTCGGCCGGGTCCTCACAGGACTGGTCGGTCTCCTCCTCGCACGGTCCGTCGATCGAGTCGCCGTTGGCGTCGACCGGCACGTCCACGGTGAAGTTGCGGCTGTCCTCGGCATCGAAGTTGGGGGCGATGTCGGGATGCGAACCGTCGACACCGGTGTCGAGGATGCCCACGAGCACCTTCTTGCTGCCCTTCTCGTACTTGTACGAGCCGTCGACGGTGGCGCCGATCGCCTGCATGTCCCACTGCAGCGGAGCGAGCGGCTCTGCGGCCTTCGCGCCCTTCTTCGGGCCAGCCGACTTCGCGGCGATCGCGGATCCTGCCGCCTCGCGCACCTCGGCCTCCACCGCGTCGACCTTCTTGGCGTCGCCGGTGGCGGAGCGGGCGGCCGGCACGTCGGCGATCACGCGGTTCTGCGCCGTGCCGTCGATGGCGGGCTGGGCCGCGGCCACGGCGGCGAAGTCGGACTCGGTCGTGACGACGGTGGCGACGCCGACATCCGTGTTCTCCGAGACGATGGTGCCGCCGGCTGCGGCGACGGCGGCGCGTGCGGCGTCCGTCGACGTCCCCTCGGCGAAGAGCACGACGAACTCCTGCTCGCCCGTCACCTCACCCGCCTCCGACGTGAGGGCACTCGCCGGCACGGCGGCCAGGGCCGTCAGGGCGAGTGCGAGGGTGGAAGTCACAGCGATCGTTGTGAATCTGCGCATGTCTGTCCTTACTCCAGCGAAGGGACCGCCCGGGTTGGGGCGTATGAAGCGCGATGCTTCCACGCCCATGTCGCACGAGGCAAGGGTCGCAGCGTGAGAATGTTGCCATCCCTCGAATGGGGGGTATTCCGTCGCAGATCGTGCGACGCGCAGGGCTCGGAGGCCCCGCATCCGAATCGATCTGCGATCGCACGATCGGTGGCCATCAGGCCGACCTGAGAGAGGTTGCCGGTGTCGGCCGCCCCGGCCAGCATGATGGCATGGACATCGAGCAGATCACGCCGCAGCAGTTCCACGACTCCGACGGCGTCGACGACTGGCGGGTGCTGTACTGGGGCGCCCATGCCTTCTTCCGCGCGCCCTCGTACGCGGTCGGGGCCCGGCTGGTGGCCGCCATCGCGGCGCTCGTCGAGGAGTGGCAGCACGATCCGGATGTCGACCTGCGCCGGGAGGGCGTCGCGGTGAAGCTCATCACGCGCGGCATCCGCGACCTGAGCGTGCGCGACGTCGAGCTGGCGCGACGCATCTCGGATGCCGCCCGCGAGCTCGGACTCACGCCGGACCCGTCCGTGCTGCAGGTCGTGCAGACCGCCGTCGCGTCGGTTCCGTCCGTCGACGTCACGCCGTTCTGGGAGGCCGTGCTCGGCTATGTGCGACCGAACGAGAGCCACCTCGTCGATCCGCTGCGTCGCAACTCGTCGTTCTTCCTGCAGGACGAGATGGCTGCGGACAAGCCCCGGCGCGGACGGATGCACGTCGACGTGTGCGTGCCGCACGACCAGGTGCAGGCCCGCATCGATGCGGCGCTCGCCGCCGGCGGACGGATGGCCGATGACAGTGAGGCGCCCGAGTGGTGGACGCTCGCCGACGCCGAGAACCACGGCGTCGACATCACGAGCTGGACGGGTCGCGAGTCGACCAGGCTGGAGGAGCAGCGCGAGACCTGACTCGGCCTACTCCACAGCCTTCGGCGGATAGCGCAGCACGGCCTGCACCGGCTCGTGATCCGAGGCCGCTGCCCCATCGAATCGGGTGACGTTGATGCCGGCGCTCACCACGTCGACTCCGGGGCCGACGAGGATGAGGTCGATGCGCTTGCCGCCTCGCCGGAGCGGGGCGTAGTCCGAGAAGGTGCCCCACTGCGGCGTCAGACGGGTGTCGGCCGCCTCCCAGGAGTCGCGGAGCACGCCGGATGCGGTGAGCCGGCGGTAGACGGCCGAGTCCACGTCCGCGTTGACGTCGCCCGTGACGACGATCGCGGCATCGGGCTCCGCCGCGTGCGCCTCGGCGACCAGGTCGACGATCATCTCCGCGGAACGCCAGCGCGCGGCGGGGACCTGGTGATCGAAGTGGGTGGTGAAGGCGATCACCCGCCTGCCCGTGGGGATGTCGGTGAACTCCGCCGAGACGACGATGCGCGGGATCCGATTGCCCCAGCTGCGCGATCCGGGACGGTCGGGCGTGTCGGACAGAGCTCGTTGCCGCCAACCGGTGAGCGTCAGCCGTTCGGTGTCGTAGAACAGCAGGTTGCGCTCGCCGCGGCGGTCGGCGTTGCGTCCCTCTCCGACCCAGCCGTAGTGCGGGCCGAGGCCGGCGGCGAGCACCCCGACCTGATCCGCCAGGGCCTCCTGCGCGCCGAGGATGGTGGGCTGCTCCGCCGCGAGGATCCGCTGCACGAGGCCGCGGCGGTTCGACCAGTGATCGGGGCTGTACGCGGACACCTTCGGCATGCGGCGACGGATGTTGAAGCTCATCACCTGCAGCTCCGGTGCGGCGACCGGGCCGATCAGCGGCGCATCCGTCATGGCTCGAGCGTACGGCTGCACCGCTCCGATCCCCGGCTGATCGGCAGCGCGCCTGCCCGCGGCGTCCGGCGAGCGCGGTGGGCTGCCGAGATCGAACTCGCCGCCCCCTCGTGCGTTCCCACGATCGCGACTACCTTCGAGGGAAGCGACGACGCACCAGGAAGGGCCGCACGATGCCGACCACCGCCATGACCTGCATCCTGTTCGACGGACCGATCGACGAGATCGCCGAGTTCTACACCTCCCTCGTGCCCGACTCCGCGATCCTCGCCATCGACCGGTATCCCGACGACACCGACCGCGCCGGACAGCCGCTGGCCGTCGACTTCACCATCGCCGGCGCCCGGTATCAGTTCATCAACGGCGGACCGCCCGTCGCGCTGACCGAGGTGGTCTCGATCAAGCTCGAGGTCGACGACCAGGGCGAGATCGACCGGCTGTGGGATGCCCTCCTCGCCGACGGCGGTGAGCCGAGCATGTGCGGCTGGCTCACCGACCGCTACGGGCTGTCGTGGCAGCTCGTCCCACGCGGATTCACCGAGCTCATGGCCACGTCGGACGTCGACCTGAAGCAGCGCCTGTTCGCCGCGATGCTGACGATGAGCAAGCTCGAGATGCCGGTCTTCGAGGCGATCGCGGCCGGCACGCCGGCCTGACCAGCCGGTCTCAGCGACCGCGCCTCCGGATGGCGTCGATCACGCCGATCATGTCGAGGTCGCCGTCGCCCGCCGTCGTCGCAGCCGCATAGAGGTCGCGGCTCGCGTCCACGAGGGGGCTCGCGATGCCGGCGGCCTCGGCCGCATCGACGACGAGCTGCGCGTTCTTGAGCACGTCGCGGATGCGGGCCTGCGGCGACAGGTCGCCTCCGACGAGCTTGGCGGTCTTCACCATCGAGATGGGCGAGGCCATCTGTCCGCCGTCGAGGATGCTGCGGAGCAGTTCGGCGTCGAGGCCCGTGCGCTCGGCGAATGCGAACGCCTCGGCGAGCCCGGTGACGAGGCTGATGAGGAAGGCGTTCGCTGCGAGCTTCATGAGGGTGGCGGAGGGGACGGCGCCGCACTCGAAGGTCTGGGCACACAGCAGGTCGACGATGGGCCGGGCCTGCGCGACCGCAGCCGCGTCGCCCGCCAGCATCCCGACGAGCTGTCGCTTCTCGGCGGGGACCCGCGATCCGGACACCGGTGCCTCGACGTACGAGCCGCCCACCGCGCGCACCTCGCATTCGTGGGCGCGCGAGTACTCGGGGGAGTTGGTTCCCATGACGACGAGCGTGCGGTGGGTGATCCGTCGCGCGAACTCCTCGTTCCCACGGCCCAGCGTCGCGTCGATCGCGGCCTCGGTCGCGAGCATGACGATGACGAGGTCGGCACGCTCGAAGACGTCGTCGACGGATGCTGCTGCGCTCGCCCCCGCCGCGACGAGCCGTTCGAGCGCCGGAGCCGACCGATTCCACACGACGAGGTCGATGCCGGACGCGACGAGGTTGCCGGCCATCGGCTCGCCCATCACGCCGAGACCGATGAATCCGATGGGCATGCGCAGCTCCTTCCATGCCGTGATGGTTCCACCATCGCCCTGTCGGGCGGGTGGTCGTCAAGAGCCGATTCCGGTTGCCCGGCTCCTGCCCCGCTCGCTCGTGGGCTGCGCGGTGCCCTCAGCCCAGCGAGCCGACGAACGCCTTCACCCGCCCGGCCATCTCATCTGGAACCTCGGCGACCGTGAAGTGGCCGCCCTCGGTCAGACGGTCGAAGACGCGGAGGTCCTGGTAGTGGCGCCGCGCGAGGGACTCCGGATACCCGCCTTCGTGCCGCTGGATGAACACGGCGGCGGGCACGGAGGCGGGCGGGATGACGCCGGGCGTGTCCGCCCCTTCGTAGTACGGGCGGAATGAGGAGCCGATGGTCTGGGTGACCCAGTAGATCATCGCCTCAGTGAGGATGCGGTCGCGCGAGATCCGCAGCTCGACCGCACGCGGATCGCCGGGCGGGGTGTCGCTCCACTCCACGAGCTTCTCGGCCAGCCAGGCGAGCAGGCCGGCCGGGGAGTCGTTGAGGCCGACGGCGAGCGTGTCGGGCCGCGTGTTCTGCACGTGCCCGTACGCGCCGTCGGGACCGTGCCTGGCTGACAGTTCGTCGAAGAACGCCCGTTCATCGGGGTCGGTGAGCGCGTCGCGCTCGTCGTAGTTCGGGAAGTGCGCGTGCGTCGCGACGATGCCGGCGACGTGCTCCG
This sequence comes from Leifsonia sp., assembly GCA_040512695.1. Lineage (GTDB taxonomy): Bacteria > Actinomycetota > Actinomycetes > Actinomycetales > Microbacteriaceae > Orlajensenia. The sequence goes on along the minus strand of JBEVEO010000094.1, from coordinate 2,266 downwards.
GATAGGTCGCGGCGATGAGGTCGCTGACGTTCGCCGACACGTCCTCCCCGTAGGTGATGTAGCGCTCGTAGCCGAGCACCTCGGTCATGAGGGCGTTCATCGTCTCGGCGAGTCTGGTCTCCGAGACGGGGCCGTCGGCGTACGGCGAGGAGAACGCGAATCCGGGCAGGCTCGCGACGACGACGTTGAACTCCGGCAACCGGTCGGCGAAGTCGAGCTGCAGGGCGAAGGTGTGCGGCCAGCCGTGCATGACGAGCAACGCTGGGGCATCCGCGCTCTCGGAGCGGAGGTGCGCGAAGTGCACGGCGGCATCGCCGATCTGCGCGACGAACTGCGGATGCGCGTTGAGCCAGGCCTCGCGTGCCCGCCAGTCCCAGTCGATCCAGGTGTCCACGAGCTCGCGCAGGTAGGCGGCGCTCATGCCGGATGCGGGCTTGCGCGGCGAATCGTCGAGGAGGCGGGTGCGACGCAGACGATCACGAAGATCATCGAGGACGGCGTCGGGCACGTGGAGTTCGAACGGTTCTGGAGCGTTCATGCGGCGAACCTACTCGGCCCCACCGACATCCGACCCACCTCGGCGCGAGGCCGCAAGCCCCTTCCCGTTGCGGACGATTCGACGGAGAATCGCAGGCAGGAGACGGGAGGGACGGCGTGCACCTGCACCGCATCGAGTCGACCGGCATCCGCGCTCTCGGCCATGACGAGAGCAGGTCGCTGCTCTGGGTGCAGTACGACAGCGGCGACATCTACGAGTACTCCGGTGTGCCGGCCGATCTGTACGAGCGGATGCTCGATGCCCAGCCGCATCCGTGGTCGGCTCATGGCGACGAGGTGAAGTCGTACCCGTTCCGACGGGTGCGCTGAGCAGTGACCGGGCCGATGGTGTTCACCGGCGGACCGGGCGCCGAGAAAGTGAGAGTGACCGCGTGATCCAGTCGGCCTTCCCGATCCTCGAGGTCCCCGACCTCGACACCGCGCTGCGGTTCTACCGCGACACCCTCGGTGGAGAACTGCGCTACCGATTTCCGGACGAAGGCGATCCCGTCTACGTCTCGCTGCAGGTGGGGGAGAGCACGTTGGGCATCGGTCTGGCCGAGGACCCCGACCCGCCGGCCGGCATCGTGCTGTGGTTCTACGTCGATGACGTGGACGCCGTCACGGATGCCGTGCGCTCCTCCGGCCTCGAAGTGGTCGAGGAGCCGGCCGACCAGCCATGGGGCGAGCGGGTCTCGCTCGTCATCGACCCGTTCGGCATGCGGGTGCGGTTCGGGGCTGCGGTCGCGTCGACCGGTTAGAACGTCGCTCAGGAGCGTGCGTCAGGGCAGGTCGACCGTGTCGGCGTAGACCAGGCGACGGTCGCGGAGGGCGATCGCCGCGATGATCGGCGGGGCGCCGAGGGCGTCGGCCACGTGCAGCTCGTACTCGGCCAGCCGGATGCGGAGACGGTCGCCATCGGCCACCTCGGGCACCGACACGACCCCGGCCCACTCGACGTCCGCGTAGCTCTCGTTCCGCAGCTGGGAGAGGGTGAGGCGCACGTCGAGCTCCTCGGGCTGGCCCATCGTCGCCCAGTCGAGGTCGCTCGTCGCTCCGGCCGGCAGGCGTTCGATCCAGGCCTCGACGCGCCGCGATGCCCGCACCGTGCTGGCCAGGTTCGGCAGGGTCGCCGCATGCGCCGGGATGCCGACAGCACCGGCGAGCGTGACGACCACGGCCTGCCGCTCGGGCGCGACGACGAACGTCGATTCGCGGCGCGGCAGCAGCTGCACGAAGTCGGCCCTGACCACCTTCGAGATCTCCTGTCCGCCCAGCGAGTGCGGCTGGTACCGGGCGAGCGCGAGCTGCACGAACGGCGTGTACGCGGCTCCCGCCTCGAGCTGCAGGTCGCAGAACCAGAGCTTGCGCTCCGGATCGAACTCGGGCTGGTGGCCGACCACGGTGACGTCGTCGGCGAGCTCCGAGAGCCGCACCCGGCTGCCGACCGCCGTGCGCAGCGGGAACTGGTGGATGTACGGACCGGCAGCAACGCGCTCGCCGCGGAACACCGGATCAGCGCCCCAGACGCTCGTGAACCGTCGACCCTCCGGCCCGGTCTGCCCGAACAACGACAGGTAGTCGCCGAGCAGGGCAGCGGATGCGACGCTCTCGATGCCGGCGCGGACCGCCGGGGCGCACCCGCGGGTTGCCGGCACCGCCGTCTCGGGCGCACGGGGGAAGCGCGCCCCGGGGGTGGGGCCGCGCACGACCGGCCCCGCGCGGGCGC
>JBEVEO010000073.1:0-6925 GCA_040512695.1 Leifsonia sp. | reverse complement strand
TACCCGGCCGTCGACCCGCTGACCTCGACCTCGCGCATCCTCGACCCCCGTTACCTGGGCGAGGACCACTACCGCGTGGCCACCACGGTCAAGCAGATCCTGCAGAAGAACAAGGAACTCCAGGAGATCATCGCCATCCTCGGTGTCGACGAGCTCTCCGAAGAGGACAAGATCACCGTGTCGCGTGCACGCCGGATCGAGCAGTTCCTCTCGCAGAACACCTACATGGCCAAGAAGTTCACGGGCGTGGAGGGTTCGACCGTCCCGCTCAAGGACACGATCGAGTCGTTCGACGCGATCGCCAAGGGCGAGTTCGACCACGTGGCCGAGCAGGCGTTCTTCAACGTCGGTTCGATCAGCGATGTCGAAGAGAAGTGGGCCCAGATCCAGAAGGACAACGGCTGAGCATGGCCGTCCTCAATGTGAGCGTCGTCTCGGCGGACCAGGAACTCTGGTCCGGCGAGGCGAGCATGGTCGTCGCCAGGACGGTCGAGGGCGAGATCGGCATCCTTCCCGGGCACGAGCCGCTGCTCGCGATCCTCGCCTCAGGCGAGGTGCGGGTGACGCTCGCCGGCGGTGAGAAGATCACCGCAGACGCCTCAGACGGGTTCCTGTCGGTGGAGAACAACACCGTCCAGGTCGTCGCCCGCCGGGCAGCACTCGTCTAGTTCTCCAGTTCGTCGTTCTTCAGGGGGAAAACGGTGACCGACCGGCAGTTCGGCGACCTGAGCGTCGCGAAGCTCGTGGTGATGGCCGGCCTCCCGGGTGCCGGGAAGTCGACCATCGCCGAGATCATCGGCGCACGGATCGGCGCGACCGTGGTGTCGGTCGACCCCATCGAGTCGGCCATCCTCGCCGCCGGCATCGACGCCGACCAGCCGACCGGTCTTGCGGCCTACCTCGTCGCCGAGGCGATCGCCGAGTCCGTGCTCGTCGCCGGTCGCAGCGTGATCATCGACGCGGTGAACGCCGTCGAGCCGGCCAGGATGCAGTGGCGCGACCTCGCCGCCCGCACCGAGGCCGTGCTGCGCGTCATCGAGGTGGTGTGCTCCGACGAGGACCTCCACAAGGCGCGACTCGCCAAGCGCGTTCGCAACCTCCCGCACGTCGAGGAGCTCACCTGGCGAGCGGTCGAGCAGAGCGTCGAGGGCTACGAGGCCTGGAGCGGGCACAGTGCTGCCATGCCGCGGGTGACCGTCGACAGCGCCGAGGCGCTCGGTGCGAACGTCGACGCGGCCGTCGACTTCATCCACGGCTGATCCGTGCTGATCCTCCTGCCGCCCTCCGAGACGAAGAGGGACGGCGGCCGTGGTGCCGCCCTCGACATCGCATCGCTGGCGTTCCCTCGGCTGGCACCGCAGCGCCGCGCCCTCGTGCGCGCCCTCCGTGCCCTGTCGCGCGATATCGAGGCGAGTGCCGCAGCGCTCAAGCTCGGGCCGACGCAACGGGCCGAGGTCGAGCGCAATCGGCTGCTGACCCGGTCGGCCACGATGCCCGTCATCGACCGCTACACCGGCGTGGTCTACGACGCCATCGATGCTCCGTCCCTGACGGAGCAGGAGCGCGCGTTCGCGCACCGGCACGTCGTCGTGCACTCGGCCCTCCTCGGGCCGGTCGCAGCGCTCGACGACGTCCCGGCCTACCGGCTCTCGCATGACTCGCGCCTGCCCGAGCTCTCGCTCAAGAAGCACTGGGGCGACGCGATCGGTCGTCAGCTGGCTCCCGTCGACGGCCTCATCCTCGACCTCAGATCCGAGGGCTATGCCGCGCTCGGCCCGGCCCCGCGCCGCGACGGCTCGGTGTACCTGCGGGTGCTGACGGAGGGCTCGGACGGACGGCGCCGAGCACTCAACCACTTCAACAAGAAGGCCAAGGGCGAGTTCACCCGCTCCCTCGTGCGAGCCGGCGAGATCTTCCCCTCCGTCGACGCTCTGCTCGACTGGGCACCCGAGGCGGGCTGGCGTCTGGCGCGCATCGACGACAGGCCCGGCGAGCTCGCCCTCATCGTCTGAGGCCTGCCGTTCGCCCGGCTCTATCCCGCACGGAAGCAGCCGACGAGATGGTCGTCGACCATTCCGGTGGACTGCATGAGCGCGTACATGGTCGTCGGACCGACGAATCGGAAGCCACGGCGGCGCAGCTCCTTGCTCATGGCCGTCGACTCGGGGGTCACGGCCGGCACATCGGCCCAGCCCGCCGGGCGCGCCCGCCCGGTGGCGTCGGGGGCGAAGCTCCACAGCAACGTCGACAGGCTGCCATCGAGGTCGAGCACGGCGCGGGCGTTGCCGATCGTCGCCTCGATCTTGCCGCGGTGCCTGATGATGCCCGCATCGCCGAGGAGACGCTCGACGTCGTCCTGCGACATCGCGGCGACGATGTCCGGATCGAAGTCGGCGAAGGCGGCACGGAACGCCGGGCGCTTCCGCAGGATCGTGATCCACGACAGCCCGGCCTGGAAGCCTTCGAGGCACAGCTTCTCGAACAGGCGACGCTCATCGTGGAGCGGCGTCCCCCACTCCTCGTCGTGGTACCGGCGATACTCGGGGTCGTTGGCACCCCAGGCGCAGCGCGCCAAGCCGTCGTCGCCGACGACGAGGGTCACGGGCACGGTCGGCACCGGCGATGAACCGAGGCTCACGAGGCGAACGCCGGTGACGGGGCCCGCTCCGCCGCGGTGGAATCCGCGGGAGCCGGCGGCAGCGGCAGGGTGAGCTGCGCCGAGACCGCCGCGTGCCCGATGCTCTCGTGGTCGAGCAGCCACACCTTCGTCGGGATGCCCTCGCCGGCGCTGAACCCGGTGATCCGCCGGTCGCTCGACAGCACCCGGTGGCAGCCGACGATGATCGGCACCGGGTTCGCTCCAACGGCCCCGCCGATCGCGCGCCCGGAACCCGGGCGGCCGATGGCGGCTCCGATCTCGCCGTACGAGGTGAACTGGCCGAAGTCGAGCTGCTGCAGCTCGCTCCACACCGCCATCTGGAAGGGTGTGCCGCTGAGCCGGACCGGCAGGTCGAATGTCGTGCGGGAGCCGTCGAAGTACTCATCGAGCTGGCGGACGGCCTCTGCGAGGACGGCATCGGGCTCGACCGGAGCGCCGTCGTGCGGAAGCCGGCCGTCGCGCTCGATGGAGAGCGAAGTGAGCGCCTCACCGTCGCTCGTGATCTCGATGCGACCGATCGGGCTGTCGATGCGCTCGATGTGGATGGTCTCTGTGGTCATGTCTCGAATCTACCGGCGTCCATCGTCGCCGACTCGCGGAAAAAGGACATCGCGCGGGATTCGCGTGATGGCCGCGAGCGGGGGAGGAGCGGCGGCGGACATCCGTCGTGCCTAGGATCGAGGGATGGCGACGTGGACAGAAGTGCAGGACGGTGTCCTCCAGGCCCGTTACGAGCCGCTCGACATCTCGATCTGCCTCGTGCGCGGGAACGACGGCCTCCTCCTCGTCGACACCCGGTGCAATCCCCGGGAGGGTGCCGAGATCCTCGCGGATGCGGCGGAGCTGGGCATCGGGGAGATCCGCTGGGTCGTCAACACCCACGCCCACTACGACCACACCTTCGGCAACCAGGCCTTCGCCGCCACGGCCGTCGTCCACGGGCACCGCGGCATCCCCGCGCACTTCCGGGACTTCGAGGAGCCCCGTCTCGCGGCATGGACAGCCGATCCCGCCGCCCAGCCGCAGTACGACTGGACCGGCGTGGAGCCGACCCCTCCGACGGTGTTCGTCGACGACGAGCTCGTGATCGACATCGGCGGAAGGACGGTGGAACTCGTCGCGCTCGCGCCGGGCCACACCGACACCGACCTGGCGGTGCACGTGCCCGACGCGTCGGTGTGGATCGTCGGGGACGTCATCGAGGAGTCCGGACCGCCGATGTACGGCTCCGGCTCGTTCCCCCTCGGATGGCCCGGGGTCCTCGCCGACCTCGCCGAGCGCATCGGTGCGGGGGAGACGGTCATCCCCGGCCACGGAGCGCCGGTCGACCGGAACTTCGTCCTCGACCAGGCCCGCAGACTGGGCGTCGTCGCCGATGCGATCGCGGTCGGCTTCGCGCACCGGGAACCCGTCGAGTACGTCGCAGAACGTGCTGCCGGAGCAGCACGGCTGCCCCTCGAGATGGTCGAGCCGGCCGTCCTGCGCGGCTACGCCCAGCTGGCGGCGTCCTAGGCTGAGGCCATGGCGACGATCGAATACCGCACCCTCGGCGACTCCGGCCTCGTGGTCTCCACGGTGGGACTCGGCTGCAACAACTTCGGACGCGCCGGCACGGCGAGCGAGGGGCAGGCCGGAACCACCGCCGTCATCGATGCGGCCATCGATGCGGGAGTCACCCTCTTCGACACGGCCGACATGTACGGCGCGGAACGGGGCCTCAGTGAGACCCTCATGGGGCACGCTCTGAAGGGCAGACGGGACTCCGTCGTCCTCGCGACGAAGTTCGGGATGGACATGGGCGGGCTCAACGGACCGGACTGGGACGCTCGAGCGTCACGGCGGTACATCCGCCTGGCGGTCGAGAGCAGCCTGCGCAGGCTCCAGACCGACTGGATCGACCTGTACCAGTTGCACCGGCCGGATGGCATCACGCCCATGGAGGAGACCCTCGCGACCCTCGACGACCTCATCCGCGAGGGCAAGGTGCGCTACATCGGCAGCTCCAACCTGAGCGGCTGGGAGATCGCGGAGGCCGAGTTCACCGCCCGCATCGGCGGGCATCCTCGGTTCATCTCGAGCCAGAACGAGTACAGCCTCCTCGAGCGCGGCGCCGAGAAGGAGGTGCTGCCGGCCGTGAACCGCTACGGCATCGGCTTCCTGCCGTGGTTCCCGCTCTACAACGGCCTCTTCACCGGCAAGTTCACCCGCGGCGGCGGACCGGCCGACAGCCGGATCATGCGCATGCGGCGCCACCTCGCCGACTCGGCGCCGTGGGGCACCATGGAGGCCTTCGACGCCTTCTGCGCCGATCGGGGCCTGAGCATGCTGGAGGCGACCTTCGGCTGGCTCCTCGCCCAGCCCGGCCTCACCAGCGTGATCGCCGGGGCCACCAGGCCCGAGCAGATCGTGCAGAACGCCCGGGCAGCCACCGCCTGGACGCCCGTGCCAGCCGAGGTCGCCGAGATCTCGGCCATGTTCGACCCGGCGGCGCTGACGGCCTGACGTTCCGGTCCCATCCGTCCGCCGTTCGTTCGCCGACGGCGAACAGGACTGTACTTCTGAGTGAGCGCTCACTCAGTTACGATCTCCCTCATGAAGCAGAAGGCGACTCGCGCGAAACCGCTCTCGAGGGACGAGCGCAGGGCCGCGATCATGGACGCCGTCATCCCGCTCCTCCTCCAGCACGGGCGCGCCGTGACCAGCAGGCAGATCGCCGAGGCCGCCGGCATCGCCGAGGGCACCGTCTACTCGGTCTTCGAGGACAAGGAGGACCTCATCCACGCGGCGATCGAGCGGCACTGGGAGCTCACGTCGATCGTTGATGCGATGTCGGCGATCCCGCACGACCTGTCCCTCGACTCCACCGTCGAAGCCGTCGTCGAACTCGTGCAGCACCGCGTCCGCGAGATGTTCACCCTGATGGCCGCCGTCGGTTTCGGACCGGCGGCCAAGGCCCGCCGTCCGCACAACCCCGACGACGATCCCGTCGTCCCCGTCATGGTGGCGCTGCTCGAGCAGCACCGCGCCGAACTGCGGATCGCGCCCAGGCGCGCGGCATCCATCATCCGGCTCACGACCCTCTCCATGACGCATCCGATGATGGCCCAGGGCGAGGCGTTCTCCGCCCGCGACATCACCGACCTGCTCCTGCACGGCATCACCGTCGGATACCGGCCGGCAGCCGGCGCCCCCCTCTCCGATCCAGCCACCACCTCCGCGTAGAAAGCACCGCCATGCTCGTTCGCCTGCTCCGGCAGTACCTGAAGCCCTACGGACTCCTCCTCCTCGGCGTCATCGTGTTCCAGTTCCTCCAGTCGATGGCCTCGCTCTACCTGCCCACGCTCAACGCCGACATCATCGACAACGGCGTCGCGACCGGTGACACGGCGTACATCATGGCCACCGGCGGATGGATGCTGCTCATCACGCTCGCGCAGATCGCCTGCTCGATCACCGCCGTGTACTTCGGCGCCCGCGTCGCGATGGCCGTGGGACGAGACCTGCGCCGGTCCGTGTTCCGGCGCGTCGGCGCCTTCTCCGAGCGCGAGGTCTCGGCGTTCGGCGCCCCGTCGCTCATCACCCGATCCACGAACGACGTGCAGCAGGTGCAGATGCTCGTCCTCATGACGTGCACCCTGCTCGTGTCGGCACCCATCCTCGCGGTCGGCGGCGTGATCATGGCGATGCGCCAGGATCTCCAGCTGTCCTGGCTCATCGCGGTGAGCGTCCCCGTCCTGCTCATCGCCGTCGCGCTCATCATCCGGAGGATGGTGCCGCTGTTCCAGGTCATGCAGAAGCGCATCGACAAGGTCAACCTCGTGCTGCGCGAGCAGCTCACCGGCATCCGCGTGATCCGGGCCTTCGTTCGCGAGCCCGTCGAGACCGCCCGGTTCGAGCGGGCCAACGCTGAGATCACGGACACGGCGACCCGCGCCGGTCGGCTCATGGTGCTCATGTTCCCGATCGTCATGGCCGTCCTCAACGTCTCCAGCGTCGCCGTGCTCTGGTTCGGCGCCTCCCTCGTCGAGGGCGGTTCGATGCAGGTCGGCACGCTGATGGCCTTCCTGCAGTACCTCATGCAGATCCTCATGGCCGTCATGATGGCGACCTTCATGGCCGTCATGATCCCGCGTGCATCCGTCTCGGCCGATCGGATCTCCGAGGTCCTCGCCACGGAGTCGAGCGTCGCCGCGCCCGTCGCGCCCGTGACGAGCCTCACGCAGCACAGCTCCATCGAACTCCACGACGTCTCGTTCTCCTACCCCG
>JBEVEO010000032.1:0-6750 GCA_040512695.1 Leifsonia sp. | reverse complement strand
AGCGCACCGTCGACATCGAGTACCGCTTCGGCTTCACGGGCAGCGAGTTCGGTGAGCTCGAGGGCATCGCGAACCGCACCGACTTCGACCTCCGGACGCACTCCGAGGCATCGGGCAAGGACCTCTCGTTCTTCGACCAGACCAAGAACGAGCGCTGGATCCCCTACGTCATCGAGCCGGCAGCCGGCCTCACCCGCTCGCTCATGGCGTTCCTCGTCGACGCGTACCACGAGGAGGAGGTGCCGAACGCGAAGGGCGGGGTCGACAAGCGCACGGTGCTCAGACTCGACCCGCGACTGGCCCCCGTCAAGGCCGCGATCCTGCCGCTCTCCCGCAACGAGGCGCTGTCGCCCATGGCCCGGTCTCTGGCGGCGGAGCTACGCCAGAGCTGGAACGTCGACTTCGACGACGCGGGGGCCATCGGCCGCCGCTACCGTCGTCAGGACGAGATCGGAACCCCGTTCTGCGTCACCGTCGACTTCGACTCGCTCGAGGACCAGGCCGTGACCGTGCGCGATCGCGACACGATGCAGCAGGAGCGGGTGCCGCTCGCCGACCTGTACCTCTACCTCGCCGAGCGCCTCAAGGGCGCGTAGCCCGCGCGCTCCCGCTCGCTGAGGCCCGCGGACTTCGTCCGGGCCTCAGCGACCGGTTGTCGTCAGCGAGCGACCGCGGCCCACTCCGAGCGGAGGACGGCATACAGCGCGGCATCCGACCACTCGCCCTTGTCGTAGAACGTCTCCCGCGTCGTGCCCTCGTGGCGCATGCCGAGGCGCTCGCAGAGGGCGGCGGATGCCGTGTTGCGCGGATCGAGCTCGGCGTGCACGCGGTGGGCCTCGAGGTCGGTGAACGCCAGGGCGAGCACGGCGGCTGCGGCCTCGGTCGCGTAGCCGCGCCCGGCGAAGTCGGGATGGAACACCCAGCCGATCTCGACGTCGGCTGTCTCCACCGACCCGAGCCGCAGCATCACGTCGCCGATGACCCGCCCCGAGCCGTCGCCGAACAGGGACGGCTCGGCGGGGAGCACGCACGCGAAGAACACCGCGTCGCCGTCGTCGGCGAGGCGGCGCAGGCCCGCACGCGTGCGCGTGTGCTCCGCACCCTCCTGCGGTGAGCGCTGCGGCCAGGGGATGTAGCGCAGCACGTCGTCGAGGCGCTGGTACTCCCAGACGTCGGCGACGTCCGACTCGCCGACCGGGCGCAGCACCATCCGCTCGGTGACGAGGGGCTCGGCGTCGAAGCGGTCGATGTCGAATGGCACGCGCAGCGCAGGCGGCCGCACCTCGGGCGTCATCAGGAGGCCGAGCGGCCGAGCTCGCCCTCGGCGGTGGCCGAGCCGGATCCCCGGGTCGCCTCCGGCACAACGCCGAAGATCGCCTCGAGTCCGTCGAGCCAGGCCTGCTGGTCGCCGTTGCGCGCGTACTCGCGCGAACGCACCATCGGGGTGTGCAGCAGCACGCCGGCCAGGTGGCGGAGCGCCTGTTCGGTCGCTCCCGACTCGTCACCGCGCGCCCTGGCGCGCTGCACCTCCTCCTCGACCAGGCCGAGCACGTGGCTGCGGAGGGCGACGACCGCCGGAGCGAGGTTGATCTCGTCGCTCACGGCACCGAACTTGCGGGCGGCACGGCCGACGATCGCGCGCGCCTCATCCGTCGCCTGCAGTTCGTCGAGCGGAGCGTGCACCCGGATGGTCTCGAGGTCGAGCAGGGCGACGCCGTCGAGCGTCGCGACGTCGGGATCGATGTTGCGGGGCAGGCCGAGGTCGATCACGAGCTGGTTCCCGTGCGTCGCGGATGCGCCGGTTTCCTCCAACTGCTCGCGTCCGGCGATGAGATCGGCCGCCGAGAGGACGTGCGCCTCGACGGCCGTGCACGCGACGATCACGTCGGCGGCTGCCGCGGCTGCCGCATAGTCCGCGGTGGCGACGACGGCCATGTCGTGGTTGGCGGCGAACTTCCGGCCACGCCCGGACGGCGAGTAGACCCGCACATTCGTCACGCCGCGCTCGCGGAGTGCGGCGAGAGAGGCTCCGGCGTAGCGGCCCGTTCCGATGAGGAGGACCTCCTGGGTGGACCAGTCGGCGATCCGGCTCTCGGCGAGGTCGAGGGCGAGCCGCACGAGCGAGCGGCCGGCCGAACCGATCCCGGTTCGGTTCTTGACGCCGCGCGACGTCTGCGATGCCCGCTGGAACAGCCGCTCGAGCTCAGGGGTCGTCGTGCCGACGACACGGGCGCTCTCGAGCGAACGACGCACCTGGCCGGCGATCTCGCCCTCGCCGATGACGACGGACTCGAGGCCGGCCGAGACGGCGAACAGGTGCTCTGCCACCCCGTTGCCGTGGACGAGCGAGAGGGACTCGCGCAGCGTCTCCACGGGGACTCCGCTCTCGGCGCTGACGGCGTCGAGCGTGGCGATCACGGCCGGCATCGGCGACGTCCCGTACGGCTCGTCGAGATCGAGGTAGGCCTCGAAGCGGTTGCAGGTGGCCACGACGACGGCTCCGCCGAGGGCGTCGTGACCGTCGACGATGCGACGGCCGAGGTTCTCCGCATCGACGCTCAAGCGCTCGAGCAGGTCGAAGCTCGAGTTCTTGTGACTCGCGGACAGGCAGATGAGCACGTGATCGATTGTAATCGCTGGAATCTGCGAGACCTCCGGGCCCGCTGTGCGCGGCGACGTCACGCGATTGGGGACATGCGGACGCTCCGGCCGGGTGCCTAGGATGACGGCAGCGAGGCCCGGGAGACCGGGCCGTCGCTTCGACGGGACGATGCGCCTCCGCTGCACTTTCGCACCGGCCCGGTGGATCGGTTCGTCGCCATTGCAACCCGCGTAGGGGCGGCGCGCATGACGGGGCCGCGCCCAGCGCGGCCCCGTTCGGCGCCGTCGTCCCGGATCGTCTGGAGGCGTCCGGGCCGTACGGGCCGTGCTGGCCGTGCTGGCTGTGCTGGCGCAGTCCCGTCGGCTTCTCGTGCACGGACATGGGAGACAATGGAGCACGTGAGTCTCCCGTCGCAGCACCCCCTGTCCACCGGCCGCACCACGGAGTCCCGACTCGTGCGCGCCTACCAGGGCGTGCGTCAGGACGTCCCGCCCGTGTGGTTCATGCGCCAGGCCGGCCGCTCCCTCCCCGAGTACCGGGCGCTGCGGGTCGGCACGAAGATGCTCGACGCCTGCCTCGACCCGGCCCTCGCGAGCGAGATCACCCTGCAGCCGGTTCGACGCCACCACGTCGACGCCGCCATCTTCTTCAGCGACATCGTGGTGCCGCTCAAGCTCGTCGGCGTCGACGTCGAGATCGTTCCGGGCCGTGGCCCCGTGCTCGCCGAGGCGGTGCGCACGGCGGCGGATGTCGCGAAGCTCACCGCGATCGACCCCGCGAGCCTCGACGGCGCCATCGCACCGATCACCGACGGTGTGAAGCTCACCGTCGCCGGGCTGTCAGCGCTCGGCGACGGCGGAGCGGCCGTCCCGCTCATCGGCTTCGCCGGCGCCCCGTTCACGCTCGCCGCGTACCTCGTCGAGGGCGGCCCGTCGAAGGACCACATCGCCGCTCGCACCCTCATGCACTCCGACCCGGACGCGTGGGCTGCGCTCATGGAGTGGACGGCGGATGTGACCGGCCGGTTCCTGCGCGCGCAGGTGCTCGCAGGCGCCAGCGCAGCCCAGCTGTTCGACTCCTGGGCGGGAGCGCTGTCGCTCGAGGACTACGAGCGCCACGTCGCCCCGGCATCGACGAGGGCACTCGGGCACGTTCACGGACTGCAGTACGACGTCCGCCCGCACGACGAGGGAGCGGATCCGTCGGTCGAGCGCCGTACCGTCCCGATCGTGCACTTCGGCGTCGGCACCGGCGAGCTGCTCGCCGCGATGCACCGCGTCGGTGCAGACGTCGTCGGCGTCGATTACCGGATCCCGCTCGACGAGGCGAGCCGACGCCTCGGCGGAGGGGTCCCGCTCCAGGGCAACATCGACCCGGCTCTGCTCGCCGCCCCGTGGCCGATCCTCGAGGCCCACGTGCGCCGCGTGGTCGAGCGCGGGACCTCCGCTCCGTCCCACGTGGTCAACCTCGGCCACGGCGTCTCACCCGACACCGACCCCGACGTGCTGACCCGCGTGGTCGAGCTCGTGCACTCGCTCGGCTCATGAGCCTCGACCAGAGCCGGGACCCGGCGGACGACGCGCGGCCGTTCGACGTCGTCGTCATCGGCGCAGGCGCAGCCGGACTGGCCGCCGCCCGTGAGACCGTGCACGTCGGGCTCTCGACCGTGGTGCTCGAGGCCGCGGACGAGATCGGCGGATGCGTGCGTGCGCGCACCGTCGGCGGGCTCACCGTCGACGTCGGCGCCGAGAGCTTCGCCACCCGCACCGGGGCGATCGCCGGAATCCTCGGCGACCTCGGCCTGGCCGACGAGATCGTGGCACCCCATCCCGGCGGATCCTGGCTGCACCTCCCCGCGTTGAAGGGCGGGGGAGCCGTGACGGTCCCGTCGCCGAAGGCCTCGCTGCTCGGCATCCCCGCTTCCCCCCTGGCAGACGACGTGCGGGCGGTGATCGGCACGTCGGGCGCATGGCGCGCCTACCTGGACCGCCTGAAGCCGATCCTCACGATCGGCGGTGCGAAGCGCCTCGGCCCCCTCGTCGAGAAGCGGATGGGCCGGCTCGTACTCGACCGCCTGGTCTCGCCGCTGTCGACCGGCGTGTATTCGGTGGATGCCGACGACCTCGACGTCGACCTCGTCGCTCCCGGGCTGAACGCCGCCATGACCAGGACGGGGTCGCTGTCGGGCGCCGTGGCCGAGCTGCGCGAGTCGGCGCCGGCCGGCGCCGCCGTCCAGGGCCTCCGCGGTGGCATGACCGGGCTGGTTCGGGCGCTCGCGGCCGACATCCGGCACTTCTCCGGCGAGATCAGGACGGGCACCCGGGTGACGGCGATCCTTCCGGCGACGGTCGCCGGCGCACCCGGTTGGACGATCGAGGCCGTCACGGCGGATGGCGAGCCGATCACAGTGCAGGCGCGCCGGGTGGTCCTCGCCGTCCCGTCCACCGTGGCGGTCGGCCTGCTCGCGGCCGCCCGGCCGGAGTGGCGCCGCCTCGCGGAGCTCGGCTGGCCGGAGCCGGCGTCCGTGGAGATCGTCACGCTCGTCATCGACGAGCCGGAGCTCGATGCCGCGCCGCGCGGAACCGGCGTGCTCGTCGCATCAGGGACCCCCGGCGTCTCGGCGAAGGCGCTCACCCACTCGACGGCGAAGTGGTCGTGGCTCGCCGCAGCGGCCGACGCGGCGGCAGCCGGACGTCACGTCGTGCGCCTGTCGTACGGACGCGTCGGTTCGGAGCGTCCGACCGCGGGCCTCGATGACGCCGAGGTCGAGAATCTCGCCATCGCGGACGCCTCGGCCATTCTCGGCATCGCCCTGCAGCGCTCGGCACTGGTGGCCTCCGACCGCGTGGTGTGGACGGATGCCGTCTCCCACGCCGCGATCGGCCAGCGGGACCGCGTCGGCGAGGTGCGCTCCGCCATCGAGGACGATGAGACGATCGCCGTCGTCGGCTCCTGGATGGCGGGAACGGGACTCGCCTCCGTCATTCCGGATGCCCGCGCCTCCGCCCAAGTGCTCCGGCGCAGCGCGCTCCATACCGAGACGGGCATATGACGGGCTGATCTCGGCCTGTTTCGCACGTGCGACTTTGTCAATCCCCTCACCACCGCCCGCGACAGGGCTATACGCTGGTTCAATCGCCATCGAGACTCGAGTGAGGTACGTACATGCGGGGCAAGCTCCTCTTCGTCGCGGGAATCGCGGTCGGCTACGTGCTGGGCGCGCGGGCCGGGCGCCAGCGCTACGAGCAGATCAAGTCCGCGGCCGAGGGCCTGTGGAACACTCCCACCGTCCAGAAGGGCGTCGACTCCGCGAAGGAGTTCGCGCTCTCCAGGGTCGGAGACGTGTCTGACAGCGTGCTCGACGGCGTGAAGAAGCTCGTCAACGCGGCGACGAACACCCAGAAGCCCTCGCAGAAGGCCGGCTCGCAGAAGGTGACGTTCCAGGGCGGCCGTCCGAGCGTCCAGAAGACCCCGACGACTCGTGCGACGGTCGGGTCGGAGACGACCGGCCTCATCCCCGATCCCGAAGACCCGGCAGGGCCGGCTCCGACGACCGGGGCGAAGACCACGAAGACCCCGAAAACCACGAAGACCACAGCAGCGTCCGACCCGGAATAGAGGTGATGCCTCGTGCGTGAGTCCAATCCCAAGCTGAAGCGTCCGCTGATCGAGCTCCTCGCCGACGTGCCCGACCTCATCCGCGGGCTCATCCAGGCCGAGATCGCCGCGTTCAAGGCCGAGCTCGCCGCGCGGGGCAAGAGCGTCGGCGTCGGCGTCGTGCTCTTCCTCATCGCCCTGTTCCTGCTGTTCTGGGCATTCGCCGTCCTCATCGAGAGCGCCGTCTTCGCCTTCGCGCTCATCGTCCCGGCCTGGGCGGCAGCGCTCATCGTGGCCGGGATCCTGCTCGTCATCGTCGCGATCCTCGTCCTGATCGGCGTGCAGGCCGTCAAGCGCGGAACCGCGACCCCCGAGCACTCGGTGAAGGACCACATCATCGAGGATGTCGACGTCGTGAGAGGGATCGGTGAGTATGACAACCGCTGAGATCGCCACCGCCATGCCGGCGACGACCCGGGCGGCACTCCGCGCCGACGTGCGCCGTGCCCGGACCGAGCTCGCCGACACGCTCAACGCCATCGAGGACAAGC
>JBEVEO010000285.1:0-3267 GCA_040512695.1 Leifsonia sp. | reverse complement strand
CAGGCCCTCGAGCAGGTCGCGGTCGCCGGCAGGCAGGCGGTACGGCGTCGGGGTGTCGCCGCGGAGTCCTCCGCGCACCCGGTCTGCGGCCGGGGAGAGTTGACTGGCGCCGGTCTCGATCACGTCGAGCCCGAAACCGGCGTCGAGCAGGTGGACCCCGATCGACGCCGCCATCTCGAGTTCGAGTTCGAAGGCGCCGTCGAGCCGCTGGCGGTTCGCCGTCGCACCGCCTCGCGCGCCCGGCGTGCGCGTCGTGTCGATGATGAGCCTGGCCTCGGGATTGCTGCGCTGCTCCTCCTGGCGCACCATGAGCTCGCCGTGCCTCGCCGTGGCCGGCCAGTTCATGCGCCGCAGCGGATCGCCGGGCCGGTACTCGCGCGCGATGAGCTCGTCGGAGTTCGGGTTCGTGTGCCGGAGCAGCTCGTGCATGGAGCCGTCGCCGCTCGTGAGCGACAGGGCGTTGCCCGGCAGCGGCGTCACCCGCGGCGTCACGACGAGATCGTGCGGTGCGCCCGTCGTCTGCTCCCCCGATGCGAGGCCG
Organism: Leifsonia sp.; assembly: GCA_040512695.1. Classification (GTDB taxonomy): domain Bacteria; phylum Actinomycetota; class Actinomycetes; order Actinomycetales; family Microbacteriaceae; genus Orlajensenia. The sequence continues at coordinate 2,726 of JBEVEO010000285.1, read as the reverse complement.
AACGGATCCGATCGGTCGAGCACGAGCGGCCCGATGCCGTACACGCCCCTGCGCCGAGGGGTGAGCGTGTACTCGAGACGGGCCGTGTCACCCTCATCGACCCGGCCGTGGCGTCCGAGGCTCGGCAGGAGCGCGCTCTCCGGCACGCTGATCCCCCGCTCGGCCTGGTCGCGCCAACGCGCGCCGTAGCTCGCCCGCATCGAGAGGTTCTGCACCACGAGCGACACCACGGCCTCGCCGCCCGCCGGGACGATAGCCGGCGAGAACGACCGGGTCACGTGCACCCGCATCCGGCGCACGAGCACGTAGCCCATGGCCACGACGGGGATGGCGATCAGGAAGCAGGCGACGAAGAGGGCGTCGCGGCGTTCGAGGAACAGGCCGTAGAGGAACAGGGCGGCGCCGGCCGCGATGAACACCCAGCCGCGGAGCGTCGGCCGTGGCCACCAGAGTCGCTGAGGACGGGCTTCCTCGGCCATGGTCGTATCAGGACCGCTTCTGGTTGCCGAGCGGCACGGGGGTCTCGGACACGATCCGCAGCACGATCTCCTCGATCAGCGCCGAGCTGTCCTGGTGGTGGTGGCCGAGGGCTCGACTCGTCGGGACGAGCCGGTGCCCGAGCACGGCGACGGCGAGGTCGTCGATGTCGTCGGGGAGCACGAAATCACGTCCTTGCAGTGCCGCGTGCGCCTTGGCGGCACGGATGAGCTGCAGCGTCGCCCTCGGGCTCCCGCCGAGCCTGAGGTCGCGGTCGTCACGGGTCGCGCGCACCAGGGCGACGGCGTACTCCTTGACCCCGGGGGCCGCGAACACGCTGCGCGCCGACGACATCATGGCGCGGAGCTGGGCGAGGTCGACGACGGCGCCGATCTGCTCGAGCGGGCTCGTCAGGTCGCGCGTGGTCAGCATCGACACCTCGTTCTCGGTATCGGGGTACCCCATCGAGATCCGGGCCATGAACCGGTCGCGCTGGGCCTCGGGAAGGGCGTACGTGCCCTCCATCTCGATCGGGTTCTGCGTCGCCACGACGGTGAACGGGGTGGAGAGCATGTAGGTCGTCCCGTCGACGGTGACCTGGCGCTCCTCCATGCACTCGAGCAGGGCCGACTGCGTCTTCGGCGACGCCCGGTTGATCTCGTCGCCGATGACGATGTTGGCGAACACGGCGCCCGGTTTGAATTCGAAGCGGCGTTCAGCCTGGTTGTACATCGAGACGCCGGTCACGTCGCTCGGCAGCAGGTCCGGGGTGAACTGGATGCGGCTGACGGTGCTGTCGACGGACTTCGCCAGCGCCTTCGCGAGCATCGTCTTGCCGACGCCCGGTACGTCCTCGATGAGCAGGTGCCCTTCGGCCAGCAGCACCGTGAGCGCGGTGCGCACCGCGGCGTGCTTGCCCGCAATGACGCTCTCGATGTTCGCGATGATCGCGTTCGCGTGCCGGAGCACCTCGTCGAGCGGCATGGCAGCGGTCGTGTCGCTGGTCGAGACCAGGGAATCGGTGGGGACTCGGGTGGCGGAACTGTTCATCGGAACGACCCCTGCAGGAAATCAGCGACAGCCCTCGGGACGTAGGGGGCGACGTCGCCCCCGAGCGCCGAGACCTGCCGGACGAGTGAGCTGGACACGTGCGCGTGAGCCGGATCGGGAAGCATGAACACCGTCTCGACCCCGGCGAGGTCGCGGTTGACGATCGCCATCGGCGTCTCATAGGCCACGTCGACCTGCGAGCGGATGCCCTTCACGAGCACGGATGCGCCGACATCCGTGCAGTAGTCGACGAGCAGGCCCATGCTCCACGAGGACACGACGATGTTGGATCCGGCACCGCTGTCGGCGATCGCGCGCTCGAGCAGGCTCACACGCTGCGCGATGGGGAGGAGGGCCTCCTTGTCGGGGTTGTGCACCACGAGGACGTGCAGTTCGTCGAACAGCCCGGCGGCCCTCGCGATCACGTCGAGGTGACCCAGGGTTGCTGGGTCGAATGAACCGGGAACGACGGCGATCCTGCGCATGGCTTTCACACTAGCGCCAGCCGGTGCACGTACTGCTGGAGGGGAGGTGTGAATCGGGCGAATCGCCTCAGGCCTTGTTGAGGTACTCCCGCTCGGACTCGTCGAGGCGACGGGCGACGGCGGCCTGGAGTTCGGGATGCGCGGCGAACGACGGATCGGCCGCCAGGAGCTCCTCGACGGCGGCGCGCGCGTCGGCGATCAGGTCGCCGTCCTTCGCAACCCGCAGCAGGCGGAGCGACGAGCGCCCGCCGGACTGCATTCCGCCGAGCACGTCCCCCTCGCGACGGAGCTCGAGGTCGGCCTGGGCGAGCTCGAAGCCGTCGAGGGTGGCTGCGACGGCATCGACGCGTTCCCGCGAGACGGACTCCTCCGCGGCGTTCGTGACGAGGAGGCAGAGCCCGGGCACCGAGCCGCGGCCCACCCGGCCGCGCAGCTGGTGCAGCTGCGAGACCCCGAACCGCTCGGCGTCGAGCACGACCATGGTCGACGCGTTCGGGACGTCGACGCCGACCTCGATGACCGTCGTGGCGACCAGCACGTCGATGTCGCCGGCGGCGAAGGCCTGCATCACGGCATCCTTCTCGTCACTCGTCATCCGTCCGTGCAGGCCCTCGATCCGACGACCGGCGAGGAGCGGATGCGCACGCAGGGCCTCGAGGGTGGCCGTCACGGAGGCGAGCGGTGCTGCGGTGTCGGTCTCGGCAGCCTCGAGCG
>JBEVEO010000191.1:0-6338 GCA_040512695.1 Leifsonia sp. | reverse complement strand
CTGGCTCAGGCCGTACTTGTCGGCGCGGTCGATGATGATCGTGTTGGCGTTGGCGATGTCGAGTCCGGTCTCGATGATCGTGGTCGAGACGAGCACGTCGAACTTCCGCTCCCAGAAGTCGACGACGATCTGCTCGAGCACGGCCTCCGGCAGGCGGCCGTGCGCCACGGCGATGCGCGCCTCGGGCACCAGCTCGGCGAGCTGGGCGGCCACGCGGTTGATGCTCGACACCCGGTTGTGCACGAAGAAGACCTGCCCCTCGCGCAGCATCTCGCGCCGGATGGCGGCGGTGACCTGCTTCTCGGAGTACGGGCCGACGAACGTGAGGATCGGATGCCTGTCCTCGGGGGCCGTCGCGAGGGTCGACATCTCGCGGATGCCCGTGACGGCCATCTCGAGCGTGCGCGGGATCGGGGTCGCGCTCATGGCCAGGAAGTCGACGTTGGTGCGCAGTTTCTTGAGCTTGTCCTTGTGCTCGACGCCGAAGCGCTGCTCCTCGTCGATGATCACGAGTCCGAGGTCCTTGAAGATCACGCCGTCGGCCAGCAGCCGGTGCGTTCCGATCACCACGTCGACGGTGCCGTCGGTCAGGCCGGCGAGGGTCTCGCGAGCCTCCTTGTCGGTCTGGAACCGGCTCAGCGCCTTGAGGTGCACCGGGAACCCGGCGAAGCGCTCCTGGAACGTCTCGACGTGCTGCTTGACGAGCAGGGTCGTCGGCACGAGCATGGCGACCTGCTTGCCGTCCTGGACGGCCTTGAAGGCGGCCCGCACGGCGACCTCGGTCTTGCCGAAGCCCACGTCGCCCGAGAGCAGGCGGTCCATGGGGATCGGCCGTTCCATGTCGGCCTTGACCTCGTCGATGGTCTGCAGCTGGTCGGGGGTCTCGGCGTAGGGGAACGCCTCCTCGAGCTCGCGCTGCCACGGAGTGTCCGGCCCGAAGGCGTGTCCCTTGGACGCCATGCGCGCCGAGTACAGCTTCACGAGCTCGACCGCGATGTCGCGCACCGCCCTGCGGGCCTTGCTCTTCGCGGACGCCCAGTCGCTGCCTCCCATCTTCGACAGCGACGGCGCCTCGCCGCCCACGTACCGCGTCAGGAGGTCGAGCTGGTCGGTGGGCACGAACAGCTTGTCGGCCGGCTGCCCGCGCTTGGACGACGCGTACTCGAGCACGAGGTACTCGCGCACGATGGTCGGCTGCTGGGCGATGCCGGCCGTGCGACTCGGGCCGCTCGGACGGCTGCCGGATGCGACCGTGCGCTGGGTCATCTCGACGAACCGTCCGATGCCGTGGGTCTGGTGCACGACGTAGTCGCCGGTCTTCAGCTGCAGCGGGTCGACGACGTTCTTCCGTCGTCCGGCGAGCTTCTTGATCTGGCGGGAGTCGTAGCCGGCGGTGCGGCCGTAGAACTCCCCCTCGGAGAGCACGCCGATCCGCGCGGACGGAACCTCGAACCCCCGCGAGACGCCGGCCTGCAGGAGGTAGGCCACGCCGGGCTCGGGTTCGGCGGGGAACTCGTCGGCGATGCGTCCTGCGAATCCGCGCTCGGCGAGCACGTCGCGCGCCCGCTCGACGAGGCCGTGCCCTGCTGCGACGATCGCCATCGACCAGCCGTCGGTCAGGCGGGCGCCGACGTGCTCGAGGGCCCCCTCGACGTTCCCGGCGAAGCTCGGAACGGGGTCGGCCTCGATGCGCACGTACCGGGCCGCGTCGGCGTCGTCGGTCTCGGCGTCGCCTGCGTGGAACGCCGACAGCGTCCACCAGGGGTGGTCGGGGGCCGGCTGCCCGGGGGCCGAGTAGCGGGCGGAGTCGCGGAGCTCGGCCAGGGAGAGGAAGTCGCCGGACTCCAGGTCGATGGGGGCCTCGGCTCCGGCCGTCGCTGCGCTCCAGGCGGCCCCGAGGAACTCGCGGTTGGTCTCGGCGAGGCTCTGGGCGCGCCCGCTGACGCGCTCGGGCGACATGACGGCGATGACCGAGCCGGCCGGGAGGTAGTGGGTGACGGGAACGAGGCGGTCGACGAGCGCAGGCGCGAGGCTCTCCATGCCCTCGACGGGGATGCCCTCGGCGATCTTCTCGAGCATCTGGGCGAGGCTCGGGAACTCGTGCTGCATCTCGCGGGCGCGCTGGCGCACGGAGTCGCTCAGCAGCAGCTCGCGGCTCGGCATCAGGCTGACGGATGCCACGGGCTCGGGCAGCGAGCGCTGGTCCGCCACCGAGAAGGCCCGCAGCTGGTCGATCTCATCACCGAAGAAGTCCACCCGGTAGGCGTGGTCCGACACGGGAGGGAAGACGTCGAGGATGCCGCCGCGGACGGCGAACTCCCCTCGGCGGGTGACCATGTCGACCCGGGTGTAGGCGAGGTCGACGAGTTCGGCCGCCAGGGCGGACAGGTCGTGGCCGCGGCCGCCCTGCGCCAGCGTGATGGCCGGGCGATCGGCGAGGTTGTCGGCGAGCGGCTGCAGCGCGGCCCGCACCGAGGCCACCACGATGAGCGGGCGACGCTCCGCCGCTGCCGTCTCCGTCCACTCGCGCAGTCGGCGCAGGGCCTCGATGCGGCGGCCGACGATCTCGGCGCTCGGGCTCAGGCGCTCGTGCGGGAGCGTCTCCCACGCGGGGAAGTCGACGACGTCGGCGGTCGGTGCGTAGGCCGTGATCGCCGCTTCCAGCGATTCGGCCTCACGGCTCGTCGCCGTGATGACGAGAGCGGCCTGGGCGCCGTGGTCGCGCGCGCGACGGTCGAGGAGCGCAGCGAGCAGTGGCGCGTCGAGCCCGTCGGGAAGCGAGAAGTCGGCATCGCGATTCGCCTGCGCGAGAGCGTCGTCGAAAGTGGAGGCGCGCGAGAGCGCGTGGAGAAGGCCCTGCAGCATCACCGGTCAAGTCTACGGTCCCGCTCCGACACACCGACCCGTCGCGACGGGCCCACGTCCCCCGGACGGGCATCACCCGATCTGGGACGCGCAGGGGTGGACGCCTGTTCCCTAGTGTCGCAAGTGCCCAGTTCCCTACGACGAAGGCGACAGTAAACCAACATGACGCTCCTGCCACCCCACGGTGACGGATCCGCCGCACCTGACGCAGTTCCCTCGCAGAGTCCCGGCTCCTCGGAGCCGGGACTCACTGCGACCATCACCCCGGACGCCGCCCCCGTCGCGTATCCGAACCCCACCCCGGTCGCGTATCCGTACACCTGGGAGCCCGAGGCGAAGCCGAAGGGCGTCGGCGTCGTCGCGTTCATCGTGGCCGGAGTGCTGCTGCTGTCGTCGCTCGTCGCCTCCGCGACGACGGGGACCCTCATCGGCCCCTACGTCCCTCTCGACGGGCAGGCCGACGGTACGGCGGTCGCCGCCAACCTCGAGAACGGCGGAGCGGGCGGCCTCGTGCTCGTCGTCCTGGCGCACGTGCTGGTCGGCACCGCGCTCGGCCTCTGGGCCATCATCCAGGGCATCGTCTCGGTCGCGACCCGGCGCGGCCGCGGGTACGGTGTCGCCGCGATCATCATCGCGGTCGTCGCGCCGATCGTCTCCTATGTCGCCTTCGCCGTTGCGGCGGGGATCGCCGCTGCAGCGGGCGCGGCCTGACGCGCAGTGCCGTCAGGAGGGCGAATGGAACCGCTGCTGCGCGGCGGCGAGACCGTCGGTGACGATGTGCACTGCGGCATCCGCGGCATCCGCCAGCAGATTGGGCAGCGCCTGCTTCTCCGTCGATGAGAAGTCACGCAGCACGAAGTCGGCCGCATCCTGCCGGCCGGGCGGCCGTCCGATGCCGACGCGCACGCGGGTGAAATCCGGCGTCCCGATCGCGGCGATGATGTCGCGCAGGCCGTTGTGGCCGCCGTGGCCGCCGCCCTGCTTGAGCTTGACCGTGTCGAACGGCACGTCGAGTTCGTCGTGGATCACGATCAGACGCGAGGCATCGAGCGAGTAGAACTTCAGGAGCGCGGCGACGGGCCGCCCGGAGAGGTTCATGAAGGTGCCCGGCTTGGCCAGGATCAGCTTCGGCCCGCCCGGGACGATGCGCCCCTCGGCGACGAGGGCGCCAGCCTTGTGCGTCTTGAACGGCGCCGACATCCGACCCGCCAGCTCGTCGAGCACCATCTGCCCGACATTGTGCCTGTTGCCGGAGTAGCCGGGCCCGGGGTTGCCGAGCCCGGCTACCAGCCAGGTGTTCCCGTCCACGTCGTGAACGTACTGTCGTGAACGGAAGAGTCCGAGGATGACTACTCGGCAGCCTCGGCGGCGGCGGCAGCCTCGGCGTCCGCCTCTTCCTCTTCCACGCCCTCGCCGCGACCGGCGGCAGGCACGTGCACGTTGATGACGAGCGCCTCGGGGTCGGTGAGGAGCGAGGAGCCGCGGGGCAGCTCGATGTCCTTCGCGAAGATCTGCGCACCCTCTTCGAGGCCCTCGATGTCGACGACGACGTTCTCGGGGATGTGCGTGGCCTCGGCCTCGAGCAGGAGGGTCTTGGCGTCGAGGTCGGCGATCGTGCCGGAGAAGCTCTCACCCTGCACGTGCACCGGAACCTCGACCTGGACCTTCTCGCCCTTGCGGACGACGATGAGGTCGAGGTGCTCGATGATCTGGCGCACGGGGTCCTTCTGCACGTCCTTGACCAGCACGAGCTCGGTCTTGCCCTCGAGGTCCAGCTCGAGCAGGGCGTTGGCCTTGCGCAGGATCAGGCCGATCTGGTGAGCGGGCAGGGTGACGTGGCGCGGGTCGGAGCCGTGGCCGTAGATGACGGCCGGGATCTTGCCGACGGCGCGGATCTTGCGGGCAGCACCCTTGCCGAACGAGTTGCGGGTCTCGGCGACAACCTTGTTGTCATCGGTCATGATTGTTTCTCCTTGCGGGCTCGTGGCCCAGATCAGTGGTCTCGTGTTCAACTCGAACGCATGTCAGCGTGAGGAAAAGCCGTGGAAAGCCGCATCCGCCGCGTCGATAACGGATGCGTGAACGCATCCCTCGCCGAAGTCTTCGGCTCCTGCACCGGAACGGCACGGGAAACCAGTCTGTGAGTCTACCAGCCCGGCGGGGACGCCGCGATCACGCCGGCTTCGCACGGCGAAACATGGCGGGGCCGCGGCCTAGGCTGGAAGCCCACGTCTACGGAGGATGAGCAATGGCAGAGGCACAGGCAAACATCGGCGTCGTCGGACTGGCGGTGATGGGATCGAATCTGGCTCGCAACCTCGCCAGCCGCGAAGGCAACACCGTCGCCGTGTTCAACCGCTCCCCCGAGAAGACGCAGACGCTGCTCGCCGAGCACCCGGAGGCCGGGTTCGTCCCGGCGACGAGCTACGGGGAATTCGCCGCGTCCCTCACGAAGCCGCGCACCGCCATCATCATGGTGCAGGCCGGCCGCGGAACGGATGCCGTCATCGACGCCCTCACCGAGGTGTTCGAACCGGGCGACATCATCGTCGACGGCGGCAACGCCCTGTTCACCGACACGATCCGCCGGGAGAAGGCCGTGCGCGAGACCGGCATCAACTTCGTCGGCGCCGGCATCTCAGGCGGCGAGGAGGGCGCCCTCCACGGACCGTCGATCATGCCGGGCGGTTCGGACGAGTCGTGGGTGACGCTCGGACCGATCCTCAGGTCGATCGCCGCGATCGCCGAGGGCGAGCCCTGCGTCACGCACGTCGGGCACGATGGCGCCGGCCACTTCGTCAAGATGGTGCACAACGGCATCGAGTACGCCGACATGCAGCTGATCGGCGAGGCGTACGACCTCATCCGGCGCGGGACCGGCAAGTCACCCGCCGAGATCGCAGACATCTTCGCCGAGTGGAACCGCGGCGAGCTGGAGAGCTACCTCATCGAGATCACCGCCGAGGTGCTGCGCCAGGTGGATGCCGAGACCGGTCGCCCGCTCGTCGACGTCATCCTCGACCAGGCCGGAGCCAAGGGCACCGGCGCCTGGACCGTGCAGACCGCCCTCGACCTCGGCATCCCGGTGTCCGGCATCGCGGAGGCCGTTTTCGCTCGGTCGCTGTCGTCGAAGCCGGCGCAGCGTGCAGCCGCGGCCGACCTCCCCGGCCCGTCGGCCGCCTGGACCGTGGCGGATGCCGACAAGGACGCCTTCGTCGAGGACGTGCGCCAGGCTCTCTACGCCTCGAAGATCATCGCCTACTCGCAGGGCTTCGACGAGATCGTCGCCGGAGCAGAGCAGTACGGCTGGGACATCAAGAAGGGCGCCATCGCCGCCATCTGGCGGGGCGGCTGCATCATCCGCGCGCGCTTCCTCAACCGCATCACCGAGGCCTACGCGGCCGACCCGAGCCTCGTCGCCCTGCTGACGGCACCGTACTTCGCAGAAGCCCTCGCCCGAACCCAGGAGGCCT
>JBEVEO010000180.1:0-6551 GCA_040512695.1 Leifsonia sp. | reverse complement strand
GGTCGAGAAGAACGTGACGGCGATCTTCTCGAAGCTCGGCCTGGAGGACTCCGGCACGGACCATCGGAGGGTCCTCGCCGTGCTCGCCTACCTGCAGCACTGACGACGCGGCGCCCGGGGCGGTTCAGAGGATGCCGAGGGCCTCGAGCTGCTCGGCGATGCCGGAGCCGTCGGGGGAGTACACCCACGGGACGTCGGGGACTCCGGGCGGCTCCGCCTTCGAGCGTCCACCGGCCAGGACGGCCTCCCCGGTGGACAGTTGGCGGATGGCGACGGCGGCGACGTGGCCGGGGCTCTCCATCGAGAACTCGCGGTAGACGTCCTCGTCGTGCTGGCCGTCGTCACCGATGAGGAGCCAGGAGATGTGCGGGAACTCCTCGGCGAGACGGCGCAGGTTGTCGCGCTTGTGCTCCTGGCCGTTGCGGAACCAGCGATCGTGGGTGGGCCCCCAGTCCGTGAGGAGCAGGGATCCGGCCGGGTACAGATTGCGCGACAGGAACCGCGTGAGCGTCGGGGCGACGTTCCACGCTCCGGTCGAGAGGTAGATGACGGGACTGTCCGGGTTCTTGGTGGACAGCCGCTCCATGAGCACGGCCATCCCCGGCGTCGGGATGCGGGCGTGCTCGTCCACCACGAAGGTGTTCCAGGCCGCCACGAACGGGCGGGGGAGAGCCGTGACCATGACGGTGTCGTCGATGTCGGAGACCACGCCGAACCGGGTGTCCCGCGAGACGATCTGGGTCGGGGCGTCGACCGGATCCCCGCCCGGGGTCCCGATCACGGCGACGTGCCAGCCCGCGGAGAGCGACACGGGGATGACCGTGTCGACGACGCCGCCGCGGTCGGCACGGACCTCGGTCGTGGAGCCGTCGATCGTGATCGAGACGGCCGCGTTCGCGAGCGGGACGCTCATGAAGTTCCGCCAGCCGCGCAGGCGCTCGACACGGTTCGCGCGTCTGCGGTCGGCCCGGGTCGGAGGATCCGACGGCACCGGTGCCGGCTTCTGCAGGAGCACCCGGCACAGGACCCTCGTCCACTCCGGATCGCCGTACCCGGAGAACGGGATGATCACCGGGACGCGCCCGTGGCGGCGTGCCCACGCCTCGCGCCGGGCGTGCAGCCGGTCCTCGAGCCGGGCGAGGAGGTGGGTGGAGCGTACGCCGACGGAGCCCACAGGCGCGGCATCCGTTGACTTGACCATATGTTCCAGTTTGTCACGGCGGCGCGCCTGCCGCGGTCCACGGCGATTCCCGCCCGCCCGAGGCTGGGAGCGCGTGCAGGGAAGGCTCAGACCGGCGGGTACACTGAAGGCTGCATTTTCACCTAGGAGGAGCAGTGCCGATAGGCAACATCATCGGGACTGAGTTCCCCGCCGCGCTCGTGCGCACCGAACCCATCCAGCAGCGCGGGGCCGATCGGCTCAACGCACTGCTCGACGCCGCTGCGGCGATCGTCGACGAGATCGGGTTCGACCGTCTCACCACCGCCATGATCGCCGAGCGATCCGGCGCATCCATCGGAACCGTCTACCGCTACTTCCCCGACCGCATCGCCGTGCTCCAGGCCCTGCGCGAACGTGCGGTGCGCCGCTTCCGGGTACGCATCGTCGCGGTGATGGAGACCATGACCGAGGCGAACTGGTGGGAGGCCCTCGACAGCTCGATCACCGCGTTCGTCGACCTCTACCGGTCGGAGCCCGGCTTCCGGATCATCAACTTCGTCGATCGTGAGCGTCAGCCGGCCGCAGGCGCCCCCGAGGTCGACGACGCCCCCGTGTCCGCGCTCTTCGCCGACGCGCTCACCCAGGTGTTCGGACTGACCGGCGGTCCCGACCTGTCCTTCCACCTGGACGTGGCCGTCGAGATGGCGTCCGCCATCCTGTCGCGGGCATTCGCCTACGACCCGCAGGGCGACGAGCGCTTCATCGCGGAATCGCGACGCGTGCTCCACGACTACCTGACCGCGCTGTACGGAGCCGTCACGGTCTGATCGGGCATGATCACGGATTGGTCATAAAAGGGCAATCCGTTTTGCCTCGGGCATCGAATGGTGTTTGTGTAGATCACTGACACGTTTTCTTTCGGTTGCTGCGAGGAATGAGTTCACCCCATGATCGAGTTCCGCTCGGTGTCGAAACGATTCCCCGACGGCACCCTCGCGGTCGACGACTTCTCGCTCGTCATCCCCTCGCGACGCATCACCGTGTTCGTGGGCTCCTCGGGCTCCGGGAAGACGACGCTGCTGCGCATGATCAACCGGATGGTCGACCCGACGTCCGGGGCGGTGCTGATCGACGGTGACGACGTCTCGGGCTCGGATCCCGTGAACCTGCGCCGCAGCATCGGCTACGTCATGCAGAACGGCGGGCTGCTGCCGCACCGGCGGATCGTCGACAACGTCGCCACGGTCCCGCTGCTGCGCGGCGTCGCGAAGAGCGAGGCCCGCTCGCGCGCGCTCGAACTCCTCGACACCGTCGGGCTCGACCGCTCGCTCGGCACGAAGTATCCCCGCCAGCTCTCCGGTGGCCAGCAGCAGCGGGTGGGCGTCGCCCGCGCCCTGGCTGCCGACCCCAACATCCTCCTCATGGACGAGCCGTTCGGTGCCGTCGACCCGATCGTGCGGGTCGAACTCCAGAACGAGCTGAAGCGCCTCCAGCGCGATCTCGACAAGACCGTCGTGTTCGTGACCCACGACATCGACGAGGCCTTCACCCTCGCCGACCAGGTCGTCATCTTCCGGACCGGCGGCATCGTCGCCCAGATCGGCACCCCGGCCGAGATCCTGGCGAACCCCGCCGACGAGTTCGTGGCGTCCTTCATCGGAGCCGACCGCGGCCAGCGCAGGCTCCACCTCGAACCGCGGGATCCCGCGAGCGGTCAGATCCTCGTGATCGACGATTCCGGCCGGCCGGCCGGACTCCTCGACAGTGACGAACCGCCCGCGGACGCGAGAGCGTCGTGAACTGGTTCATCAACAACTTCGACCTGGTCCTCGAACTGACGATCAACCATGTCCGGCTGAGCATCCTCCCCATCGTGGCCGGCTTCGTGATCGCCGTGCCGCTCGGCCGGCTCGCGATCACCGGTCGCGCCGCTCGCGGCATCATCATCACCTCCACCAGCCTGCTGTACACGATCCCGTCGCTGCCGCTGTTCGTGATCCTGCCCGCGATCCTCGGCACCAAGGTGCTGAGCGACACCAACCTGATCGTCGCGCTCAGCATCTACGCCGTCGCCATCATGGTGCGGGCGGCATCGGATGCCTTCGCGTCGGTGTCCGTCGACGTCAAGCAGGCCTCGCTCGCCATGGGCTACTCGCGGTGGCAGCAGTTCTGGCGGGTCGAGTTCCCCCTCGCCGGTCCGGTGCTCCTCGCCGGCATGCGGGTCGTGTCCGTCAGCACCATCGCGCTCGTCTCCGTCGGCGTGCTCATCGGATCCGCCAACCTCGGCTACCTGTTCACCAACGGCAAGCAGCGCGGGATCCTCGAGGAGGTGGGCGTCGGCATCATCGCGAGCCTGCTCATCGCCCTCGTCTTCGACGTCATCCTCGTGCTGCTCGGGCGGCTGCTGCTGCCCTGGAACCGGGGCGACCGCTCGAGGAAGCGATCGACGGAGGCTCTCATGCTCCCCGTCAAGGCGGCTGATGCCGCGTGAACCTCTTCATCGACGCCTTCCTGTGGATCATCGACCCCGCCAACTGGGTGCCGGGCGGCCAGTCCCCTCTGCCGGTGCAGGATCGTCTCGCCGAGCACCTGCTGTACACCTTCATCGCCGTGCTGATCGCCGCGGTGATCGCGATGCCGCTCGGCTTCTACATCGGCCACACGGGCAAGGGCCGCCAGTTCGTGATCTCCTTCACCGGGGCCATGCGGGCGCTGCCGACGCTCGGCGTGCTGTTCTTCCTCACGATGGTGCTCGGCTACAGCATGATCAGCACCACGGCGAACTTCCTCGGCACCATGATCGCCCTCGTGCTCCTCGCGATCCCGTCCATCCTCGCCGGCGCGTACTCGGGCCTCGAGTCCGTCGACCGCCAGACGATCGACTCGGCTCGGGCGAGCGGCATGACCGAACTGCAGATCCTCACCAAGGTGGAGATCCCGCTCTCGCTCCCGCTGATCGTCGGCGGACTGCGGGCCGGCGTGCTGCAGGTCATCGCCACGGTGACCATCGCGTCGTACGTGGGCCTCGGCGGCCTCGGACGCATCATCGCGAGCGGCATCGGACTCAACGACTACGACCGCATCCTCGGGGGCGCGATCCTCGTGACCGTCCTCGCGCTGCTCGTCGACGCCGTCTTCGCCATCATCCAGCGCCTCACCGCGACTCCCGGTGTCGGGAGTGCACGCGAGACTGAGCGCGACAGTCTTCGTCGACGGGCACCCGGTCCGTCCACGACGGTGGGAACACCAATCCAAGAGAGGGAATGACCATGAGCATTTTCAAGAAGGGCCGGATCGCCATCGGCGTTGTCGCGGTCGGAGCTGTCGTGGCTCTGGCAGGGTGCGCACAAGGAGATCCCACCGCTCCAGAGACCGCTTCGGGGGGAGACGGCGGCGACGCGATCGTCGTCGGCTCGTTCGCCTTCCCCGAGAGCGAGATCCTCGGTGAGATCTACGCGCAGGCGCTCACCGCGCAGGGCTTCGACGTCACCACGAAGTTCAACATCGGCCCGCGCCAGCAGACCATCCCGGCCCTGCAGGACGGATCGATCAACCTCATCCCCGAGTACAACGGCAACCTGCTCGCGTACTACGACACCGAGTTCACAGCGCGCACGACCGACGACGTCGACGCAGCCCTGACCGACGCCGTGGCGAAGGACGACCTCGTCGTCTACAAGTCCGCGGAGGCCGAGGACAAGGACGCGTACGTCGTCACGAGCGACTTCGCCGAGAAGAACGGCCTCAGCACGATCGGCGACCTGTCGAAGGTGCAGCCGTTCAGCCTCGGCGCCAACCCGCAGTTCGGCGAGCTCGGCTACGGCATCCCGGGTCTCGCGTCGGTCTACGGCGTGACCGATGTGACCTTCGTGCCGATCGAGGACTTCGGCGGACCCGACACGGTCAAGGCCCTGACCGACAACACGGTGCAGGTGGCCGACATCTACACGACGTCGCCCGACCTGAAGGCGAAGGACCTCGTCGTTCTCGACGATCCCGAGAACCTCATCGCCGCGCAGAACGTGATCCCGCTGCTCAGCAGCAAGATCGCCTCTGACAAGCTCGAGAAGGCGCTCGACGCCGTCTCGGCGAAGCTCACGACCGACGACCTCATCGACCTGCGCAACCGGGTCGAGGGCGACGAGAAGGCCTCGGCGAACACCGCGGCCAAGGAGTGGCTCCAGAAGGCCGGGCTGCTCTGACAGCTCGCCGTCACAGTGGAGGGCCGGATGCCGAGGCATCCGGCCCTCTTCGTCGTTCTGGTGGGCGGGAACAGGCCGTCAGGCGATCGGTTCGTCGGTCTCGGTGCCGGCGGCGTCCGCTCCGGCATCCTCCATGTGACGCGCCTCCGACCGCTCGAGCAGCTTCTTGACCACGAGGACGGCGACGAGGAACAGGGCGATGATGCCGACGAAGATGTAGCCGGCGTAGTGCAGCTCGCGGCTGAGCTCCCGGAAGCTGCCCGCAGCCAGTGAACCGGCCGACACGTAGGCGAACGCCCAGATGACGCTCGCGGGAATCGTCCAGGCGAGGAACGTGCGGTAGCGCATCGGGCTCATCCCGACGGTCACGGGCACGAGGGAGTGCAGGACGGGCAGGAAGCGCGAGATGAACACGGCGATGCCTCCCCGTCGCACGAGATAGCGTTCAGCCCTCGCCCAGTTGCGCTCCCCGATGCGTCTGCCGAGGGCGCTGCGCCGCAGCCACGGGCCGCACAGGCGTCCCAGCAGGAAGCCGAGGCTCTCCCCGGCGATCGCGCCGAGCACCACCGTGATGACGAGGGCCCAGTACTCGACGGCGCCGTCGACGGCGGTCGCCGCGACGAGGACGATCGAGTCGCCGGGGACCACGAGGCCGATGAGGATCGACGTCTCGAGGAGCATGCCGAGTCCGGCCAGCGCGGTGCGCAGCACGGGATCCACGGACTGCACCGTCTCGAGGGCCCAGGAGAGAACGTCGTTCATCGCCACCGAGCCTAGGGGAGCCGCCCGGGATCAGGCTGCGAGAAGACGGGAGATCCGCGCGCCGACAGCGCTCGGCGGATCGCCGGCGATCCGGCTCCCCTCAGGCCCGGGAGCACTGCCCTCGGGACGGACTCCGCCCCATGCCGACCCGACGAGGGCGATCGCCGTCGCGAGGGTCTCGCCGTCGACCTCGCGACGGGCGTTGTCGTCGGCCAGCATCTCGACGAGGAGCGCGACGGCGTTCTCCGCGCGGTTCGCGATCGGGAACCACGGCAGGGCGCTGTGCCAGGCCTTGAACGCGAGCAGGACCAGGTGGTGGTGCTGGCGCAGGTGGGTGCGCTCGTGCGCGAGGACGGCGTCGCGCATCACGCCCGAGAGAAACAACACCAGAACCACCCCAATCCCCCGGAATGTGTGCCACCCCC
>JBEVEO010000156.1:0-8065 GCA_040512695.1 Leifsonia sp. | reverse complement strand
GTTTTTCCTCATCTCACCTACAATTAATTCTCTTCGCCCCGGGGGGGCCCCCGCCCCCCCCCCCCCCCCCCCACTGCAACCTCAACGCAGAGGAGACCTGAATGACGACCGCCGATCTCATCGGTAAGATCCTTCAGCTGGTCGGTGGTGTCGCCATCTTCGCCGCCGTCGTCGGGCTGATCCTGTTCTTCATCGACAAGGCCCCGAAACGCGGACGCGATGCGTTGCAGCTCACGGCCTTCCTCGCCCCGGCCATCATCCTGCTGGCCATCGGCCTCGTCTACCCGGCCATCCGCACGGGTGGAGCGGCCTTCGCCGACAAGGACGGCGACTTCATCGGACTCGGCAACTTCGTGTGGATGTTCACCCAGCCCGAGGCGCTCGTCACCCTGCGCAACACGGTCGTCTGGGTGATCCTCGCGCCGACGATCTCCACGATCATCGGACTCGCCTACGCGAACTTCATCGATCGCTCCCGCGGGGAGAAGATCTACAAGTCGCTCATCTTCATGCCGTTCGCCATCTCCTTCGTCGGCGCCGGCATCATCTGGAAGTTCGTCTACGAGTACCGTCCCTCCGGTCGCAACCAGATCGGTCTGCTCAACCAGATCATGGTCTGGCTCGGGCAGGAACCGGTGCTGTGGCTGCAGACGGCGCCGTTCAACACCGTGCTGCTCATCGTCGTGATGATCTGGGTGCAGACCGGTTTCGCCGTCGTCGTGCTCTCCGCGGCCATCAAGGGGATCCCGTCGGAGCAGCTCGAGGCTGCGGAACTCGACGGCACCAACGGCTGGCAGCGGTTCTCCAACGTGGTGCTCCCCGGCATCCGGGGCGCCCTGGTCGTCGTCGTGACGACCATCTCGATCGCCACCCTCAAGGTGTTCGACATCGTCCGCACCATGACAGGCGGAAACTTCCAGACCAGCGTCGTGGCCAATGAGATGTACACGCAGGCGTTCCGGGCCCTGGAGCCCGGGCGCGGCTCGGCACTCGCCCTCATCCTGTTCGTGCTGGTGCTGCCCATCGTGGTCTACAACGTCCGCGTCCTCCGCAAGCAGAAGGAGATCCGATGACGTACACACCGGTCGAGCTGCCGCTCGACAGCGAGACGCGCGGAGAGCTGCGCCGGGGCTACAACGCCGACGGCACCAAGGCGACCAGGGTCAAGAAGCGGCTCACGTCGCGCACGGCGACCATCGTGTCGCTCGTCATCGCCCTCATCTGGATCATCCCGACGTTCGGCCTGTTCGTCTCGTCGTTCCGGCCCGCCGTGCTCATCAAGACGACCGGCTGGTGGACGATCTTCCAGAACCCGGGATTCACGCTCGACAACTACAAGGAAGTGCTGTTCTCCAGTTCGGCGTCGTCGCCGCAGCTCGGGGCGTACTTCGTCAACTCGCTCGCCATCACGATCCCGGTCGTGGTCTTCGCGACGGTGCTGGCGGCGATGGCCGCCTACGCGCTGGCGTGGATCCCGTTCAAGGGAGCAGGCTGGATCTTCATCCTGATCTTCGCCCTGCAGATCGTGCCGTTGCAGATGGCGCTCATCCCCCTGCTGCAGATGTTCACGACGTGGATCCTGCCGATCCAGCGCTGGATCCACGACATCATCCCGATCATCCCGGAGCAGAGCTACCTGCAGGTCTGGATCGCGCACACGATCTTCGGACTCCCGCTCGCGATCTTCCTGCTGCACAACTTCATCTCCGAGATCCCGGGCGAGCTCATCGAGGCGGCACGGGTCGACGGGGCCAACCACGGGCAGATCTTCCTCCGGATCATCCTCCCGCTGTCGGTGCCGATCCTCGCGTCGTTCGCCATCTTCCAGTTCCTCTGGGTGTGGAACGACCTGCTGGTGGCCCTCGTGTTCTCCGGTGGAACACCGGATGTCGCGCCACTGACCCAACGCTTGGCGGAGCTCACCGGAAACCGCGGGCAGGAATGGCAACGCCTGACGGCGGCGGCCTTCATCTCGCTCGTCGTGCCGCTCATCGTGTTCTTCAGCCTGCAGCGCTACTTCGTGCGCGGCCTCCTGGCCGGGGCGACGAAGGGGTAGCTGCCGAAGCTCCATCCATCTGCAGGAGGAGAGCCGACACGAATGCGACAGGCATTCGTGCCGGCTCTCCTCCTGCATTCGCACGCCTCGCCCCGTCGGCGGATGCGGCGCGCGGCGCGCCTAGGCTGAAGCCATGAGCATGAGCGGAGCACCGCGCGGCGGTGGGAAGCGCGGAGTCCTCGGCGAGGGCGGCAACGCCAGCAGCGCTCCGCGGCACGGGCCGGTCGACATCCAGGCGCAGCGGGCGGCGAACGCCGATGCCCCGCGCATCCCGCACCTCGGCCGGCGGATCGCCGCGCTGTTCGCGCCGCATCGGGCCGCACTGGCCACGACGGTCGTCCTCGTCATCGTCACGGCGGCACTGGCGGTCATCCCTCCGCTGCTCACCCAGCGGGCGTTCGACGAGGGCCTGTTCCCGCCGAGCGGCGGCCCGAACCTGCAGGTGCTCGGCATCATCGTCGGCGCGATGATCCTCATCTACGTCATCAGCGCACTGCTCGGCGTCTGGCAGGCCTACCTCACCGCGACCGTGGGCAACAAGGTCATGGGAGCACTCCGCGTGCGTCTGTTCTCGCACCTGCAGGGCATGGAGCTCGGCTTCTTCACGCGCACCAAGACCGGCGTCATCCAGTCGCGGCTGCAGAACGACGTCGGCGGTGTCGCCGGCGTGCTGACCAACACCGTGTCGTCGGTCCTCGGAAACACGGTCACCGTGATCTCCGCGTTCGTGGCCATGGTGCTCCTCGACTGGCGGCTCACGATCGTCGCCCTCGTTCTCATGCCGTTCATGGTGATCGCGCAGCGCCGGGTCGGCCAGGTGCGGGCGCGCATCGCCGGGAAGACGCAGGAATCGCTGTCGGAGATGACGGCGATCACCCAGGAGACCCTGAGCGTGTCCGGCATCCTGCTGTCGAAGAGCTTCGCCAGGCAGCAGACCGAGATCGAGCGGTACACGGACGAGAACCGCAACCAGATCGGCCTGCAGGTGCGGCAGGCCATGAGCGGCCAGTGGTTCTTCGCCCTGGTCAGCATCTTCCTGTCGAGCGTTCCGGCCATCGTGTACCTGCTGGCCGGCTTCCTCGCCGACAGCGGCACGGAGGCGATCACCGCCGGAACCATCGTGGCCTTCACGACGGTGCAGTCGCGACTGCTGTTCCCGCTCATCGGCCTCATGCGCGTCGCGCTCGACCTGCAGACCTCCGGCGCCCTGTTCGCGCGCATCTTCGAGTACCTCGACCTGAAGCCGGCCATCACCGAGGCGCCCGACGCCCGCCCGGTGCCCGGCGGCGAGTCGCTCGGCCGGGTCGAGTTCGATCACGTCTCGTTCAACTATCCGGATGCGGCCGGTGCGGCGCACGCGACGCTCGACGACGTGTCGTTCACGATCGAGCGCGGCCAGTTCGCCGCCTTCGTCGGACCGAGCGGGGCCGGCAAGACGACCGTCTCCTACCTGGTGCCGCGGCTCTACGACGTGAGCGGGGGAGCGGTGCGCTTCTCCGGCGTCGACGTGCGCGAGCTGGCTCAGGACTCCCTCGTCGACCACATCGGCATCGTGAGCCAGGAGACCTACCTGTTCCACGCCACGATCGGCGAGAACCTGCGCTACGCGAAACCGGATGCGACGGATGCCGAGATCGAGGCGGCCGCGCGGGCCGCGAACATCCACGCCACGATCGCGAGCTTCCCGGAGGGCTACGACACCATGGTGGGGGAACGCGGCTACCGGCTCTCCGGCGGTGAGAAGCAACGGATCGCGATCGCCAGGGTGCTGCTGAAGGACCCGGAGGTCCTCGTGCTCGACGAGGCGACGAGTGCCCTCGACACCATCTCGGAGCGGGTCGTGCAGGCGGCGATCGACGACGCCGCCCGCGGACGCACCACGATCTCGATCGCGCACCGCCTCTCGACGGTCGTCAACGCCGACGTCATCTTCGTGATCGTGGCCGGGCGGCTCGTGGAACAGGGGACGCATTCCGAGCTGCTCGCCCTCGATGGTGCCTACTCCGACCTGTTCACGCAGCAGCTCGCGACGGCCACGGTCGAGGCCGACGAGGCACGCATCGGAGGCGGGAGCATCGCCGCCTCATGATGACCGGCGGTGACGGCGATCAGCTCCGTTCGGCCAGCATCCCCGTCATGAGTTCGATCTCCGCGGTCTGACTGGCCACGACGCCGTCGGCGAAGGTCGTCACGACGGTGTTCCCACTGCGGTCCAGCAGAGCCTCGGCCATCTCGAGGGCGCCCTCGTGGTGACGGATCATGAGCGTGAGGAACAGCCGCTCGGCCGCGACGCCCTGCAGGCCGCGCAGCTCGCCGAGCTCCGCCGCGGTCGCCATCCCGGGCATGGGGCCTCCCGGCGTGTGCCCGACGGCGGCACCGTGAGCGTGCGCGGATCCGGTACGGCCGGGGCGCGTCATCCAGGTCATCGACGGCTCGGACCCCGACTGGCTGAGGCCCCACTCGCTCAGCCAGCCGTAGAGCTGGCCGGACTGCTGGCCCTGGGTCGTGGCGATGTCGTAGGCCAGCAGTCGCACATCGGGATCGTCGGTGAGGTCGCGCACGATCATGGCCATCTCGACCCCCTGCACATGGTGGGCCTGCATGTCGCGGGCGAAGCCGGCCTCCGCGCTCGTGTCGGTCGGAGTCGGATCGCCGAGCGTCGACACGCGGCCGAACGAGTACGCCAGGAGGCCCGTGACGACGACGGCGACGAGAGCGACGGCGGCCAGCGCGAAGCGGCCGACCGGTCGCCTAGGAGACCTTGCCCGGTCCATCGACGGCCCCGGTGCAGAGCGCCCCGGGCTCCGGCACGTTCTGGCTCTTCCAGTACTCCTCGATGAACGCGGTGATGCGCTCGTCGTCGACCGAGTCCACCTGCAGCTGGCTGTTCCAGCCGCTGAGCACGACGGGGCTGGGCAGGTCGTCGTACGGCGAGAGCACGACGTAGCTCCCCGGCAGCTGGGCCTCGAGGTCGGCGAGGTCGGCATCCGAGATCGACGGGTCGTAGGTCACCCAGAGGGCGCCGTGCTCGAGCGAGTGCACGGCATTCTCCGCCGGCACCGGCTCGGTGTAGATGCCGCAGTTGAGCCACGCCGGATTGTGCGGACCGCCGGCCGGAGGCGTCTGCGGATAGTCGACGACGCCGTCGACGTGTGCCGACGTGTTCGTGAACGTCTGGACGCCGTCGATCTCGG
The DNA here is from genome assembly GCA_040512695.1 of Leifsonia sp. Taxonomy (GTDB): domain Bacteria; phylum Actinomycetota; class Actinomycetes; order Actinomycetales; family Microbacteriaceae; genus Orlajensenia. Next base: position 2,815 of record JBEVEO010000156.1, on the reverse strand, counting down.
TGCCGTCCCCGCCGGCGCTGTAGCTCTTCGGCTGGGGGGTCAGCACGATCGAGACGACCACGACGGCGATCACGGCCACGGCGCCGACGACCGCGGAGGTGATGCCGATGGTGCGGTTGCGTTTCCGCCTGGCCTCCCGGCGGCGGAACTCCTCGAGCTTGGCGGCCCGGTCTGCTGCGCGCTGCTGCTTGACGGTCTGCGCCTTCGCGGCGGGCGGAACGGGCGGTGTGCGGGGGGTCGGGGTCACTCTCGGCCTCTCGGGGATCGCTGCGGCTCCGGTGCGCTGCGATCGCAGGCAGCCGAGACCGCTCTTGAACAATACGAACGCATCGTTCGGTCCCGCGATCCCGAAACGACCGCTCTCACAGCCCATTCCCAGCCGAGCCGAGGACCCGCCGCGCTGCAGTTCCTGCGACGTGCGGCCCGATTGTCGAGCGCGTCGTGAAGAAACGATCGCTCCGGCGTGGATATCGCCGGGCACGCCGCCGCCGGGTGCGGTTAGAGTGAAGACGTGAACCCCAACGTCTCGTGTTGTCGTCGCTGAAAGACCTCGCGACCATCTCCCTGTGCCCGGCGCAACGACGCGCTGCACGACTGTAAGGACAACACGAATGCACTACGCAGAGACCATCGTCGACCTCGTCGGCAACACCCCGCTCGTGAAGCTCCACCGGGTGACCGACGGCATCGCCGCGACCGTCCTCGTGAAGCTCGAGTACCTGAACCCCGGCGGCTCCGCCAAGGACCGCATCGCGACGCGCATCATCGACGCGGCCGAGCGTGAGGGCAAGCTCAAGCCGGGCGGCACGATCGTCGAGCCGACATCGGGCAACACCGGCGTCGGGCTCGCCCTGGTGGCCCAGCAGCGCGGCTACCGCTGCGTCTTCGTGCTGCCGGACAAGGTCGGCGAGGACAAGCGCAACGTCCTGACCGCCTACGGGGCCGAGATCGTGGTGACCCCGACCTCGGTGCCGCCCGAGCATCCCGAGTCGTACTACAGCGTCTCCGATCGGCTCGTGTCCGAGATCCCCGGCGCCTTCAAGCCCGACCAGTACTCCAACCCCAACGGTCCGCTCAGCCACTACGAGACGACCGGTCCCGAGATCTGGCGCGACACCGACGGCCGCATCACGCACTTCGTGGCCGGCGTCGGCACCGGTGGAACGATCACCGGCACCGGCCGTTTCCTGCGCGAGGTGTCCGGCGACACCGTCCGCATCATCGGCGCCGACCCGGAGGGCTCGGTGTACTCCGGCGGTACCGGTCGGCCGTATCTCGTCGAGGGCGTCGGCGAGGACTTCTGGCCCACGGCATACGACCCGTCCGTCCCGCACGAGATCATCGCGGTGACGGACGCCGAGTCGTTCGCCATGACCAGGCGCCTCGCTCTCGAGGAGGGCATCCTCGTCGGCGGATCGAGCGGCATGGCCGTCGAGGCGGCCCTGCGGGTCGCGAAGGACCTGCCGGCCGATGCGGTGGTCGTCGTGCTGCTGCCGGACGGCGGTCGCGGCTACCTGGCCAAGATCTTCAACGACAAGTGGCTGCGCTCGTACGGCTTCAGCAACGCGCCGACGGGGCACACCATCCAGAACCTCCTGGCGACCAAGGCCGGACGCAGCGAGCCCCTCGTGTACGCCCACCCCGACGACACCGTGCGCGACGTGATCGACCGCATGACCGAGACCGGCGTGTCCCAGCTCCTCGTGCTGAACGCCGAGCCGCCGGTGGTGCTCGGCGAGGTCGCAGGCGCCATCCACGACGAGGCCCTCATGGCCCTCGTGTTCTCGGGCCAGGTGAAGCTGACCGACAAGGTGGCTTCCGTCGTCGGCGATCCGCTGCCGCTCATCGGCGTGAACGAACCGGTCGCCGCCGCGCGCGCGGCGTTCGCCTCGTCTCCCGCCCTCCTCGTGACCGACGGCGGCAAGGTGCTCGGCGTCGTCACCCGTTCCGACCTGCTCAGCTACCTCGGCAGCTGACCGGCAGCCGTCCGTCCGCGAGCTGCACATGCCCACCCGGAAGGCGATGACCCGCTCGTTCCCGGAAACCCGGGCCTCGGGCCCCGTTCCGACCTCTTCTCCTCGCTCTCCCGTCACAGGAAGTAGAACGCCATGACCACATCAGACCGCTTCGCCACCCGCGTCATCCACGCCGGCCAGGAATTCGACCCGACCACCGGCGCCGTCATCCCGCCCATCTACCAGACGTCGACCTTCGTACAGGAGAGCATCGGCAACCTCCGCGGCGGCTACGAGTACGCTCGCGGCGGCAACCCGACCCGCACCTCCCTGGAGACGCTCCTCGCCTCCATCGAGGGCGGACGGCACGGCCTGTCCTTCGCGTCTGGCCTCGCCGCCGAGGACACCCTGCTGCGCGCCGTGCTCAAGCCCGGCGACCACGTCGTGCTCGGCAACGACGTCTACGGCGGCACCTACCGGCTCATCAACCGCGTCCACGGCGCGTGGGGCATCCGCAACACCCCCGTCGACCTCGCCGATCTGGATGCGGTGCGCGCCGCCGTGGCCGTGGAGTCGACCCGCGTGCTCTGGGTCGAGACGCCGTCGAACCCGCTCATGAAGATCAGCGACATCGCCGCCCTCGTGGAGATCGGGCACGCCGCCGGCATCATCGTCGTGGTCGACAACACCTTCGCATCGCCCGCGCTGCAGCAGCCGCTGTCCTACGGCGCCGACGTCGTCGTGCACTCGACCACCAAGTACCTGGGCGGCCACTCCGACATCATCGGCGGCGGTCTCGTGATCGACGACGACGAACTGCACGAGAAGGTCAGGTTCCTCCAGTTCGCCGCCGGTCCGGT
>JBEVEO010000131.1:0-43635 GCA_040512695.1 Leifsonia sp. | reverse complement strand
TACCACCCCCCCCCCCCCCCGGGGGGGGCCCGGGGGCCCCGGGGCCCCCGGCCCCCGCTCGACGCAGGTCGAGGTCCCACAATCGCAAACGCCTCGAGATCGCGCTGTTCGTCGGACCGGCGACGCTCGTCTACGTGGCCTTCGTGCTGGTTCCCGTCGGCCTCGCCGCGGTGTACAGCTTCTTCAAGTGGAACGGATACGGCCCACTCGAGGACTTCAACTTCCCCGCCAACTACGTGCGGGCGATCACCGATCCCGTCTTCATCGGCGCGATCGGCCACAACCTCTTCATCGTGTTCATGTCGCTCATCATCCAGGGCCCGATCGCCATCGGCATCGCCCTGCTGCTGAATCGCAGGATGCGCGGACGCACACTGCTGCGCGTCGTCATCTTCATCCCGTACGTGCTCAGCGAGGTCATCGCCGGACTGTCGTGGAAGCTGCTGCTGCAGCCTCACGGCCCCGTCGACGCCTTCCTCGGCGCGATCGGCCTGGGCGACTACACCCAGCTCTGGCTCGCCGACCAGAGCATCGTGATGTGGACCCTCTTCTGGATCCTCACGTGGAAGTACATCGGCTTCGCCATCATCCTCTTCCTCGCCGGCCTCCAGGGCGTGCCGGAGGAGCTCGGGGAGGCCGCCCAGATCGACGGAGCCAGCTGGTGGCAGATCCAGCGCCACATCACCATCCCGCTGCTCGGCCCGACCATCCGCATCTGGGCGTTCCTGTCCATCATCGGATCGCTCCAGCTGTTCGACATGGTCTGGGTCGTCACGGGCGGCGGGCCGGCCGGCGCGACCGCGACGATGGCCACCTACATGGTGCAGTACGGCTTCCAACGCAACCAGCTCGGCTTCGGCAGCGCCGTCGCCGTGATCCTCTTCATCGTCTCCCTCATCTTCGCCCTGGTGTACCAGCGCTACGTCCTGCGCCGCGACCTCGCCGGCTCCCTCACGCAAGGAGTGGGCTGACCATGGCCGCCTCGAGAACCGACCATCCCCGCGGCATCAAGCGCGGCATCGACTGGGGCCAGCCCTTCGTCTACCTCATCGCCCTCGTCATCGTGGGCATCACCATCGTCCCCGTCGCCTACATCTGGATCGGCGGCTTCCGCACGACCCCGCAGATCAACGCGGACCCCAGCGGCTGGCCGGACCCGTGGGTGCTCACCAACTACCAGACCGTCCTCACGTCACCGACGTTCTGGAGCCAGGTGGGCAACAGCACGATCACGGCACTCGCGACGACCATCGGCGTCCTGCTCCTCGGAGTCATGGCGGCGTTCGTGATCGCACGCTACGAGTTCAGGGGCCGCGACGCCATCTACTCGATGTTCACGGCAGGGCTGCTCTTCCCCATCACCGTGGCGATCCTCCCGCTCTACCTGATGCTGAAGAACGTCGGCCTGCTCGGCACCCTTCCCGGGGTCTTCATCCCGCAGATCGCCTTCGCGCTCCCGATCACGATCATCATCCTCGTGCCGTTCCTCCGGGCGATCCCCGGTGAACTCGAGGATGCCGCTGCGATCGACGGAACGAGCCGCTTCGGCTTCTTCTGGCGCATCCTGCTGCCACTGTCCGGTCCCGGACTCGTGACGGTCGGCGTGCTCGCGTTCGTCGGCAGCTGGAACGCCTACCTGCTGCCCTTGCTCATGCTGACCGACCAGGCCAGCTACACCCTCCCGCTCGGTGTCCAGGTGTTCTCGACCCAGTACTCGCAGGACACCGCTGCGGTGCTCGCCTTCACATCGCTCGCGATGCTCCCGGCCATCCTGTTCTTCACGATCGCCCAGCGCCGCATCGTCGGCGGCCTCACCGGGGCGGTGAAGGGATGACCGTGGAACAGGATCTCGCCACCACGGCGACGCCGTGGCACGACACGACTCTGCCCGTCGACGACAGGGTCGACGTGCTCATCGAGGCCATGACACTGCAGGAGAAGGTGGCGCAGCTCTACGGCGTCTGGGTCGGGGCATCGGCCGAGGGCGGTGACGTCGCCCCCCACCAGCACGACATGAACGACGTCGTCGACCTCGACGCCCTGCTGCCGGCCGGGCTCGGCCAGCTCACCCGCCCGTTCGGGACGGCGCCGGTCGATCCGGCGCTCGGCGCCCGCTCGCTGCAGCGCACGCAGGAGCGGATCATGCGGGAGAGCCGCTTCGGCCTCCCCGCGATGGCCCACGAGGAGTGCCTCGCCGGCTTCGCCGCGTGGGGGGCCACCGCCTACCCCGTTCCGCTCAGCTGGGGTGCCACCTTCGACCAGGAGCTGATCGAGCGCATGGCCGCCAGGATCGGCTCCGACATGCGCGGGGTCGGCGTGCACCAGGGCCTCGCCCCTGTGCTCGACGTCGTCCGCGACGCACGATGGGGCCGCGTGGAGGAGACCATCGGCGAGGATCCGTACCTGATCGGGACGCTCGCCTCCGCGTACATCCGCGGCCTCGAGTCTGAGGGCGTCGTCGCCACCCTCAAGCACTTCGTCGGCTACTCGGCATCGAGGGCCGGCCGCAACCTCGCCCCCGTCTCGATCGGCAGGCGCGAGCTCGACGACGTGCTGCTGCCGCCGTTCGAGATGGCGGTGCGCGAGTCCGGCGTGCGCAGCGTCATGAACGCGTACACCGACATCGACGGGATCCCCTCTGCGGCCGACGCGTCGCTGCTCACGGGCCTGCTCCGCGACACCTGGGGCTTCGAGGGAACCGTCGTGGCCGACTACTTCGCGATCGGCTTCCTGCACCTGCTCCACGGCGTCGCAGCCGACTGGACGGATGCCGCAGCGGCCGCCCTCGAGGCCGGCATCGACGTGGAGCTTCCGACCGTGAAGGCCTTCGGCGCGGCGTTCGTCGAAGCCGTCGAGGCCGGACGGGTCGACGAGGCCCTCGTCGACCGGGCACTGCGCCGGGTGCTGCGCCAGAAGGCGGAGTTCGGCATGCTCGACGCCGACTGGTCGCCCGTGCCATCGGCCCTCCTCGGCCACGAGACCACGGCGACGGACGCCATCCGTGGCACGGTCGACCTCGATTCCGCCGAGAACCGTCTCATCGCCCGCGAGGTCGCGGAACGCGCCGTCATCCTGCTGCGCAACGACGGCATCCTCCCGCTCGGGTCGCCAGCGGATGCGCCGGCGCGGATCGCCGTCATCGGCCCCAACGGCGACGACCCGTATGCGGTCCTCGGCTGCTACTCGTTCCCCGCTCACGTGGGTGTGAAGCATCCGGAGACGCCCATCGGCATCGCGCTGCCCACCCTGTTCGATGCGCTCCGGGCGGAGTTCCCCGGAACCGCCGTGACCTTCGAGCGCGGCACCTCGGTCGACGGCGGCGAGACGGACGGCTTCGCCGCAGCCGTCGACGCTGCACGCTCGGCGGATGTCGTCATCCTCGCCCTCGGCGACCGGGCCGGGCTGTTCGGCCGGGGTACCAGCGGCGAGGGCTGCGATGCCGAGAGTCTGGCGCTGCCCGGCGCTCAGCAGGCGCTGCTCGACACGGTCATCGCGACGGGGACTCCCACCGTGGTCACCCTGCTGGCCGGCCGGCCGTACGCACTGGGCTCGGCGATCGACTCGGCGGCGGCGATCGTGCAGACGTTCTTCCTCGGCGAGGAGGGAACGCCGGCGATCGCGGGAGTGCTGAGCGGACGGGTGAACCCGAGCGGCCGCCTCCCGGTGAGTGTCCCGGCGCATCCCGGCGCCCAGCCGTCGACGTACCTGGCCTCGCCGCTCGCACGTGGGAGCGAGGTGTCCAACATCGATCCGGCCGCCGCGTTCCCCTTCGGTCACGGACTCGGGTACAGCGGATTCGACTGGAGCGATGCGACATCCTCCTCGGACATCGCGGCGGTCGACGGTCGAGTGGAGGTCGCCGTCACCGTCACGAACATCGGCGATCGCCATGGCACCGAGGTCGTGCAGGTGTACCTGAACGACCCGATCGCCAGCGTCGTGCGCCCCGTGCAGCGCCTCATCGGCTACGCACGGGTCGAGCTCGACGCCGGCGCCTCGGCACGGGTGCGCTTCGATGTCCCGGCCGACCTCGCGAGCTTCACGGGGCGGGACGGACGACGAATCGTGGAGCCGGGCGAGATCGTGCTCGGCTTCGGGCGGTCCAGCGGCGACATCGTGGCCGGGACGACGGTGACGCTCACGGGCGACACGCGCATCGTCGACCACACGCGCGCCCTGCACGCGGAAGTGCGCGTCGATCCGGTCGGCTGATCGGATGGACCTCGTCTCCTCCCCCGTCCAGAACCTCCCGCATCGCATCGGCGAGGTGGTGGTCACGGTGCGCGATCCGTCCGGTCGACCGGTTCCGGGCGCGGAGGTGCTCGTGCAGCAGACCGGTCACGCCTTCGCGTTCGGAAACATCGGCTTCGACTTCATCGACCTCGCCAACGGAGCGGGAACCGGCGGCGACGCGGAACTCGCCGAGCTCTGGCTCGACGTCTTCAACACCGCCACGCTTCCGTTCTATTGGGGTGGCTTCGAACGGGTGGAGGGCCGACCGGACACGCAGCGCCTGCTCGCCACCGCGCGCTGGTTCTCCGAACGCGGGGTCGTCCTGAAGGGGCATCCGCTCGTCTGGCACACGGTGCAGCCGCCCTGGCTGCTCGAGTACGGCACCGATGGGATCGAGCGGCTGCAGCGGGAACGCATACGCCGCGATGTCGGCGACTTCGCCGGTCTCATCGACACCTGGGACGCGATCAACGAGGTCGTGATCATGCCGGTCTTCGACAAGGAGGACAACGGCATCACCCGACTTGCGCGCGAGCGCGGCCGCATCGCCGTCGTTCGGCTGGCATTCGAGGAAGCACGCGCAACCAACCCGCTCGCGACCCTGCTGATCAACGACTTCGACCTGTCCAGCGCCTACGAGTGCCTGCTCGAGGGCCTGCTGGAGGCGGGCATCCCGATTTCCGCGATCGGGCTCCAGACGCACATGCACCAGGGCTACTGGGGCGAGGACACGATGCTCGCGATGGTCGACCGATTCGCCCGCTACGACCTGCCGCTCCACCTGACCGAGACCTCTCTGGTGTCCGGTGAACTCATGCCGGCCCATATCGTCGACCTCAACGACTTCCAGGTGCCGAGCTGGCCATCGACCCCCGATGGCGAGGCACGGCAGGCTGAGGAGATCGGGCGGCACTACCGCTCGCTCGTCGCTCACCCCTCTGTCGAGGCCATCACGTACTGGGGCATCACCGATCGCGATGCGTGGCTCGGCGCCCCGATCGGGCTCGTGCGGGCCGATGGCTCGCGGAAGCCCGCCTACGACGCCCTCCGTTCCCTCGTGAAGGGTGACTGGTGGATCCCGCCGACGACGGTGCGAACGGATGAGGCCGGCCGTTTCGCCCTGCGCGGCTTCGCCGGCGACTACCGGGTCTCCGCCGCCGACGGCACGGGCCGCTCCGAGACGCTTCGGCTTGCGGCCGGCGTCACCTCATCGGCGGCTGTCGCCGTGTGAAGGCCGTGACCGCCGAGGACACATGTCCACGCGCCATCACCGCCCGAGGGCGACCGGGCCGATCACCACGCTCAGCGGGTCCCGTACCCAGCGGTCGCCGCTCTCGCGGAGCTCGGCCCTGGTCGAGAAGCGGTAGACGTACGTGCGCACTCGGATGTAGCGCGGAGGATCCGTGCCGAACGGCGCCAGGCGGAGCAGTCGCAGGGTGGCAGCATCGGCGAGCAGCAGCTTCTCGAGCAGCGCATAGAACCACTGCTCATGCACAGTGCCGAGGGGGAGGAACCACATCAGCCAGTCCAGCCGCAGGTGGTACGGCGCCCACTGCCGCGGGATGCGCCGCACATCGCCGGGCTTGCCCTTGAACTCGTACTCGTGCCATTCGGCGGCGATCAGGTCCTCGTCCTGGGAGGCCTCGATCACCACCTCGACCCGCTGCCGTGTGACCGTGCCGAACGCCCCGTAGGCGTTCACCAGCTGCCAGCGGTTGAAGCTCGCGTTCATCAGCTGCCGCCGTGCGAACAGGTTCTTCAGCGGCCACCAGCTCAGGACCACGAGCAGAGCGGACACGAGCCCGACGATCGCCACCCACCAGGAGGGCGAGGTGGCGGCCTCCGCACTCCAGTCCTCCGGGATGAACGGCAGCACGGCGTGCGCGACCGGATCGCTGATTCGCGCGAAGGCGAGCACGATGGTGATCCAGTTCAACCAGGCGAAGTTGCCGGTGATCACCAGCCAGAGCTGGGTGAGGATGACGATGGCGGCCGCCACGGATGCGATCGGTTGCGGCGCGAAGAGGAGGAACGGCACGATGAGCTGCGCGAAATGATTGCCCAGCACCTCGCCGCGGTGCATCCATCGGGGCAGCAGATGCGCCTGCCTGCTGAGCGGCCCCGGCATGGGCTGGGTCTCATGGTGGAAGTACAGCGCGGTCAGGTCGCGCCACTCGCTGCCGCCCCGGATCTTGATCATGCCGGCGCCGAACTCGAGCCGGAACACCAGCCACGCGACCAGGAAGATCATCCAGGTCGGCGGCGGAACCTGGTTCGAGCCGAGGAAGCCGACCGTGAAACCGGCTTCGAGCAGCAGCATCTCCCAACCGAAACCGTAGAAGGTCTGCCCGACCGTCACGATCGACATGTACAGCAGCCAGATGAGCAGGAACACGAGCACCGGCACCCAGGGCTGACCCAGTTGGGGCAAACCGAGCACCACGGAAGCCGCCAGCAGGATTCCGAGCCAGCACACCGCCGCGAGGAGCCGGTCGGAGTAGCGCCAGCGGAACAGCGAGAATCCCCTGTGCCTGCCAGGCGCGCGCTTCAGCATCGGCACGAAGTCCGGCACCGGCAGCAGGCCGTGCTCACCGAGCAGCGCCCGGAACTGGTTCAGGCTGGACACGAACGCAATGACATAGATCGCCGCGACACCACGCTGCAGCACCTGTCGGGCGAACTCGTAGTCCGGAGCATCGAACCAGCCCACGCTCCTACGCTACAGAGGCCTGCCGATCCGCACAGGGGGCTTGCGCAGCCGACGGTCGAGGCGTCGCCTCATCCGGTCTCACCGTCACCGTGAGCGAGTGCCGACCCCGGCGCCGGATTCCCGGTGTCGCTGTGGCTGTCGGGGACAGTCTCACCACCGGGCGCCGGGGCTCCGACCGGCAGACTGAACGTCCAGCCGGCGGCGAGCCGCTCGGACACGACGGTGCGCACGGCGGCCAGGGTGCCGGAGCGGTCGCCACCGCCGTCATGGGCGAGGACGACCTCTCCGGCCCTCATCGCCGTCCGCAGGTCGGCGGTGAGGGTGTCGACGTCCTGCGTCTCCCAGTCGCCGATCGTGTTGACGACCGCGAGCGGCTGCATCCCGAGCGCCACGGCGACGGCCGGGCTGGGGCCCCAGCTGCCGTTGGGCGCACGGAAGAACGGCACGACGGCCTCCGGATCGCCGAGGGCGGTGCGGATGACGTCGAGCGTCGCCTTCATGCGGCGCTCGATCTCGGCGGCCGGAAGGGCGCCGAGGTCGTCGAAGTCGGTGGAGTGGTTGCCGAGCGTGTGGCCGTCGGCGACGATGCGTCTCAGCAGCGCGGCGCCGCCGGGTGCCGTGATGCCCGTGCCGACGACGCAGAACGTCGCGCGCACGCCGTGCGCCGCGAGGAAGTCCAGCAGCGCGGGCGTCGTGACCGGGTCCGGCCCGTCGTCGAAGGTGAGCGCGGCGGTGAGGCCGCCGCCCTGCGCCCGCCAGACCGGGGTCGGAGTCGGATCCGGGGCCCCGCCGGGCACGAAATCATCGGTCATGGCGCCTCCACCCTCGAAAATATCCCGAAACTCATCCGACAGTATCGGGGTCAGGCGTGCGGTGCGGCGGTGCTCTCGCGGACGACCAGACTCGTCGCGAGGTCGATCCGCGGTGTCGTCTCCGGCCGCTCGGCCGCCATCCGCAGCACGATGCGCGTCGCCTCCTCCCCCATCCGGCGCAGCGGCTGGATCACGGTCGTGAGGCGGGGGCTGACCCAGCGGGTCAGGGCGATGTCGTCGTAGCCGACGACCGACAGGTCGTCCGGGATGCGGATGCCGCGGGCCCTGGCGGTCTCGTAGACGCCGAGGGCCTGCAGGTCGCTGCCGGCGAAGATCGCGGTCGGCGCATCCGCCATCGAGAGCAGCGCCTCGGAATGACTGCGCCCGCCCTCGACGTGGAAGTCGCCGAAGCGGATCCAGGCGGGATCGATCGGCAGGCCGGCCGCGTTCATGGCCGAGCGGTAGCCGTCGACACGGGCCAGCGAGCACATCATGTCCTCGGGGCCGGTGATCGCGGCGATGCGCCGATGACCGAGCTCGATCAGGTGTCTGGTGGCGATCAGACCCCCGGACCAGTTGGCCGATCCGACGGACGGCACATCCGGTGACGGGTCGCCTGCCGGGTCGATGATCACGAACGGGATCGCCCGGGAATCGAGGCGGGCACGGTACTCGGGCAGCAGGTCCGAGAAGACCAGGACGATGCCGGCCGGCCGGCGGCGCATCACGCCCTCGATCCACTCCGGCCCCGGGGAATGCCTGCTGCCGCTCTCGGTGAGCACGACGGAGAGTCCGTGCTCCTTCGCCACGGACTCGACCCCGGCGATGATCTCCATCGACCAGCTGCTCTCGAGCTCGTGGAACACCAGTTCGACGAGCTGGGAGCGACCGGAGTCCGCCCCCACCCGGCGGGCGTAGCCGCGCTTGGCGAGCAGGTCCTCCACCCGGGCACGGGTGCCGGCCGAGACATCGGTGCGCCCGTTCAGAACCTTGGAGATCGTGGAGAGGGAGACTCCGGCCTCCTCGGCCACTTCGGCGAGGGTCACGCGGTCGTTCGATGCCTGGGTCGTCACCTTGCCGAGTGTAGCCCCCGAAACTATCGGAACAAGTTGCAGCGAGCGGCGTCTGCGTATAGGTTGTTTTCAACAACAATTCCGTTCAGCGAGGAGCAGGAACCCATGACCACCCCCACACGCGACGACAAGTTCTCCTTCGGACTCTGGACGATCGGCTACAACGGCACCGACCCGTTCGGCGGGCCGACGCGCAAGCCGCTCGACGTCGTGCACGCGGTCGAGAAGCTCTCCGAGCTGGGCGCCTACGGCCTGACCTTCCACGACGACGACCTGTTCGCCTTCGGCTCGACGGATGCCGAGCGCCAGACGCAGATCGACCGCCTCAAGCAGGTGCTGGCCGACACCGGCGTCATCGTGCCGATGGTGACCACGAACCTGTTCAGCGCCCCGGTCTTCAAGGACGGCGGCTTCACCTCCAACGACCGGGCGGTGCGCCGTTTCGCGCTCCGCAAGGTGCTGCGCAACATCGACCTCGCCGCCGAGCTCGGCGCCAAGACGTTCGTCATGTGGGGCGGCCGGGAGGGCGCGGAGTACGACGCCGCGAAGGACATCCGCTCGGCGCTCGAGCGCTACCGGGAGGCCGTGAACCTGCTCGGCGACTACGTCACGGACAAGGGCTACGACATCCGCTTCGCCATCGAGCCGAAGCCGAACGAGCCGCGCGGCGACATCCTGCTCCCGACCCTCGGTCACGCCATCGCCTTCATCGGCTCCCTCGAGCGCCCCGAGCTCGTCGGCGTGAACCCCGAGGTGGGCCACGAGCAGATGGCGGGCCTCAACTTCACGGCCGGCATCGCCCAGGCGCTCTACCACGGCAAGCTCTTCCACATCGACCTCAACGGCCAGCGCGGCATCAAGTACGACCAGGACCTGGTGTTCGGCCATGGCGACCTGCACAACGCGTTCTCGCTCGTCGACCTGCTCGAGAACGGCGGCCCGAACGGCATCCCCGCCTACGACGGTCCGCGCCACTTCGACTACAAGCCGAGCCGCACCGAGGACGAGACCGGCGTCTGGGCATCGGCAGCGGCCAACATGCGCACCTACCTGCTGCTCAAGGAGCGCGCTGCCGCATTCCGCGCCGACCCCGAGGTGCAGGAGGCGCTGGCCGCCTCCCGGGTCGCCGAGCTCGCCCAGCCGACCCTCGGCGCCGGTGAGACCTACGACGACCTGCTCGCCGACGCGTCCTCCTACGAGGCCTTCGACGCCGACGCGTACCTCGGCGGCAAGGGCTTCGGCTTCGTGCGGCTGCAGCAGCTCGCGACCGAGCACCTGCTCGGCGCCCGCTGACGTCGCGGCGACAGGCGTGACACTCGTCGCCGGCGTCGACTCGTCGACGCAGAGCTGCAAGGTCGTGATCCGCGATGCCGAGACCGGCGCGCTCGTGCGCAGCGGTCGGGCTCCGCACCCCGACGGCACCGAGGTGGATCCGGCGGCGTGGTGGGGAGCGCTGCTCTCCGCCATCGCCGACGCCGGCGGTCTCGACGGCGTCGCCGCCATCTCGGTGGGCGGACAGCAGCACGGCATGGTGGTGCTGGATGCCGATGGCCGGGTCATCCGCGATGCGCTGCTCTGGAACGACACCCGGTCGGCGCAGGCCGCCCTCGATCTCATCGCGGAGGTGGGCGCCGAGGAGTACGCCGGCCGCACCGGCCTCGTCCCCGTCGCATCGTTCACGGCCACGAAGCTGCGATGGCTGCGCGACGCGGAACCGGAGGCGGCCGCCCGAGTCGCGGCCGTCGCCCTCCCGCACGACTGGCTCACGTGGCGGCTGCGCGGCTTCGGCCCCGCCGGGGAGTCGCCGCTCGGGCCCGTGCTCGACGAACTCACCACGGACCGGTCGGATGCCAGCGGCACCGCGTACTGGTCGGCCGCCGCCGATGCCTACGCGCACGACCTGTTCGAGCTGGCCCTCGGCCACGGTGCGGTCCTGCCCCGCATCGTCGGCCCGTCCGAGGCGGCCGGCAGCACGCCGGACGGCATCCTCGTGGCGGCCGGCGCCGGCGACAACGCCGCGGCGGCGCTCGGCCTCGACGCCCGCCCCGGTGACGTCGTGGTGTCGATCGGCACGAGCGGGACGGTGTTCGCCGTGACGGATGCCCCGGGCTCCGACCCGACCGGGACGGTGGCGGGCTTCGCCGATGCGAGCGGCAACTTCCTGCCGCTCGTCGCCACCCTCAACGCTGCCCGCGTGCTCGACGCCGTCGCCGGCCTGCTCGGGGTCTCGCACGTCGAGTTCGGGCGGATCGCCCTCACGGCGGCCCCCGGGGCCGGCGGCGCCGTGCTCGTGCCCTACTTCGACGGCGAGCGCACCCCCAACCTGCCGGATGCCACGGCATCGTTCTCCGGTCTCACGCTCGCCAACACGACTCCGGCGACCGTGGCACGGGCGGCGATCGAGGGGATGCTCTGCGGCCTCGCCGACGGACTCGACGCGGTACGCGGACAGGGCGTCGCTGCGGCACGACTGCTCCTCATCGGCGGAGCGGCGCAGAACCCCGCCGTCCGCGCCATCGCAGCCCAGGTGTTCGATGTTCCGGTCATCGTGCCGGCCGCGGGCGAGTACGTCGCCGATGGCGCAGCCCGCCAAGCCGCCTGGGCGCTCGCGGGAGCCCGTCCGACCTGGCCGCTGGCGATCGATGCCGAGCTCGACGTCGACACGCGCCCGATCATCCGGGAGCAGTACGCGGCCGCAGCCCGTGCCGCCGGTGCGGCCGAACCCGCACGTCACTGAGGCCGGAACCGAGCGATCGCGGCGGACGACGGCATCAGCTCAACCGCCGTCCGCCGTCCGCCGTTGACCCGAGCTCGACGCTTCCCGTCCTCAGCTCCGCTGCCTCAGTTCGCCGGCCTCAGCGCGCCGCCAGCAGCGCTCCGGCCTCGCGCAGCCACCGCGCCGGGTCGGAGCGGGCGGCCGACGCGCCGCCGGCGAGCTCGGTGAGCGAGACGGCCGAGGCGAAGGAGGTCGTGTCCCCGTCGATCGCGCCGGCCACGAGGGCGACGGGCACGGCGGCGCCGGCCGCCGCCAGCACATGGCCCGGCACCTTGCCGGCGAGAGACTGGTCGTCGAACCGTCCCTCTCCCGTGATCGCGAGCGCGGCCCCGAGGAGGGCCTCGGGCAGTCCCAATGCGGCACCGACGGCATCCGACCCCGGCACGAGTCGGGCTCCCCACGCGAGCAGGCCGAAACCGGTGCCGCCGGCCGCCCCCGATCCGGGCGTCGACGGATCGGCCGTGCTCCCGCCCCGCGCGACGACCCCCGCCCAGCGCGCGAGGGCCGCGTCGAGCGGTGCGATGTCGGATGCCCCTGCGCCCTTCTGCCGGCCGAAGACCGCTGCTGCTCCGAGCGGCCCGAGCAGCGGATTCGTCACGTCACTGAGGATGACCGCTCCGCCGGGCGGCAGCGCCGCAAGGCCGGAGACATCGAGACCGGCGACCGCGGCGAGCCCACGGTTCCCCGGCGGGACGGCACGGCCGTCAGCATCCGTCAGCCGTGCTCCGAGGGCCGTGAGCGCGCCGGCGCCGCCGTCGGTCGACGAGCTGCCGCCGATGGCCAGCAGGAGCCGGTCGACTCCGGCCGACAGGGCGGCGGCGATGGCCTGACCGAAGCCGATCGTGTGCGCGTCGTACGGGAGCAGCGGATGCAGCAGCGTGATGCCCGACGTGCTGGCGAGCTCGACGACCCCGGTCGCCGGCTGGCCGCCCGTCGGGGGCAGGAGCAGCCACGCCGTCTCGACCGGACGCCCGTCCGGCCCGTCGACGGTCACCGGCATCCGCCGAGCGCCGGGCACGGCCAGCTCGAAGGCGTCGATGGTGCCCTCTCCGCCGTCGGCCAGCGGAACGAGGCGGAGGTCGTCGTCCGGGGCGACCGAGTGCCAGCCCGCGGCGAGGGCCTTGGCGGCGTCCGCCGCTCCGATCGTGCCCTTGAAGGAGTCCGGGGCGATCACCACTCGTGCCATGTCGGGCTCCTCAGCGTCGGTGGATCATGGAGTAGAGTACCCGCGCATCGACGGCCCCGCCGATGGCGCCGCGCAGGCACGTGATCGGAGCAGCCCATGACCGACTCCCACCCCATCCTCGCCGTGACCGGTGCCACCGGGGGGATCGGCGGAATGGTGGCGGCCGCCCTCGCGGCATCCGGGAACCCCCAACGGCTCGTCGTCCGCGACTCCGCACGCGCGCCCGACCTGCCGGGGGCCGTCGTGGTCGAGGCCGCCTACGGAGACTCCGAGTCCGCCGTCCGCGCACTCGACGGCGTCGACACCCTCTTCATGGTCTCGGCCACGGAGGACGATCGCCGCGTCGCCGATCACGTCACGTTCATCGACGCCGCGGCCAGGGCCGGCGTCCGGCATGTCGTGTACACCTCCTTCCTCGGCGCCGCGCCCGACGCCACCTTCACGCTGGCGCGCGACCACTGGGCGACCGAGCAGCGCATCGCCGGCGTCGGACTCGCGCACACCTTCCTGCGCGACTCGCTCTACGCCGATTTCTTCCGGCACCTCGTCGGCGAGGACGGCGTCATCCGCGGTCCTGCGGGCTCCGGACGGCTCGCGGGAGTGGCACGGGCCGACGTCGCGCGCGTCGCGACGGCGGTACTCCGCGATCCGAGTCCGCACTACGGCCACACCTACGAGCTCACCGGCCCGGAGGCCATCTCGCTCCACGAGGTCGCTCGCATCCTCAGCACCGGGCTCGGCCGGCCGGTCTCGTACCACGAGGAGTCGGTCGATGAGGCCTACGCCTCCCGCGCCCAGTACGGTGCGCCCGCCTGGCAGGTCGACGCCTGGGTGTCGACCTACACGGCGATCGCGGCCGGCGAGATGGCGACGGTGAGCCGCGACGTGGAGAGGATCACCGGCCGCCGGCCGCTCAGCCTGCCGGAACTGCTGGCGGCGCGTTGACCGTCCGGAGCTGACGACGCGCCTCGTCGATCGTCTCGAGCACGGCGATCGAGCGGCGGAGCGGATGCAGCGCCGACTCGGTGCGACCGTCTGCGATGTCCTGTGCGACGGCGACGGCCTGCCAGGCCAGGCCGTCCCGCCCCTCGATGCCGGTCTCGTCCGTCCAGAGCAGTTCCGAGCCGTCGGGCCCTTCCAGCGCGAAACTGCCGGGCATGAGGAACAGCGGGTCGATCTCGAGGCGTGCCTTCGTGCCGAAGATGCGCGCCTCGGCCGGAGTCTGCACGAACAGGGAGGTGCTGAGCAGCGCTTGCGCACCGTCGTGGCCGTCGAGGATGAGGGCCGCCTGGCCGTCGACCCCGGTCGCTGCGAGCGTTCCCGATGCCGTGACCTCGGTCGGCGCTCCGAGCACGAAGTGCGCGAACCACACGGGGTAGACCCCCAGGTCGAGCAGCGCTCCGCCGCCGAGCGCCGGATCGAACATGCGACTGGTCGGGTCGAACGCGGGCATCCCGCCGAAGTCCGCCGTCACGAGCTGCACCTCGCCGAGCACGCCGTCGGAGAGCAGGGTGTTGATGACGGTCGTCTGCGGCAGGAAGCGCGACCACATCCCCTCCATCGCGAAGACCCCGGCCGCAGCCGCGGCCTCGGCGACCGCCCGGGCGTCGGCAGCGCTCACGCCGATGGGCTTCTCGACCAGAACGTGCTTGCCTGCCGCGACCGCGAGCAGCGCGAGCGCGCGGTGCTCGCTGTGCGGCGATGCGATGTAGACGACGTCGATCGCCGGGTCGGTCACGAGGGCGTCGTACGAGTCGTACCAGTCCGGTACGCCGTGGACGGCGGCGAACCGTTCGGCACGCTCGGCGCTGCGGGACGCGACGGCGCGCACCCGCTGGTCGGTGTGCGCATGCAGCGCGCTGACGAAGGCGTGCGCGATCATCCCGGGAGCCAGCACGCCCCAGCTGAGCACGGCGCCTCCGCGCAGCGGCACGGCGGACGAGGCGGGGAGCGAACGGGGCAGGGTGGTCATGATGATCCTCTTCGGAGCCGGCGGCACCGCGGCGTGGTCGCGCGAACATAGCAGGAATTCCGAGGGCTGACCAGCCCCTCCACGGCGGTGCGCACGTGTGCCAAGATTGCTCCGGCCCGATCGACGCACCCCCGAACGAGGGGTGCAGCGCCGGTCAGGCCACACGGATCGCCCGCACGTCACCCGCGCAGGCGCAACAACAGAAAACGGGATCATCGCATGAACATTCTTCTCATCATCGTGGCAGTCGTCGCAGTCATCCTGCTCTTCACGGGCGGGTTCGTCTCGGCGCTCAACTGGCTGATCTGGGTGGGGATCATCCTTCTCGTCATCGCAGTCATCGCCTGGCTCATCCGGGCGATCAGCGGTCGTCGTTCCGTCTGACTCGGTCTCCGTCCCGACGGAGACGAACGAAGGCCCCGTGCGCACCAGCGGCGGGGCCTTCGTCATGCCGGCCACCGCCCGAGGGGCGGTCCTGCGAGGGGAGGGACGAGCTCAGCGCCGCATCTCGATCGCGCTGACGCCCGACAGGCTCAGCCACATCCGGTCCTCGGAGAGCACCACCGTCGCGAGCACGCTGTCGCAGCTGGCGCAGCGGGCGACCATGCCGGCCGCGTCGCCGTAGACCATGGCATGGGCCAGGACGTCGACCCGGCCGCAGCCGAGACAGCGGGCGGATGCCGTCGTGGCCTCGAACCGGAAGATGTCGGCCAGCGGGCCTGCGAGCGCGTTGCCGTCGAGATGGGTCATGACGTGCCTCCGAAGCGTTCGGTGCGGATCGATCGCGGATCATGCCCCAGGTCGGTGAGCCAGCCGGCGACGGTCTCGACGAAGACCGTGGAACCGCAGAGGTAGATCCGCGGGTTCTCCGATGCGGAGAACACCGACGACTCCACCACCTCGCGCGTGATGCGGGCGGGCGTGACGGGCCACCCGTCGGGGGCCCGACGGGTGTAGATGAGGTCGACGCGCAACCCGGGCAGCCCCGTGTCCTCCGCGAGCACATCGGAGAAGAACACGTCGTCGGGCGTGCGCACCGAGTACAGCAGCCGGAACGGCGTCGCATCCTCCGCCGCGAGGTGCGACCGGATCATGGCCACGAGCGGGACGACGCCCGACCCGCCGCCGATGAGCTGCACCGGCCGCCCGGGGGCCGAATCCGGCTCCCAGACGAACCACCCGCCCAGCGGACCGTGGATCTCGAGGCGGTCGCCCACCATCAGCTCGTCGACGAGGAACGGTGAGACCTCCCCCGACGGGAGCTTGTCGACGGCGAGGTCGACCGTGGTGCCCGGCCCGGCCGATGCGATCGAGTACGACCGGGTCGCCGAGTAGCCGTCCGGTGCGGTCAGGCGCACGTCGAGGTGCTGCCCGGCGATGTTCCCGGGCCAGCCCTCGACATCGAGGGTGATGCGCTTGGCGCTCGGGGTCTCTGGATCGATCGCGCTCACCGTGCCAACGCGCCACGCGGTATCGGCTGCGCCACTCACCAGTAGCGTTCCTCTTTCCAGGGATCGCCGTGGATGTGGTACCCGGACTGCTCCCAGAAACCGGGCTCGTCATCCGTCATCATCACGAGGCTGCGCACCCACTTGGCGCTCTTCCAGAAGTACAGGTGCGGCACGATGAGTCGCGCCGGACCGCCGTGCTCGGGATCGAGGGGTTCCCCGTCGAACTCGAAGGCGATCCAGGACTGGCCGTTCAGCAGCTCGTCGAGCGGCACGTTGGTCGTGTAGCCGCCGTAGCTGTGCGCCATGACGAACTCCCGATCCGTCTCGACGTCGGCGAACAGCGTGTCGAGCGAGACGCCGCGCCAGTTCGTTCCGAGCTTCGTCCAGTGCGTGACGCAGTGGATGTCGGTGTCGATGTCCTCGATCTTCTCGGCCATCAGCTGATCCCACGTCCAGGTGCGCGGTTCGCCGCTCTCCGTGACGATGGAGAACTCCCAGTCGGCCGTGTCGATGCGGGGTGTCGGCCCGGCGGACAGCACCGGGAAGTCGCCCACCTCGGTCTGGCCGGGTGGCAGCCGGGGATCCCGATCGTGCGATCGTCCGGAGAACCCTCGGGTGATGAACGACATGCGATCCCCTTCCGCTCCCCTCACGATAGTGATGTGGTGTCGGCGGTGTCACGCATCCGTTCGGATATTCCGCCTAGGGTGGATGGATGACGCCGATCACGCTCGGAATGCCCGCTCTGCGGCGCGATCCAGCCTCGGCGCCCTCGACCGTCGGCCGACCTGACGTGCCCGGCCTGATCGACCGGTTCGGCCGCATCGCGCAGGACCTGCGCATCTCGGTCACCGAGAAGTGCTCTCTGCGCTGCACCTACTGCATGCCGGCGGAGGGCCTGCCGTCCATCCCGAGGAACGACCTGCTCACGGCGCCGGAGATCGCCAGGCTCGTCGGCCTCGCCGCCCGCGACCTGGGCGTGCGCGAGGTGCGCTTCACGGGGGGCGAGCCCCTCACCCGTCCCGACCTGGTCGACATCATCGGGCTCTCCCACGCGGCGGCCCCCGGCATCCCGATCGCACTCACCACCAACGGGATCGGGCTCGACAAGCGGGCGGAGTCGCTCGTCGCGGCGGGGCTCACCCGCATCAACGTCTCGCTCGACACGCTCGACCGCGAGCACTTCATCCGGCTCACCCGGCGCGACAGGCTGGACGCCGTGCTCGCCGGCATCGCGGCAGCCCACGTCGCCGGCCTCCGCCCGCTCAAGATCAACGCCGTGCTCATGCGCGAGACCCTCAGCGACGCCGCCGAACTGGTGGCATGGGCCATCGCTCACGACTGCCGGCTGCGGTTCATCGAGCAGATGCCGCTCGACGCGGACGAGACCTGGCGACGCGACAACATGGTCGACGCGGCCGAGCTCCTCGACGTCCTCGGCGAGCGCTTCGAGCTGTCGCCGGTGGAGCGCGACGACCCGTCCGCCCCCGCCGAGGAGTGGCTGGTCGACGGCGGACCGGCGACGGTGGGCATCATCGCGTCCGTCACCCGCTCGTTCTGCGCGGCCTGCGACCGCACCAGGATCACGGCGGAGGGGACGGTGCGCTCGTGCCTGTTCGGCGACGACGAGACCGACCTGCGCGGCCTGCTCCGCTCCGGGGCGACGGATGCCGAGATCAGCGACCGCTGGCGGGCCGCCATGTGGGGCAAGCAGGCCGGCCACGGCATCGACGCGGCGGACTTCCATCGACCGGTGCGGTCGATGGGCGGGATCGGCGGCTGACGGTGGCGCAGGTGATCGTGCGGTACTTCGCTGCCGCAGCGGAAGCGGCCGGCCGCGACGAGGAGCCCGTCGAGGTGGCGGCGGATGCGACCGTCGGCGACCTGGGCTCTGCTCTCGTCGCCCGCTACGGGCCGACCATGGCCCGGGTGGTGGCATCCGGCTCGTTCCTCGTCGACGGCGTGGTCAGCCGCGACCCGGCGCGACGCGTCGGCGCCCGCGTGGACGTCCTGCCGCCCTTCTCGGGTGGCTGAGCCGGTCGGCGCCCACCCGGCCGGCGGCGCATCCCCACCCGCTCGCCGGTTATGGCCGCATCCGGGGCCTCGATGCGGCCGCAGGTGGCATCTCGATCGCGGACACCGGCCGCAGCTGGCGACTCGCGACCGACGGCGCGGCTAGAGGTTCACCCACTCCGTCACGCCGTCGGCGAGGTGCTGGCGCTTCCAGATCGGCGTCCGCGCCTTGATGCGCTCGACGAGTTCCGCGCACGCCGCAAACGATTCGGCTCGGTGCGGGGAGGCGACGGCGGCGATCAGGGCGACGTCGCCGATGCCGAGGCGCCCGATGCGGTGGGCAGCCGCCACGCGAAGGCCCGTCTCCTCGGCGAGCTCGGAGCAGACCACGCGCAGGAACTCCTCGGCGTCGGGATGCGCCTCGTAATCGAGCAGTTCGACGCTCACGCCGTGATCGTGGTCGCGGATGACGCCCTCGAACACGACCAGGGCGCCGTCTCGAGGGCTCAGCACGTGCGACTCGATGACGGATCGATCGAGTGGATGCTCGGTCACCAGGGCGAAGACCTCAGGCATGCGAGCCGCCTGGGTGCTCTGAGCGCCCGCGATGACCGTCATGGCCGCCGCCGCGCAACTGGTCCGCCAGATGCGGCAGCAGCTCGCCGAGCACGGCGAGGCCGTCACGTACGCCTCCCGTCGACCCGGGCAGGTTCACCACGATCGTCTCCCCCGCGACGCCAGCCACCGCGCGGCTGAGCGCCGCCGTCGGGGTGGCCGTGCGCCCGGCGGCCCGGATCGCCTCGGCCACGCCGGGCAGCTCTCGGTCGATCACGGCAGAGGTCGCCTCGGGGGTCCGGTCCTGCGGATGGACTCCCGTTCCGCCTGTCGTGATGACGAGTCGGGGCCCGATCGCCAGAGCCGATGCCAGCGCCTCGGCGATGTCGGCGTCCGCCGCCACAACGGGCTCGCCCACCGCATACCCCGCGTTCCGCAGCCAGTCGACGATGAGCGGCCCCGTCGTGTCGACGGCGGATCCGGCGGCGGCGCTCGTGGACGCCACGACGACGACCGCGGTGCCGGATGACGACGCCTTGGAATCGGCCGGCTCCGCGGCATCCGCGCCGTCCTCCGCATCCGCTCGCCAGTGACCGCGCTTGCCGCCGGTCTTCTCGAGCAGGCGGATGCCGTCGAGGCTCGCCGCCGGGTCGACGGCCTTCACCATGTCGTGCAGGGTGAGGCCGGCGATGGCGACCGCCGTGAGCGCCTCCATCTCCACGCCCGTGCGGCCGGTCACCGAGACCGTCGCCGTGATACCGATCGACGTCTGGTCGAGTTCGAACTCGAGTTCGACGGAATCGAGGGGCAGCAGATGCGTCAGGGGGATCAGCTCGCTCGTGCGCTTGGCGCCGGAGATGCCGGCGATCCGCGCGGTCGCGAGCACGTCGGCCTTCGGCAGCCCGTCGGCACGCACGAGGCCGACGACCTCGGCGGTCGTGTGCAGGCGGCCCTCCGCGGTCGCGACCCGGCGGGTGATCGCCTTGCCGCCCACGTCGATCATGCGGGCGCGGCCTTCGTCGTCGAGGTGGCTGAGTTCGGTCATAGCGACAACACTTCCACGAGATCGCCGGCCGCGACGTCCACGACGTCCTCCGGCACGACGATGAGAACGTCGGAGGCGGCGAGGGCGGCGACCAGGTGGGAGCCGGGCCCGCCGATCACTGCCACCTCACCGGTCGGCAGGCGCCGTCCGCGCAGGTACTGCCGGCGCCCGGGAAGGGAACGCACCGCCGTCGTGATGGCGCGGCGCCCCTCGGCGGCCGGCGCGAGGCCGGCGAGCTCCCGCAGCAGCGGGGCGACGAAGAGGGCGAACGACAGCTGGCTGCTCACGGGGTTGCCGGGGAAGCACACCACGGGGAGCCCGGCGTACTCGGCGTTGGCCTGCGGGCCTCCCGGCTGCATGGCGACGCTGCCGATCCAGGCGCCGCGGGGACCGAGGAGGTCGCGCACCACCTCGTGCTCCCCCATCGACACCCCGCCGCTGGTGAGGATGACCTCGGCGCCGGCCACCACAGCCCGGTCGAACTGGGAACGGAGGTCGTCCGGGTCGTCGCGCACCCGGGCCGCGTGGACGACGACGGCACCGCATCCGGCAGCGGCAGCCCGCAGGGCGATGCCGTTCGAGTCGGGGATCTGGCCGGGGCCGAGCTCCCCGCCCGGCTCCACGAGCTCACTCCCCGTGCTCACCACGGCCACGCGCACGCGGCTGGCCACGGACACCGTCGTGAGGCCGGCAGCGGCCAGGGCGGCCAGGTGACGCGACTCGATCCGGATGCCTGCCGGCAGCAGCTCGTCCCCGACGCGGAGGTCCGAGCCGGCCTCGCGCACGTAGTCGCCGGCAGCGCGGGAACGCAGCACGCGGACGGTGGTGCCGCTCACGGTGGTGTCCTCCACGGGCACGACGGCGTCGGCACCCGGCGGGATCGGTGCACCCGTCATGATGCGCACCGTGCTGCCCGCTGCGAGCGCTTCGGGTTCACCGGGGGCCGCGGCGATCTCACCGAGGATGGGCAGCTCGACGGGGACCCCGGCCACATCGCCGGAACGCACGGCGAAGCCGTCCATCTGCGAGTTCCGGAACGGCGGGAGGTCGACGGGGCTCGCCACCGCAGAGGCGGTCACCCGGCCGAGCGCGTCGAGCAGGGCCACGCTCTCGGCATCACGGTTCCGCACGGGCGCGAGCAGCGAATCGATGCGGGCGGCGTACTCGGCGACGGGGACTCGGGCCGTGGGTGCGGCCATGCTCAGTACCTCCGTATCGCCGGGTCGACGTCCATCGACCAGGCCTCGATGCCGCCGTCGAGGTGCGCCACGCGCTGGAAGCCGCTCTGTTCGAGCACGGCGATGGCACGGGCGGAGCGCACGCCGAGATGGCAGTACACCACGATCGCGGCGTCGGGGTCGAGCTCGGAGACCCTGCCGGCGAGGTCGCCGAGCGGGATGCGCACGGAGCCGGGCAGCTCGGCGATCGCCGCCTCCCAGTCCTCGCGCACGTCGAGCAGCAGCGGCGCGTCGTCGGACGCGAGCGCGTCGCGGAGCTCGGCGGCCGTCAGGGAACGGGGGCCGGCCGAGGGTGCCGGCCGATCGGCGACGCGGCCGGACTCCGGCGTGGGCGCCGGTGCTCCGTGCAGGGGGGCGGGCACCCGCGATGCCGGTGTCGCCCGGCGGTGCGGATCCCGCTCGTAGGAGATCTCGCGGGTGCGTCCCGTCATGGCGTCGTAGACGGCGACCCGCCCGAGCAGGGGCGCGCCGATCCCGGTGATGAGCTTGACCGCCTCAGCCGCCATGAGCGCTCCGGCCACGCCGCACACCATCGGGAGCACGCCGACGAGTTCGCAGGTCGGCCCCTCCTCCGCCGGTCGTTCCGGGAACAGGTCGCGGTAGTCGACGCCGCGCGCGTCCCACGCCACCCCGACCTGGGCGCCGTAGCCCACCGCCGATCCCCAGACCAGCGGGATGCCATGCAGCGCCGCAGCATCGTTCGCCGCATACCGGGTCTCCAGGGTGTCGCTCCCGTCGACGATGACGTCGACGCCGACGAGGAGCGTCGAGGCAGCCTCGGCGTCGAAGCGCACCGGGTGCCGGAGCACGCGGGTGTCGGCAGAGAGCCGGGCGATCGCGTCCGCCGCGGAATCGACCTTGAGACGTCCGACATCCGACGCGGTGTGGACGGTCTGCCTCGGCAGGTTGCTCTCCTCGACCCGGTCGTCGTCGACCAGGGAGAGCGTTCCCACCCCGGCGGCCGCGAGTGCGGGGATCACGGAGCTGCCGATCCCTCCCGCGCCCAGCACGAGCACATGCGCCTCGGCGAGGGCGCGCTGCCCGGTGAGCCCGAACCCGGCCAGGACGTGCTGCCGCGCGAAACGGCGGGAGGACGGATCGACGCTCGAGGCCATGCTGCGATTCTGACACGCCTCCAGCACGGATCGGATCCGCCCCTGCCTGCGGCGCCATCCGCAGATGCGGCTAGAATCTGCCCATGATGACGCAGATGCGGACCGGATCGTGACGGAGTTCCGCGTGAGCGAAGCGGCCGCCCTCCTCGGCGTGAGCGATGACACCGTACGCCGCTGGGCCGAGCACGGCAGGCTCCCGATCAGCCGGAACACCGCGGGGGTCCAGGTGGTCCAGGGGGTCGACCTCGTGCCGCTGGTCACCGAGCTGGGCGCGCAATCCGCGGTCGCCACCGCCTTCCCCCTGGCGAAGGCGTCGGCGCGCAACCGCTTCGTCGGTCTCGTCATCGCCGTGCGCAAGGACGAGGTGATGGCGCAGGTCGACCTGCAGGCCGGGCCGTTCCGCGTCGTCTCGCTGCTCAGCCGCGAGGCCGCCGACGAGCTCGAGCTGGAACCCGGCATGCTCGCCGTGGCCAGCGCCAAGGCCACCACCGTCACCATCGAACCCCTGGGAAGCGCGTCATGACCCGTGGCACCCGCGTCCTCGCCGCCGGGCTCGCCGTCGCCGTGTCCGTCGCCGTCGCCGGATGCGCCGGGCCGTCGGCCTCACCGGAGCCCGTCAGCACCGGTGCCGCCGGCGCTCCGCTGGCGGGGACCGTGATGGTGTTCGCCGCGGCCTCCCTCACCGATTCCTTCGACACCATCGCCGCGGACTTCAGCGCCATCCACCCGGGGGTCGACGTGGTTCCGAACTACGGCGGCAGTTCGGCGCTGGCCCAGCAGATCGTTCAGGGGGCGCCTGCCGACGTCTTCGCCGCGGCGAGCGAGGCCGCCATGACGACGGTGACGGATGCCGACCTCTCCGACGAGCCGACCGTCTTCGCCACGAACACCCTCGAGATCGTCGTCCCGGCCGGCAACCCGGCGGGCATCACCGGGCTGGCAGACCTCGCCCGGCCCGAACTCGCGATCGCCCTCTGCGACGTGGCGGTTCCGTGCGGGGCCGCAGCCGACCAGCTCTTCCAGGCCGTCGCCATGACCGCGGCGCCGGACACCCTCGAGGAGGACGTCAAGGCCGTCCTCACCAAGGTCTCGCTGGGCGAGGCCGATGCCGGCCTCGTCTACCGCACCGACGTGCTCGCCGGCGGCGCCGAGGTCGAGGGCATCGAGGTGCCCGAGGCGGAGACCGTCGTCAACCGATATCCGATCGCCCGCATCAGCGCGTCGGCGAACGGCGACGCGGCGGCGGCCTTCATCGACTACGTGCTCTCCCCTGCCGGTCAGGCGACGCTCGCCGCCGCAGGGTTCGGGAAGCCCTGACGTGACGGGGGCGTCCGGTCGGCCGCTCACCGGTGGGCGCACGGCGCCCGTCATCGTCGTCGTGGCCGCGGTCGCGCTGGCCTTCCTCGTGCTGCCGCTCGTCGCGCTCGTCGTGCGGGCGCCGTGGTCGGAGCTGCCCCGGCTGCTCGCGAGCTCCTCGGTGCTCGAGGCCCTGTGGCTGTCCCTCGTCACCGCGGTCACGGCCACCGCCGTCTCTTTGGTGCTCGGCATCCCGCTGGCGGTCGTCCTGGCGCGCTCGCCGACCTGGCCGCTCATCCCGCGCCGCCTCCTCCGTGCCGCCGTGACGGTTCCGCTCGTGCTGCCGCCCGTGGTCGGCGGCATCGCCCTGCTCCTGCTGCTCGGTCGACGCGGACTCGTCGGCCAGTGGCTGTACGAGGCCTTCGGCATCGGCATCCCCTACACGACCGGCGCGGTCGTGCTCGCCCAGGTCTTCGTGTCGATGCCGTTCCTCGTGTTCGCGGTGGAGGGTGCGCTCCGGGCGGCCGACCGCCGCGTCGAACTCGCGGCCGCCACCCTCGGCGCGTCCCGCTGGCAGGTGTTCCGGCTCGTCACCGTGCCGCTGGTGGCTCCGGGGGTCGCGGCCGGCGCCGTCCTCTGCTTCACCCGGGCGCTCGGCGAGTTCGGCGCCACGATCACCTTCGCCGGCTCGCTGCCCGGGGTCACCCGCACCCTGCCGATCGCGAGCTATCTCGCCCTGCAGAGCGATCCGGACGAGGCGATCGCCCTCGCGCTGCTGCTGCTCATCGTCTCCGTCGTCGTGCTGCTCTCGCTGCGCGATCGCTGGCTGCCCGGGGTGCGCGGATGACCGCCGGCCGCCCACCGCTCGTCGCCGACGTCGTCATCGCGCGCCCCGACTTCCCCGTCGCCGTCGCCATCACCGTCACGCCGGGGCGCACCCTCGCGCTCGTCGGCCCGAACGGGGCCGGGAAGTCCACGGTGCTCGGCGCGATCGCCGGCCTCGTCCCCGTGACGGAGGGGAGCATCCGCCTCGGGAACCGGGTGCTGGAGGATGCAGCCGGCCGCGTGAGCGTGCCGGCCGAGGCGCGACGCGTCGGCATGGTGTTCCAGGATTTCGTGCTGTTCCCCCACCTCACCGTCCGCGACAACGTCGCCTTCGCCGCACGCCTCATGACCGGCGTCCGCGCAGCACGGGAGTCGACGGGCGGCTGGCTCGAACGCTACGGGCTCGTCGACCTGGCCGACCGCTATCCGCACGAGCTCTCCGGTGGTCAGGCCCAGCGCGTCGCGCTGGCTCGAACCCTCGCGGCCGAACCGGAGGTGCTCCTGCTGGACGAACCGATGGCGGCGCTCGACGTCGAGACCCGCGGCGACATGCGCACCGAGCTGCGCTCCCACATGCGGGAGTTCGACGGCGCGACCATCCTGGTCACGCACAGCCTCGCGGATGTCGACGCGCTCGCCGACGATGTGGTCGTTCTGGAATCCGGCGTGCTCACGCAGCGCGGAACGCCGGCAGAACTGCGCCGCGCCCCGGCCACCGCCTATGTTGAGCGGCTCGTGGCCGTCCGCTCGTAGATCCAGGGCAGTGCACTCACGGTGAGACGGTGCCGCACGCCGTCCGCCTCGAGCATTCCGTCGTCGGCATACGCACTGTCGTCCTGCCAGAGCGCGACGGTGCGGTCGGCGGTGAAGCGGGTGCGGAACTCCTCGCGCGGTCGCCGAGCGGCCTCGGCCATCGTCTCGGCGACGGAGCGCGCACCGACGAACGCGTGCAGGGTCACCCAGGTCGGCGGGAACAGCAGGAGGGTGCCGGCCGCGTGCCTGGCGAGCGCATCGGACGGGCGCAGCCACGCCAGCGCGACGGCCTCCGCCTCCGCGAGGCGCACATCGCCCGCGGGTGCCGCGGCGGCGTAGAAGGTGGTCACCAGCCGCTTCTGGGCTTCTCGCGGCGGATGCCAGCGGGCCACCGGGACGAGGGCGTCGGCGGTGACGGCCAGTCCCGTCTCCTCCAGCGTCTCCCGCACGGCCGCACGCCGCAGGGCGCGGTCCTCCGCAGTGTCGGCGTCGTCCGGGTCGATGTCGTCGCTGTCGCCCGGGTCGACGCTGCCGCCAGGGAACACCCACGCCCCGGCGAACGACCCGCGATCATGCGGGCGCTCCAGCAGGAGCACCTCGGCTCCATCCGGGCCGTCGCGCAGCAGCACGACCGTCGCGGCGAGCGCGAGCGGATCCGCCATCGCACTCCCCTTCCTGGCATGCCGGCTTCCGGGCATGCCAACGATAGCCTTCCTGGCATGCCGGCTTCCGGGCATGCCAACGATAGCGCTCGGGGATACGCTCGTCCCATGGAATCGTGGAGCCCCTCGACGCATCGATTCCTCGCGCCCAACGCCGGCCCGATGACGCTCGACGGCACCAATTCCTACGTCGTCGCGACGCCGGACGCCGACAGCGTCGTGGTCGTCGATCCCGGGCCGTCGGACCCCGGCCATCTGCAGGCGCTCGCCTCCGTCGGCCGGGTCGCGCTCATCCTGGTGACCCACCACCACGTCGACCACACCGAGGGCATCGCGGAGCTCGCGCGTCTCACGGGTGCCCCGGTGCGCGCCGTCGACCCTGCGTTCTGCAACGGAGCGGCGCCGCTGAGGGACGGCGAGGTGATCGAGGCCGGCGGCACGACGATCCGGGTGGTCGCGACCCCCGGCCACACGGCCGACTCCGCCTGCTTCCACCTGCCAGCCGATGGACCGACGGGCTCGGTGCTCACGGGCGACACGATCCTCGGCCGCGGCACGAGCATCATCGCCGACCCCGACGGGTCGCTCGGCCCGTACCTGCGCTCCCTCGAGACGCTCCGCGCTCTCGGGCCGGCGCTCGTGCTCCCCGGCCACGGGCCTGCTCTGCCCGATCTGGTCGCGATCTGCGACGCCTACCTCGCCCACCGGCTGGAGCGGCTGGGCGAGGTGCGGGCGGCACTCGCCGCGCTCGGACCTGACGCCGGGGTCGCAGCCGTCACCGACCTCGTCTACGCCGGAACGGATCCCGCGGTCCGGCCGGCGGCGGAGGCGTCGTTGCGCGCCCAGCTGGCCTACCTGCGGTCCGGGCAGGACGGCACCGGCACGCAGGGCTGATGGCACCGGCACCGCGCGCGGACGGGTGCCCTTCTGGCCTTCGTCGCATGAGCGCCGTGCCGACGTCCTCGCCGCCGCCCTGGCACCGCAGCGCCGTGGGGATCGCACCTCACGCGCGGGGTCGGGTCCGCCACTCCGACGCCGACGGCGACGCCAGCCCCCACCGGGTGACCTGGCGGATGGCCTCCAAGGCGATCCCGGGCGTCATCTTGGAAGTGCCGTCGATGCGCTCGACGAAGGTGATCGGCACCTCGCGGATGTCGGCTCCCGATCTCTCGGCACGCCAGGCCATCTCGATCTGGAACACGTAGCCGGCGCTCATCAGCCCGTCGAGGTCGAGGGAGGCGAGGTAGTCGGCACGGAAGGCCCGATAGCCGGAGGTGATGTCGTGCAGGCGGGAGCGCAGCACGATCCGCGCGTAGGCCGTGCCGGCTCGCGAGATCAGCTTGCGGTACCAGGGCCAGTGCACCGTCCGGCCGCCGGGGATCCAGCGCGCGCCGATCACCAGGTCCGCACCGTCGGCGATGGCGGCGAGCAGCCGGTCGAGCTCCTCCGGCTGATGCGATCCGTCGGCATCCATCTCCACGATCACGTCGGGCCCCGTGGCGAGGACGCTGTGGAACCCGGCCACGTAGGCCGGGCCCAGGCCCTCCTTGCCCGCCCGGTGCAGCACGCGCACCCGCGGCTCGGCGCCGGCCAGCCGATCGGCCAGGGCACCCGTGCCATCCGGGCTGTTGTCGTCGACGATGAGGACGTCGGGACGGCTCGAGGCGGCGAGGACGCGGGAGACGAGCGGGGCGAGGGTGTCGATCTCGCAATAGGTGGGGATCACCACGACCACGCGTGGCTCGTGTGCGCTCACCGTGCCCCCATCTCGCTCACGTGACCGACGACCGGTGGAGCCTCTGGACCATTATCCCGTGACGGACTCGGGCAGGTGCACGGCCACCATCGCGACGGCGTCATCGAGGCGATCCGCCGGCACGATGCCCGGCAGGATGAAGCCCCACATCTGCCCGACGCGCTCGGGGAGGTCGGCCCGACCGCTGAAGAGCTCCGAGACCATCTGGATGCCCGTGAACGACGGGATGATGAACCGGGCGAGCGCTGCCGGATCGATGTCGGAGCGGACTTCCCCGCGATCGACGGCCCGCCGGACGAGCGCCTCGAACGTGGCCAGCCAGTCCTCGTACGGCTCGCGGATGGGCGCGTCCAGCCGGGAGGACTCGGTGGTGAGGCGGATGCCGGCCCGCACGATCGGATCGGTCTGCAGCCGTCGGGCGAGGTCGGCGGAGAGCATCACCGCGCATTCGAGCGGACACTCGGTGGCGGCCATGATCGCCGAGGCCGACGCCGAGGCCAGGGCGTGTTCGGCCGCGATGACCGCCAGGGCGACGGCATCCTTCGACGGGAAGTGGAAGTAGACCGCCCCCTTCGTCACTCCGGCGATGTCGGCGATGTCAGCCAGCGACGTCGAGGCGAAGCCGATCCGCTCGAAGGCGTCGGCCGCCGCCATCATGATCCGGTCGCGGGTCGCGCGAGCCCTCTCCTGCGAAACCATCAGCCTCCTGTCAGCGGACCGAGCGACATCGTAGCCGGGCGGTCTCCGGGTGAACGGCGACGTGACGAGGAGGCGGAGCGAGAAAGGGAAGGGAAGCCCGTGTCCCCCTGGGCTTCCCTTCCGCATCCGCTCAGCGGATGCGAGGCGCAGACCCCCTCAGCGCCTCCCTTGTGATCAGCATAATCGAAAACAAAACCAGTCGTTCGGAATGTTTCTCCCCGACGGAGGCTTCAGCCGCGACGCGGCCACAGGTCCGCGCCCAGACCGATCTCGAGCTTCGCGATCGTGGAGAGGTCCGGCCACGCGCGTCCCTCGAGGATCCCGAGGATCGTCGCGTGGTTGACGCCGCTCGCGAGGCCGACCGACCGCACGCTGCGCTCGCCGATGGCGGCGCGGAGGTTGCCGGCGAACAGCCGCGCGACCTCGCCGACGGCATCCGATCCGACGGCGTCCGGCCAACCCGGGTTGAGTTCGGCGGGCGTGCTGCGGGCCGTTCTGGCCATGACTTCTTCTCCGATCGCCGGGTGCGCTAGTAGGTTGTGGCTAGGAGCGAGGACCGGCCTGGCTCCCGACCGAACGGACGAGCCCTATGTGGAACGACATCTGGAGCATCCTCTGGCTCGCCTTCTGGGCCTTCGCCTGGATCGCCTACCTGTTCGTCCTCATCTACATCCTCGCGGACATCTTCCGCGACAAGAGCCTGAACGGCTGGTACAAGGCGATCTGGATGATCTTCCTCGTCTTCATGCCGTTCCTCACGGCCATCGTCTACCTCCTCGTCCGCGGTTCCGGCATGGGCGAGCGGGCGGCCATCGCCAGGAACACCGAGGTCCTCTCCGAGGATCGCGCGCAGATCCACGCCACCTCGTTCGCCAACCCCGCCGACGAGATCGCCAAGGCCCAGGCTCTCCGCGAGCAGGGCACCATCACGGACGGGGAGTTCGAGGCCATCAAGGCGAAGGCCCTCGGCGACAAGTTCTGACCCTGGAGGCACGATGAGCGACACCGAACTGCCCGACGACCGCGAATACGCGGACGACCCGGAGGTGCAGGCCGCGCTGAAGAAGCAGAACGACCGCGACCTCGGCGTCGACCCGTTCTTCGAGGGCGCGAACATCACCGAGAGCGACGGCCCCGACCTGTAGCGCACGGCCGCCGCCCGGCGCCGCCCGGAGGGCTACTTGATCGGCAGCTCGATCGTGGTGTCCCCGACGCTGATCTGCAGCGGCTTGGCCGTCGTGACGTGCAGCGGCGTGGAGAACACGGTGGTGTGCGGCACGTAGTCCATCGTGCACGGGCCGTCGGAGATCGGCGCCATCACGACGTCCACGGAGTTGCCCTCTCCGGCCGGCTCGACGACGTTGAGGTCCTTGCCGATGGGCGGGCAGGTGGAGCTGCCCCACACGGTGATCGCGATCTGGCCGCCGTCGTTCATCCAGAAGGCCTGGGGTCCCCCGTCGACCTCCTCCGATGCACCGGCGACGTCGTGCTCGTCCGGGAGCCCGCTGTAGTTCTCGACCGCTCCGGGGCCGGGGGTGCATCCGGCGAGGGCGAGCAGCCCGGCGGCGGCGACGACGACGGACAGGGCCAGGCGGGAGGTTGACGAGTTCATGCCAGAACGCTATCGCGCCGCATGGTCCGGCGTCATCCGTTCCCCGCTGTGTCGTGCGCGCCGATCGTGACGTGCGCTGCTGATCGTGCCAGTCTGTGATCGTGGATGACCCCGCCGCTCGACGCTTCGCCGCCGGCCTCGCCCTGGCCGCAGCCGCTCGCGCCGACGCCATCGATGTGGAGGTCGACGGCGTGCGCCGAGTCGTGCTCGTGGAGGGCGAGAGCGACCGTGCGGCGGTCGTCGCCTTCGCCGTGCGCCTCGGACGGGATCTCGCCGAGGAGGGCGTGGTCGTTGCGGCGATGAACGGGGCCACCAACCTGCCCCGCTACCTGCGCGTGCTGTGCGCGCCGGGCGTCGCGCTGCCCATCGCCGGGCTCTGCGACGTGCAGGAGGCCGGCGTGTTCCGCCGGGCTCTGGAGGACGTCGGCCTGGCCGGAGCGGGCGACGAGCTCGCCGACCTCGGATTCTTCGCCTGCGTGCGCGACCTGGAGGACGAGCTCCTGCGTGCGCTCGGTCTCGACGAGGCGACGGCCGTGCTGCGGGAGGGCACCGACGGGCCGCGCTTCGAGAAGATGCGCAGGCAACCCGCGCAGCGAACCCGCTCGTTGGCGGATCAGCTGCACCGCTTCATCGGCACGGCCGCCGGCCGCAAGGAACGCGTGGCGCGCACCTTCGCGGAGCGCATCCCGCTGGAGCGGATCCCCGCTCCGATCCTCGACCTGCTGGCGTTCACCGCGACGGACGTGGATGCGAGGACCGGCCCGCCCGCGAGATGACCGGAACGGATCCGCGCCGAGCTCCCGCCCTCATGCGCCGATCGACAGGTCGGGCACGGCGCCGATGCCGAACTCGTTGCGGAGCGCCGAGAGGGCGGCGTGCCAGCCGGAGAGACCGTGCACGCCGGGACCGGGAGCCGTGGACGCCGAGCACAGATAGACGCCGGCGATGGGGGTCCGCCACGGGTCGGGGCCGAGCACGGGACGTGCCAGCAGCTGCCGGAGATCGGGCGCTCCCGAGGCGATGTCGCCGAGCACGTAGTTCGGGTTGTAGTCCTGGAACTCGATCGCCGTACGGCTCGCCGACGCGATGATCGTGTCGCGGAAGCCGGGGGCGAACCGCTCGATCTGCCGGGTGACGGCTTCGGTCTGATCGATCCCCGATCCCCGCGGCACGTGCGTGTACGCCCACGCCGTGTGCTTGCCGGCCGGCGCCCGCGACGGATCGACGACCGTGGGCTGCGAGACCAGCACGTACGGTTCCGCGCTGTGCCGCCCCGCCGCCACGGTCCGTTCGGCGGCGGCGATCTGGGCGCGGGTGCCGCCGAGGTGCACGGTTCCGGCACCGTGCACGTCCGGGTTCGCCCACGGGATCGGCGCGTTCAGGGCGAAGTCGACCTTCGCTGCGGCGTTGCCGTAGCGGAACCGGGCGAGGGCCGCTGCGTAACGGGGAGGGAGGTCGTCGCCGGCCAGCGCGAGGAGGGCGCGGGGAGTGACGTCCAGCAGCACAGCACGGCTCGAGGGGAGGGCGTCGAGCGCGCCGACCTCCGTGTCGGTCACCAGGTCGCCGCCGTGCGCCAGGAGGTCGTCGACGAGCGCGTCGATGATGGCCTGCGTCCCGCCGACCGGGATGGGCCAGCCACGCGCATGGGCGTGAGCCGTGAGGGACAGCCCGGCTCCGGAGGTCGGGATGCTCGGCATGCTGCGGATGGCGTGGGCAGCGACTCCGCTCAGCATCGCCGGCGCGAGATCATCGCTGAACCGGGCGTTCCAGAGCGGGGACGCCTGTTCGAGCACGCGCAGTCCGAACCGGGCCGCCAGCAGCGGGTGGTCCGGCATCCGCAGCAGCGGCGCACCGGTGAGCGCCGCGATCCGGTCGGCGTGCTCGGCCAACGGGCGCATCAGGCGCTCGTACGCCGGCCCGTCGACCCCGAGGCCCGCCGCTGTGCGGGCGAGGTCGCGGTAGGCGATTCCGGCGCGTCCGTCGTCGAGCGGATGGGCGAACGACGCCTCCGGCAGGCGCAGGTCGATGCGGGCGGCGAGCTGGAACGCCCGGAAGAAGGGCGAGGCGAGGGCGAGCGGATGGACGGCCGAGCACACGTCGTGCCGGAATCCCGGTTCGGTGAGTTCCGCGGTGCGCGCTCCCCCGCCCGCCGTGGCGTTGCGCTCGAGCACCTGCACCCGGAGGCCGGCGCGCGCGAGAGTGACGGCGGCGGCCAGGCCGTTCGGGCCGGCACCCACGACGACGACATCCACCGCCGTCATGGGACGCGCCGGTTGGCGGAGCGACCCTCGGCGATGAACGCGAGGCGCCGCAGGGTCTCCCGGTTGCGAACGTACAGGAGCGGGTCGGTCAGCGCGCTCGGCACCCAGTCCCCCGGTCCGGCCACCGGATGCTCCTGGATCCGCACCACGCAGCCCGCTCCGCGTGCCTTGACGTCGATGGTCACGCGCGCTTCGCCGATGGGCCAGCCCTTCGCCCGCATCACTGCCCGATGCGGCGGCGACCATTCCTCGCTGACGGTCTGGTCGTCGAGGACGGCGGGCCAGGAGCCGACGGAATGATGCAACAGGCTGCCGGGGCCGGGCCAGCCGGCGTCGACGTCGCGCATCCGCGTCGCTCCGACCACCCAGACCGGGAACAGCCAGCCATCGGCGAGCACGGCGAACACCGCGGCGGGAGGGCACGCCATCTCGCGGACGTTGAGGGACATGGGTCTCACCTTTTCCTGTCGCCGGACGCTCCCGACGCTACCCGGGCGAGGGGTGCACGCCCAGTGCTTGACAGGCGCCGTTTCGTCGCGTCCGTCGGAGCGCACCGCCGTCAGCGCTTCGGGGGCACAGCCTGCACCCGGCCGAACCGCGCCGCCAGCGGGACGAGCACGAGGGGCTTGGCGAGCATCCATGCTCCCACCATCGCGGCGATCGAGAGGGCGAACAGCACGAAGCCCACCCAGTCGTCGGAGTCGCGGGCGGCGTACATGGCGTTGAGGTTGCGCAGCACCCCGGTCGTGAGCACGAGCAGGACGTGCACGGCTGTGAACGCCAGGAAGAACACCATCACGGGATAGTGCACCGCCCTGGCGAGCTTCTCGGGGACGACGTTCACCCAGGGGCCGTCGAGCGGCCACACCGGGGACAGCCGCAGCCCCGTGACGATCGCGAGGGGGGACGCCACGAACACGACGAGGAAGTAGCTGAGTTGCTGCGCTGCGTTGTACGACACCCAGGCGTTCTCGATCGGCCAGTCGAGGGTGGCGTACTGCAGGAGTGCGGAGAGCGCGTTGGGGAACACCCCCCAGTCGGTCGGCACCACTCGTACCCACTGGCCCGTCGCGAACAGCATCACCACGTAGACGACGCCGCACGCCACCCAGAGCGCGTCGACCACGAGGTGCAGCCAGAGCGGCATGCCCATGCGGCGGGGCGCGCGTCTCGTGCGCGGGAACCGCGTGTTGTCCCTGGTCCAGAACGCGGGCGGCCGCTCGCCGGAGCGCAGCAGCATGCCGGTGCGCACGAGCATGACGAGGAAGAACGCATTGAGGAAGTGCGTCCAGGCGAGCCAGGCCGGGATGCCGACAGGTGACCCGGCCGGCGGCGTCGTGCCGCCGGGGTACTCCTCGACGAAGGCGGCGACCGCTGGAAGCCCACTGAACCAACGGGCGGCCAGCACCCCGAGTGCCGCCACCACGATGGCCGCAGGGACCAGCCACCACAGCCGTCGCCACG
Organism: Leifsonia sp.; assembly: GCA_040512695.1. Taxonomy (GTDB): domain Bacteria; phylum Actinomycetota; class Actinomycetes; order Actinomycetales; family Microbacteriaceae; genus Orlajensenia. Next base: position 10,128 of record JBEVEO010000131.1, on the reverse strand, counting down.
GCACGCCCGTTCGGGAGGATCGGGCGGGGGTCGGCACGTCACTCACCTTCGCAAACACCGGGCGCCGACGCAAGCCGCCGCGGCGCTGCGGCTGACCGGACGGGCGGTCCGGCTGCCGGGGCTCAGGCCGTCTCGACCTCGAGGCCGACGGGCTCACCACCGACCGTGAGCACCCGCCACCCCTCCGCGTCCACGCGCAGCCGGGTCGACGATCCGTTGTCGAGGTACGGGTAGGACGTGCGGGGGCGTCCGGAGACGGCAGCGAGCGTCGCCCGGATCAGGGTGCCGTGGGCGACGGCGATCACGTTGGCGTCGCCGAAGTCCTCGACGATCCGCGTGAGCGCACGGAAGCCGCGTGCCTCCACGTCGGCGTCCGGCTCCATGCCGGGGAACAGCCGGTCGGGCCAGCGCTCCATCACCTCGGCCACGACGCCGCCCTCCGCCTCGCCGAAGTGCTGCTCGCCCAGGTCGACATAGGCGGCTCCGAGGGGCAGGCCGATCCGGTCCGCGATGATCGACGCCGTCTCGCGCGCGCGGACCAGCGGCGAACTCACGATGACATCCCAGTGCTCCTCGGCCAGGAGCGCACCCGCGGCGAGCGCCTGCTCACGGCCGAGCGCGTTGAGCGGGATGTCGCTCGTTCCCTGCATGCGGCGTTCGAGGTTCCAGTCGGTCTGACCGTGGCGGACGAGTGCGATGACCATCGTTCCAGCCTAGGCGAGGCTCGCCGAGTGTCCTGCTGCCCGGGGCGAGCACGCAGACGGATCTCCGTGCAGAGCACGGATGTGCCGCGCGGGCCGCAAGCGCACGCTGGTGGCATCAGCTCATCAGACCCGGAAAGGACCGACGATGACCGACACCCAGACGATCACCGGCACCGCAGCAGATCGCGCCCTCAAAGCCAAGCACCGCACCATGTGGGCGTCCGGCGACTACCCGACGCTCGCCGCCGAACTCATCGACGACCTCGGCCGGCGCCTCGTGGAGGCCACCGGCGTTCGTCCGGGCGACCGCGTCCTCGACATCGCCGCGGGGAGCGGCAACGCCTCCATCCCCGCCGCCCTGCGCGGCGCGACGGTGGTGGCGAGCGATCTCGCTCCCGAGCTGTTCGACGTCGGCCGGCGACGCGCGAGGGAGGCCGGGGTTCAGATCGAGTGGCGCGAGGCGGACGCCGAGGGCCTTCCGTTCACCGACGAGTCCTTCGACGCCGTGCTGTCGTGCGTCGGCGTGATGTTCGCTCCGCACCACGAGCTCGCGGCTCAGGAACTGCTGCGCGTGACGCGATCCGGTGGACGGATCGGCGTGCTCAGCTGGACGCCGGACGGCTTCATCGGCCGGATGTTCACGACCATGAAGCCGTTCGCGGCCCCTCTGCCGGACGGTGCGCAGCCCGCGCCGTTGTGGGGGGATGAGCAGCATGTGCGCGAACTGCTCGGTGATCACGTCGATGACGTCGTCGCCGTTCGCAGCACCGTCACCATCGACCGCTTCAGCAGTCCCGAGGAGTTCCGCGACTACTTCGCGAGCCATTACGGCCCGACGATCGCCGTCTACGCGCGCATCGCCGACGACGAGGAGCAGGTGCGCTCGCTCGACGCGGCGCTCGTGCAGCTCGCCGCCGACCACGGACTGCGCGCGGCAGGCGACACCCTCGAGTGGGAGTACCTCCTGCTCACGGCGCGAAAGCGCTGAGAATCCGAATCCGAATCCACCCGAAGGAAAGAGACCATGTACCTCAGCGAGGACTATTGGATCTTCGAGATCCACCAGCAGGGCGAGCAACGCCTGCTGCGCGACCTCGAGCGACGCCGCGTGATCGCGGAACGGGCTGCCGAACGCCCGGAGGTGAGCCCGAGTCCTCGACGGCAGGGCCTCCTGCACGGCTGGGGCCGGCGGTTCCGCCCGAACGGCTTCCTGCCGCGCACGATCTGAACGCGACACGAGCGGTCCCCGTCCGGTTCAGTCCGGACGGGGACCGCTCGTGTTCGCCGTCTAGGACGACACCGGCGGTGACGAGGCCTGCGCAGCACCCGTCCCGGCATCCGCAGCCGGAGGGTTCACGAGCACGTCGTCGAACGTCGCCTTCTCCTCAGCCGTGCGCTGGTCCCATGCGGGCTTCCGCACAGCGTAGAAGATGAGCGGCGGCACGCCGAGGACGAGCACGATGCTCCCGACCAGGACGGGATACACCCAACCGGGTGCGCCGGCGCCGAAGCCCTCCGGCGGAATGAATCCGAGGCAGAACGCCGCCAGGCAGGCGATGAACCCGACACTGGAGATGAGCGTCATCGCCGGCACCCGGTAGCTGCGCACGACGTGGGGCTGCTTCGACCGCAGCCGGATGGCGGCGGCGAACATCATCATGTACATGATGAGGTACAGCGCGGCGGCCATGTCGACGAGCAGGATGAACGCCGTGTTGATGTTCGGCACGAAGATGAACAACGACGCGAGCAGCGTCACCACGATGCCCTGCACGGTCAGGATGCCGACCTGCACGCCCGCCTTGTTCCGGCGCTGGAGGAAGACCGGCAGGTACCCGCTCCGCGCGGCGGCGAGGAGGCCTCGGGACGGGCCGGCGATCCAGGTCACGACCGAGGCGAACGCGCCGAGGGCGATCAGGAGCGACAGGATCGGCGTGAGCCAGGACACGCCGAACGCCTCGAAGTAGGCCTGGAAGGCCAGGTTGATGCCGGTCGTGAGTCCGAGCTGGCTGGACGGCACCACGAGGCCGATCGCGATCGTCGGCACGATGAAGATGCCGAGGATCAGGATCGACGCGATGAGCACCGTCTTCGGGTACTCCCTGCCGGGGCTCTTCAGGTCGTTGGCGTGCACGGCGTTGACCTCCATGCCGGCGTACGCCAGCACGTTCGACACGATCAGCACGATCGACGCGATCCCCGTGAACGGCGGGATGATCGACGACGCAGTGAGCGGGATCTCGCTCGGCTGGCCGCTGGCGACCCAGAAGATGCCGAAGATGATCAGGAGCAGGCCCGGGAAGATCGTTCCGGCCAGGCCGCTCCAGGACCCGACCTTGGCGAACAGGTTGCCGCCCTTCAGAGTGATGAAGGTCGAGAACCAGTACAGCACGAGGATGATGATCGCGGTGTAGAGGCCCGAATTCGCCAGGTTCGGGTCGAGGAACACGAACGCGAGCGAAGCCGCGATGAAGGCGATCTGGGTCGGATACCAGACCACGTTCTGCACCCACTGCAACCAGATGGCCTGGAATCCCCACTTCTCGCCGAAGGCCTGACGCACCCAGGTGAAGACGCCGCCCTTCCATCCGGTCGCGAGCTCGGCGGCGACGAGCGCCGTCGGCACGAGGAAGAAGATCGCGGGGATGATGAACAGCGTGATCGAGCCGAGGCCGTACCCGGCCATGGCCGGGAGGCTGCGGAGCGATGCCACCGCGACGACGGTGAGGATCGCCAACTGGGTGAGGCTCATGAACTTGCTGGCCGTCGTGCCCGGCGAGCCGATCGCCGGCTTGTGCGGGACCTGGTCGAACGGATGCGGTTTCACGTGCTCCGGTGACGGCGCAGGGGTGCCGTCCGCACGCTTCGGCGCGGACGCCGAGGCCGGGGCCTTGTCGTCGATGGACGTCATGATCCTCTCCCTAGTGGGTGAAGGAGGACCTGAGGCCCTCGGTCGGCATCGGGGACTCGAGGAGGTCGAGGTACTCGACGGCCTCCTTGATGTCCTGGATCAGCGATTCGGCGAGGTTGCGGCTGAGGCCGTTCCGCACCACGATCCGCTGCACGGTGATGTCCGAGATGTCGTCGGGCATCGGATAGGCCGGCACCAGCCAGCCCTTGAGGCGGAGCCGCTCCGACAGGTGGTAGAGGTTCCACTTGTCGGTGTGGCCCTTGGTGAGCTGCCAGGCGAACACCGGGATGTCGGTCCCGTCGTTCCACAGGTCGAAGGCCGGCATCTTGGCGATCTCACCGGCCAGATAGACGGCGACGTCCTGCGAGGCCTTCTGCACCTTGTAGTAGCCGTCCCAGCCGAGGCGGAGGAACAGGTAGTACTGCAGCAGCACCTGCGCGCCGGGTCGGGAGAAGTTGAGCGCGAACGTCGGCATGTGCCCGCCGAGGTAGGTGACGTCGAAGACGAGGTCGCTCGGAAGGTCCTCGACGGTGCGCCAGACGACCCAGCCGAGACCGGGGTAGACGAGTCCGTACTTGTGCGCCGACGTGCTGATCGAGACGACGCGTTCGACGCGGAAGTCCCACTCCAGGTCGGGCTGCAGGAACGGCGCGATCATGCCGCCGGATGCCCCGTCGACGTGGATCTTGACGTCGAGGCCCGTGTCGGCCTGGATCCTGTCGAGGGCTGCCGCGATCTGAGCGACGGGCTCGTACATGCCCGTGTAGGTCACGCCCATGATCGCGACGACGCCGATCGTGTTCTCGTCGACGTACTTCTCGAGGTCGTGGCCGTCGAGCACCTTGTGCTCGTCCGTGATGGGAACGTAGCGGGCCTCGACGTCCCAGTAGTTGCAGAACTTCTCCCAGCACACCTGAACGGCGCTCGAGAGCACGAGGTTCGGCTTCTCGGTCGACTTGCCGGCCGCCTTGCGGGCGAGCTGCCAGCGCCGTTTGAGGGCGAGGCCGCCGAGCATGCAGGCCTCGGAGGAGCCGATCGTCGACGTGCCGATCGCGTTCTTCGCATCCGGGGCGTTCCAGAGACTCGCCATCATGGTCCAGCAGCGCGTCTCGATCGCCGCGGTCTGCGGGTACTCGTCCTTGTCGATCATGTTCTTGTCGGCGGACTCCGAATACAGCTTCGCGGCGTACGGATCCATCCATGTGCCGACGAACGTCGCCAGGTTCAGCCGGGCGTTCCCGTCGAGCATGGCCTCGTCGTGCACGATCTGGTAGGCGGTCTCGGCGAGGGACTCCTGGGCCGGGATCCGGTCCGTGGGGAAGTCCGTGGCCTCGCCCGCCCGGGCGAACATCGGATTGAGCTGGTTGCGATCGCTCGTGCCGGTGAAGGCATTGGATGATTCGCCGGGCTTCAGCGTCTTGGCATTCCTCTGGGAAACGGTCATTGATCCTGCTCCTACCCCTGTTTTCGTGAACCGGACGTCCGGAACGGGAAGGCATGCAGCGGCGCGTTCCTGGCTTCGGGCGCTTCAACTCGCCCAGTGTGGACCCGTTCCGCATGGTGGGCAAGGAAACTCCTGTGAAATCACCCTTTCCGCCGCGCGCATCACCCTCGGATCCAGGCCGGGCCGGAGCCCGATCCCCGCGGCGGATACGCTGAATCGACAGCCAGCAACGACCATCCGGGAGCCACCGTGCACGACGCAGGACCGCAGTTCCACCCTGAGACCCTCGCGATCATCGCGGGCCGTCCGCCGCGCGAGGTCGACGAGCCGCTCAACGTCCCCGTGCATCTCGCGTCGACCTACGTGGCCGGTGGCGACCGCGAGTACGGACGGTACGCGAACCCGTCGTGGACGGCCTTCGAGGACACCCTCGGCGCCCTCGAGGGCGGCCGCTGCGTCTCCTTCGCATCCGGCATGGCCGCGATCGCGGCGGTGCTCGACCTCGTCCCGACCGGTGGGACCGTCGTGGCCCCCCGTCGCTCGTACACCGGAACCGTCGGCCAGCTCGACGACCGGGTCGAGCGCGGCGAACTGCAGGTGCGCTACGTGGACATCGCCGACGCGGCGGCCGTCGCTGCGGCGAGCGCCGGCGCGGACATGGTGTGGATCGAGTCGCCCACCAATCCGGCGCTCGAACTCGCGGACATCGATGCCATCGCCGCGGCCGCCCACCGCCATGGCGCCGTCGTCGTGGTCGACAACACCTTCGCGACGCCCATCCTCCAGCGCCCGCTCGAGCACGATGCCGACATCGTCCTGCACTCGGCGACGAAGTACATCGCCGGGCACAGCGATGTGCTCATGGGCGCGGTGATCGCGGCCTCGGACGAGCACCACGACGCCGTGCTGCAGCGGCGCTCGCTGTATGGCGCCATCCCATCCCCCATCGATGCGTTCCTCGCCCTCCGCGGGCTGCGCACCCTGCCCGTCCGCCTCGAACGTGCGCAGGCCACGGCGCAGGAACTGGTGCGCCGCCTCGACGGTCACCCGTCGCTCGAGGAGGTCCGCTACCCGGGCTTCGGCGCCATCATCTCGATCGTCGTGCGCGGAGGGGCGGATGCCGCTGATGCGGCCGTCCTGCGCTCGCGCCTGTGGCTGCACGCCACGAGCCTCGGCGGGGTGGAGTCGACGTGGGAGCGCCGACGCCGCTGGCCGGCCGAGCAGCCGACGATCCCCGACGGCCTCATCCGCCTGTCCGTCGGTCTCGAGCATGTCGACGACCTCCACGGCGACCTGCTCACGGCACTCGGGTAGTCGGCGGGAGCACCGCGTTCTAGACTGAACGCCGTGCCGGGCCCGACCCTCACCCCGCGCGAGAGCGCCGTGCTCGCCGCCGTCGAGCGGCGACTGGGCAACTCGGAGATCGCATCCGAGCTGTTCATCTCGGTGCGCACCGTCGAGAGCCATATCGCGAGCCTGCGCCGCAAACTGGGTGCCGAGACGCGCGCCGATCTCATCGCGGCGGCCGCCGAGCGCCGCGCCACCGCGATCCGGCTGCCCGAGAACGCCTTCGTCGGACGGGCGGACGAGCTGCGGATCGTGTCAGGACTCATCGAACACCTCCGGTGGATCACCATCACCGGTCCGGGCGGCGTCGGGAAGACCCGTCTCGCCCTCGAGCTGGCCGGCTCAGCGGCCCTCACCCCCGTGGTCGTCGAACTCGAGCACGCCGAACCGGGCGACGTCGTGGGCCGGATCGCCCGAGCGCTGGCGCTCGAGGCTGCTCCGGCGACGGATGCTGCGGCCGCCGTGGTCTCCGCCCTCGCCTCCCAGCCGTACCTCCTCGTGCTCGACAACATCGACCGAGTGGGGCCGGCGGTGGGCGAGATCGTCGCGCAGATCACCAGGTCGGCGCCGACCGCGCGGGTGCTGACCACGTCGCGCACCCCGATCGGCGATCCGGCGGAGACGGTGTTCGCGCTCACGCCGCTCGGTGTCGACGGCCCGGATGCCGCTGCCCTCGCCATGTTCATCGACCGGCTGGGTGCGAGGGCGGTCACGATGACCACGCGCCCGGAGCGGGAGCGTGCCGCCCGGATCGTCGCGAGACTCGACGGCCTGCCGCTCGCGATCGAGCTCGCGGCCGCCGTCGCCAGGCACCTCTCCATCGAGGAGCTCGCCGAGCGGCTGGACCGGGACTTCGCCGCCCTCGATCGCGCCGTCCCCGAAGGACGCCACCGCACGGTGGAGACCGCGTTCGAGTGGACATGGGACCTCCTCACCGCCGATGAGCGCGACGCGCTCTGCCGCTTGGCAGCCCTCCCCCACACCTTCGATGTCGACCTCGCCGTCGCCGTGACGCATCCGGGTGCCGACGGCATCGTGCTGCGGCTGCTCGACCACTCCCTTCTCGTTCCGGCGGGCGGCCGCCCGCGCCGGTTCCGGCTGCTCGCCGTGCTGCGGGAGTTCGTCCGGGCACGCACGGACCCGGCCGTCATCCACGACGCGCTCGAACGGCACGCGGTCTACCACGCCGACCTCGCCGAGCACTTCGCCGCGCGTGCCAGGACCGACGACAGCGCGGAGGCGATGGCGACCTCGCATCGGATGTGCGCCGAGGTGAACGCCGCCCTGCGCTGGGCACTCGCCGCCGATCACCCGCGAGCACTCACCCTCGCCGTCTCGCTCTCGACGGGGGTGGAGCAGTACGGATCGGACATCGACAGCATCCGCACCATCGCCATGAGCGCAGCCGACGAACGCGCGATGGCCGGCGCCTCCGCCCAGGACCTGCTGGTGATCGGCATCGCCCTGTCGTTCATCGACCTGCCGCTGGTCTCCGCCCTCGCCGACCGGGCGCAGGCCATCGCCGACGACCCGCCATCACGGCTCGCCGCCCTGCACCTCGCCGGCATGGCCGAGGCCTACACGGAGCGCCCGGCGTCCGCCCTCGAGCACCTCGACGCCGCCGAGGACCTCGCGGCACGGATGGACGACCCGTGGGAGCTCGCCGCCGTCAGCCAGATGCGCGGCGTCGCACTGCGCAGCGCCGCGCTGAATCGGCCGGAGGCGGCGATCGCGGCCTTCGAGACGGCGATGAACGGCTACGCGGCCGCCGGCGATCGGGTGCATGTCAGCAACTGCCGGTACATGATGGCGCTCACCGCCGCCGAGTCCGGTCTGGAGACCGAGCGGGCGGCGGTGTGGGCTGCCGAGTGCGCCGACTACGCCCGCGCGGCCGGGAACGATCACGAACTCGCCCATGCCGAGCTCGTGCAGCAGCTGCTCGGACGCGGCGCAAGGACGGATCTCGACGAGCTCCTCAGCACGTTCCGCCACCTCGGCGACATGCGCTGCAGCACGCGCTGCCTGCTGCTGCAGGCCGACCGGAGTCGCGAGGACGAGCGCGAGGAGATCCTGCTCCGAGCGCTCGCCCTGGCGGATGCCGCCGGCGACACCGGTCACCAGACGCTCATCCGCGAGCGCCTGGCCGGACTGCGTGTCGGCAGCGCGCGCTAGCGTGATGCACGTGCAACCGCACCGTCTCTCGCGCACCGACGCCCGGCGCATCGCCGTCATGGCCCAGCTGCTCGACGCCCCTCGCCCCACGGACCTGCTGCATGTCGTCCGTCATCTCGCCATGCTGCAGATCGATCCGACCGCCGCGATCGCGCCGAACGCCGACCTCGTGGCGTGGAGTCGCCTCGGCTCCGCCTACCGGCCGGAAGACCTCACGCACGCCCTCGAGGAGGAGCGGTCCCTCATCGAGCTCGACGCCCTCATCCGTCCGGTCGAGGATCTCGCGCTGTACCGGGCCGACATGGCGGCATGGCCGCGGTACGAGCGGCATCGCGTCTGGATGAAGGAGAACGAGCCGTTCCGCCGCGACGTGATCGAGCGCCTCCGCGCGACGGGTGCCGTGACGTCGCGTGAGATCCCCGACACGAGCATCGTGCCGTGGCCGTCGTCCGGGTGGACGAACAACAGGAACGTCACGCAGATGCTCGAATTCCTCATGATGCGCGGAGAGGTCGCGATCGCCGGCCGCCGCGGTCGGGAGCGCATCTGGGACATCGCAGAACGCGTCTACCCCGCCGAGACCTCGGTCATCCCGTCCGAGGAGGCCGAGCGGCTGCGCAACGAGCGACGGCTGCGGGCACTCGGGATCGCGCGGGCGAAGACCACCGTGTTCCCGATCGAGCCCGGGGACGTCGGCGAGGCGGGAGAGCCCGCCGTGGTCGACGGCGTCCCGGGCGAGTGGAGGGTCGATCCCGACCTGCTCGCGCGTCCGTTCACCGGCCGCACCGCGCTGCTCTCCCCGTTCGACCGTCTCGTGCACAACCGCACCCGTGTGCAGGAGCTGTTCGAGTTCGAGTACACGCTCGAGATGTACAAGCCGGCTGCGAAGCGGCGATGGGGCTACTTCGCGCTGCCGATCCTGCACGACGACCGCCTGGTCGGGAAGCTCGACGCGAAGGCCGACCGCAGGGCGGCCGTGCTCGCCGTCGACGCCGTCCACGAGGACATCCCGTTCACGAAGCGGATGCGGCACGACGTCGACGACGAGATCCACGACCTCGCGGGGTGGCTCGGCCTCGAGGCGGTGTTCAGGGCCTGAACCGGCGACCGTCAGCCGCGGAGCATCCCGCGCAGCGTCTGGATCGTGTCGGCGTCCTCGGGGCGCTTGTCGTCGCGGTAGCGCTTGACCCGGGCGAACCGCAACGCGATGCCGCCGGGATAGCGGCTGGAACGCTGCACCCCGTCGATCGCGACCTCGACGACGGTCACCGGCTCGACCCAGACGGTGCCGGCCGTGCGTCGCACCTCGATCTGCTGGAACCGCTCGGTCTGCCAGCGCAGCAGCTCGTCGGTGAGTCCCTTGAAGGTCTTGCCGACCATCACGAAGCCGCCGGGCTCGCCGAACTCACCGGTGGGGTCCAGCGCTCCGAGATGCAGGTTCGACAGCAGTCCGGTGCGCCGCCCCGAGCCCCACTCGCACGCCAGAACGACGAGGTCGTAGGTGTGCACGGGCTTCACCTTGATCCAGCTCGACCCGCGCCGGCCTGCGG